>JAFPNK010000121.1 GCA_017401985.1 Paludibacteraceae bacterium | reverse complement strand
CTCGCTCAGCCAACTCAGTCCGCCGGTGATCCATGCGCCTATTTTAGGTAACAGTTTTTGAATGCCGTCGCGTACCTCCGGATAGGAGAGCATCGACTCCAAATTCAATCCGTCGAGGGTGGAGTGGATCTTCTCCTGCTGCTCGGGTGTGAGGTATTTATCGGCATCGAAATGTGCGAAATACTGCTCCACGGCCACCGCAGCCGACTTCACTTCCCTACCCATCGCCGGGATGATAAGATACACCGCCAGCGACAGCAAACCGACAAACAGGATAAGCGTGATAGCCACTGACAGACCGCGGAACTTCACACGGCATTTATGCTGAATGAAGTTCACCAGCGGGTCAAGCAGCCATGCTAACAGAAAACTGACAATGAACGGCAGTAATACGCCGTAAAGACGAGATAACATATTGGTTATTTAGTTCGTTTTTATATTATATCAATTGGTTTACTTCCACACTATCACGCTCGTACTGACGATCAACGAAGATGAGCAGCAACGGCACTTGCGTCCATGTATTCTCTTCAGGAGCGACATCAACGCGATAGGTAAATATATGCCTCCGGTTGTTGGTTATACCACTCCTCAAGCCGTTCGTTAAACTCACGGCGGGAAAGTGTCTGCGCCCACTGACGCACATCCTCTGTATGGTCCTCAAAAAGCATCGTGACCGTACGACGCCACTTCCGGTTCTTCGGCCGCAGCTTCGACCAGCGGCTACCTTCCAACCCTCGCATGCGGCAGAGCACGACCTTCACATTTTCCGGCAGCTCGCGGCATACCTCATACGCCAAACGGCGATTACCGATAATCTCCTTATCCACCGTTTTGACATGCCCGGAAGGATAAAAACACAACTGTTTCCCTTCCGCCAGACTATCAATCGCTATTCGGCTGAGTTGCCCTGCTACCATCGCTCCCTGTTCGCGACTCATCACACTCTTTTCCAGATCCGGCACCTCGATCGCATCCGCCTTGCTCAGAATATGCCCGAAGAACCAATGCCGCATGAACCGCTCATCCACCAACGGACGAATAGGCAGCCACCACACCTGAGAGAACAGCAGCAGCGGATCAACATACGCCGTGTGATTGGGTAGCACGAGATGTGTCGCCTTGTCGCGTAACAACTCCTCGCCCGTCACACGGATATCGTAGTGAAGATGCAGCAGAAACTTACAAAATTTTCCTAATGTATATCGATCCATATCCCTTATCCATTCGTTAAAATCAACCACGTGGCAATCGTGTGACACAATGCCCCGAGGACGATAAACACATGCCAAACAGCGTGCCAGTAACGGTGCTGTTCATCCCCGTGGAAGAAGTACACGCCGGTTGTGTACATCACCCCTTCCGCCAGTATCCACCAGAATGCCGCGCGGGGCAACAGCAACCACATCGGTCTCATGATCAGTAGCGCTGCCCACCCCATCAACAGGTACAAGACCAGCGACAGGCGAGGGTATCTGCCCAGGGCGACACACTTACCGACCGTGCCTGCCAGCACGCATGCCCACAGGAAGGAGAACAGCGCCCACCCCCTCCAACCGCCGACCACATACACGCACAGCAGCGAGTACGAACCCGCAATCATCGCGTAGATCGACACATGGTCAAACACACGCAGCCGCGCCTTGTGAACAGGGCTTTGGATGGCGTGATACAGCGTTGAGGAAGTGAACATGAGCAGCATGCCCGCGATAAACAATACCGTTCCTACAACCGCCAGAGCACCTCTGTCCGCGGCATGCACAATAAGCGGAGCTGACACGCCGACCGATCCTATCAGCGGCAACAGGTGCGTCCAGGTATTTGCCGGTTCCTCGCACGAACGGTCTTGTGCCTGCAAATCCGTTCTATGGCTTGTTGGATTATTCATAATTTGATTTACTTACCTTTCTAAAGAATAAGCTTTATACGGAAACCACGTGTGGTGGGTTCTTCAATCAGTTCTTTCACTCTTGGGCGGAGTGCCTTACGGTCCGCATCAGCAAGGGGCGACAGAGTAAGGTGCTCAACCATCACATCAAGGGCGGTCACACCCGTCAGTTCGGTATGCGTCAGACGAATCGTAATAGGACGATACGCTTGCATACGTTCAAACAACATCTCCCGAACCAAGGCATAAATAGTTTCTTCTTCTGTGCGTATATTGTATTTGAGACAGAACTGACGGATACCCGTAGGGATCTGCAAAAAGTCAAAGTCGTCCGAATCAATCTCGTAAACGAGTTTCTGAATACGCTGCACAAAGGCCTTTGTGGCGGAATGTACCGGATGGTCGAAGATCTGTTCGGGTGTTCCGTCTTCATATATAACGCCTTCGTTCATGAAGAAGATACGCGTACTAACATCGCGTGCAAAACGCATCTCATGGGTGACGATGAGCATGGTTAGTCCGCTCTTGGCTAACTGCCGGATGACGGACAGCACTTCGCCCACCATCGTCGGATCAAGCGCCGAAGTGGGTTCGTCAAACAGGATCACTTCCGGATGCATCGCAAGCGCACGGGCGATAGCTACACGCTGCTTCTGACCACCGGAGAGCTCCGAAGGATAGGCATCCGCTTTTTGCGCCAGACCGACTTTCTTGAGCAATGCCAGGGCTTCTTCTTTGGCTTGCACCTCAGGCAGACGGAGCAGTTGTATCGGGGCATCTGTGATATTCTCCAGGACGGTCATGTGGTCGAAGAGGTTGAAACTCTGGAACACCATGCCTATCTTTTGCCGCATTTTGTGGAGCGGATAACCCTTGGCTGTAATCCGTTCGCCATCGATGTATATCTCACCCGAGGTGGGCGGTTCGAGCATGTTGATGGCGCGCAGGAGCGTACTCTTACCTGTACCGGAAGAACCGATCAGACTGATGACCTCGCCTTGGTGCACCTCAAAACTGATGTCGCGGAGTACTTCTAATTTTCCGAAACGTTTCGTTACGTGCGAAACAGAGATTATGGGTTGTTGATTATTCATCTTCATTATTCATTCTTGAATATCTTTTCCAGTTCACCTTTGCGGGTAAAGAATAGGATCCGGCCAAAGTAGTACCCGTCGGTGAAAAGCACGTTCTTCTGTCTTTCTTCCGTG
>JAFPNK010000120.1 GCA_017401985.1 Paludibacteraceae bacterium | reverse complement strand
CTCGAGCGAAAATAGTGCAACTTCTAAAGGGAAGTATTTTCACAAAAAAGATTTACATAAATTGATTATTGAAACCTGTTCGGACTGGAAAACGATTGAACAAATTATGCAGGTGACAGGAAAGAGCAAGAGTTATTTAAGAAACGTTGTATTGATTGATATTGCTGATAAGTTAGAAAGGATGTTTGAAGAAATTCCTAATCATCCTAAGCAAAAATACAGAACAAAAAGAAACGATAAATAATCATATGAGTAAAGCATTATTAATGATTTTGGACGGATGGGGAATCGGTCACAAAGATACAGCCGACGCCATCCATTGTACCTCAACGCCCCACTGGGACAAGTTGTTGGAGACCTATCCTAACTCGCAACTTCAGGCCAGCGGCGAGAACGTTGGTCTGCCCGATGGACAAATGGGTAACTCCGAAGTGGGACACCTCAATATTGGCGCAGGACGTGTCGTATATCAGGACCTGGTGAAGATCAACCGTGCTTGCAAGGACGGTTCGATCCTCGATAATCCGGAGATCAAAGCTGTCTTCTCGTACGCCAAGGAGAATAACAAGAAAATCCACTTCATGGGACTCACTTCTGACGGTGGTGTGCACTCAAGCCTCGAGCACCTCTTCTATCTCTGCGATATAGCAGCCAAATACGGTCTGCAAGGCAAGACGTTCATCCATTGTTTCATGGACGGCCGTGATACCGATCCGCGTTCCGGTATCGGCTTCATCGACCAACTCGAAGCACATTGCGTCAAGTCGGCCGGTGAGATCGCTTCTATCTGCGGACGTTTCTACGCCATGGACCGTGACAAACGCTGGGAGCGTGTGAAAGTAGGATACGACCTGCTGGTAAGTGGTAAAGGCGATGCCTTTGAATCGATGCACGAGGCCATGCAAGCATCCTACGATGCCGAAGTAACCGATGAGTTCATCAAACCGATCGTACACGTACGCAACGGTAAGCCTCTGGCTACTATCGAAGAAGGCGATGCTGTTATCTTCTTCAATTACCGTAACGACCGTGCCAAAGAGATCACCATCGCGCTCACCCAGCAAGATATGCCGGAGAATGGAATGAAAACCATTCCTAACCTCCATTATTGCTGCATGACGCCATATGATTCATCCTTCACCGGTCTGCATATCCTCTTCCCGAAAGAGAACGTGACCAACACGCTGGGTGAGGTAGTCAGCAAACTGGGACTCAAGCAACTTCGTATTGCTGAGACGGAGAAGTTCGCACACGTGACCTTCTTCTTCAATGGTGGTCGCGAAGCCGAGTTTGAGAACGAAGATCGTATTCTCATTCCTTCGCCGAAAGTAGCCACGTATGATCTGCAACCGATGATGTCTGCACCCGAAGTGACTATCGCTCTGCGCGATGCACTCAACAGTCAGAAATACGATTGTATCATTCTCAACTACGCGAATGGTGACATGGTAGGTCATACGGGTGTGTATAACTCCATCCAACAAGCCATCACGGCCATTGATATCTGTGTGAACGAGACCGTCGAGACCGCGCTCCGTAACGACTACGAGATCATCATCATCGCCGATCACGGTAACTGCGATAACGCGATTAATGCCGACGGCACTCCGAATACGGCACACAGTCTCAACCCTGTTCCGTTCGTATATATCTCTAAAGAACACACGGGCGCGCGCGTGGAGAACGGTATTCTGGCCGATGTGGCACCGTCCATCTGTCATATCTTAGGTATCCAACAGCCTGCAGAGATGACCGGAAAGTGTTTGATCAAAGACTAAACACTTTAAGGTGGAATGTCTAAAGTTTAGTGAAAAGAAAATGCAAAAAGAAAGCGGCGCATATGCGTCGCTTCTTTTTTTCAGGTGATGATCACCTTTAATGAGCAACAAGTTGATTACTCAGCTACAGCAGCCTCAACAGTCTCAGCAGCAGCCTCAACAGCCTCAGCAGCAGCCTCAACAGCCTCAGTAGCCTCCTCAACCGGAGCCTCTTCTGCTACAGCCTCTACAGCTACGCTGTCTTGAGCCTCACATTGGCTCTCGCAGCACTTGTTGCCGCAGCTCATTGCAGCGAATGCAACAGCTACGATAAGAAGCATCTTTTTCATACGTAAAAAATGTTTTTAAGCTTAAAAAATTATGTTATGTCTTCGCCTTTTTGCGAAAAACGCTGCAAAAGTACTGCTTTTTTTGCATATGTGCAAATTTTTTTGTAATTTTGCGCACTAAATTTTGCAAAATATGGGAAAAATGCGTTTTTTTGATAAATCTTTCCTCAAATTTTGGGGTTGGAACATCATTTTAGCCGTTTTATTGGCTGGCGGTTTATTGGCCGGTTTGTTCTTCTGGTTGCGCAGTTACACACAACACGGTGTGGAAGTGGAGGTTTCGGATGTGCGCGGTATGGTCGTTGCGGAGGCACAACCCCTGCTGGCGGCGCAGGAGTTAAATCTGGTGGTGATCGATTCCACCTATACGGACAAGGTGCCTTTCGGTACCATCGTCGATCAGGATCCTAAACCCCTCAGTCATGCCAAACATGGTCGCGCAGTCTATGTCACTATTAATGCCACCACCAAGCGTCAGGTCACGATGCCTAATATGCAGGATATGAGTTACCGCCAGGCCGAAACAACTCTGCGCGGTTTGGGATTGAAAGTGGATACCGTGTATGATTACAAACCCTCCGAGTACCGCGACCTTGTTTTGGATGTGAAACGAGACGGTGTGAGTGTTCTGCCCGGAACGAAACTGCCTGTCGGCACTAAAGTGCGTCTGGTGGTCGGTAGAGGCCGTGGTGAAGTGGCGGTAGAGGTGCCTAATGTGTTAGGTATGCAGCTACAGGATGCCCGCAGCACCTTACTCAGCAGCCGATTGACAGTAGGGGCTGTCATCTTTGACGAACCTGCTGAATCGGGCGTGCCGCAATATGTATATCGTCAGATACCCGCTGCAGGAGAAAGCCTGATGGAGGGAGAAACGGTGGCACTCAAACTGTCCACCAATCCTGAGAAAGCTGCCAGTTCAAGCCCTGCCGGGGACAGTGAGGATGAGTGGTTCTAGATAGTGAATAGTGAATAGTGAATAGTGAAGAGTTGGACATAGAGGAGATCTTCGAACGCTGGCGTTGCGAAGTAGATAAGGGCCAAGGGAAGGAACGTATAGACAAGTACTTGGCGGAGCACATGACCAATACCAGTCGCAACCGTATTCAAACGGCTGCCGACGCAGGGAACGTATGGGTGAACGGTTCGCCTGTGGCATCTAATTACCGCATCAAACCAGGCGACGTGATACAAGTTCTACTGGACCACGAACCGCATGATTATACCATCACGCCGGAGAACATTCCGCTCAATATCGTGTATGAAGATGACGATCTGCTGGTCGTCAACAAACCGGCCGGACTGGTCGTTCATCCCGGACACGGTAACTATGAG
>JAFPNK010000011.1 GCA_017401985.1 Paludibacteraceae bacterium | reverse complement strand
ATCGATTGCTTCTCTGATTCGTCTTTTGGCTTCGGCAATGTTTGCTCCTTGTTCAATGCGGACAACCAGTTCGCGCAATGTGTAAGCTTGCACGCGCTCTATTGGCGGAATAGCCACACCCGATACCCGTGCACCGAAAATGCGGTTTAGATATTCTTGCAATTGGCAAGCATAGGTATGTACTCTGACTCCGTTATGATCTTTCATCTGCACAATAATTAGCCGATGAAATGGGGGATAATGGAAGGTGCTTCTCTCTGCGATCTGCTGATTGTATAGCGCCAAATAGTCGTGCTGTTTCACCATTTCAAGAACCGCATTGGACGGGTCGAATGTTTGAATCCATACCTCTCCTTTCGTCCCTTTTCGTCCTGCTCGTCCCGCTACTTGTTCCAGCATTTGGTACGCGCGTTCATAAGCGCGGAAGTCCGGTTGATTGAATAGCGGGTCGGCATTCAGTACTGCCACCAACCGTACGTCATCGAAATGCAGACCTTTGGTGACCATCTGCGTACCTACTAAAATATCGCATTCGTGGCGCGCAAAAGCATTGATGATATCTTGATACGCATTTTTATTGCGTGTCGTATCCAAATCCATACGCAGTACACGGGCTTCCGGGAAGAGATGTTGGATCTCATCTTCTATCCGTTCGGTTCCGAAACCAATCGTTTTCATCGCTCCTCCGCATTGAGGACAGACAGAAGGAACGAGTGTGTGGTAGCCGCAGTAATGGCATCTCAATTCGTTCTCCCGTTTGTGATAAGTCATCGGTACATCGCATTGGATGCATCGAGGCGGTTGTCCGCATGATGTGCACTGAATCTGCGGCGCATAACCCCGTCGGTTCTGAAACAAGATCACCTGCTTGTTGTCGGCCAGACACTGACGAATGCGTTCTACAAGCGGATCGGAAAAATGGCCGTACATTTCTTTCCTTGTGTACTGTCGTTGCAAGTCCACCAAGGTTATTTGTGGAAGTTCAACACCGCCGAAACGCTCAGTCAGCGAAACCAAACCATACACACCTTTTTGCGCTAAATAGTACGATTCAATCGACGGAGTAGCTGTGCCTAACAACACATGAGCCTTGTGTTCTTTTGCTAAGACGATAGCCGCAGCGCGGGCATGATAGCGCGGAGCCGGTTCGGCCTGTTTGTAACTTGGGTCGTGCTCCTCATCCACAATAATCAGTCCTATGTTCGGAACGGGGAGGAAGATAGCACTCCGTGCTCCTATCACTACATGCGGTTCCTGCTTGGCGGATGCGATGTACAGTTGTTCCCGTTCGGCATCCGTAAAACGGCTGTGATACACGATCAACCGGTCTCCGAAAACGCATTGCAGGCGGCTCGTTAATTGGGTGGTCAGCGCAATCTCCGGTACCAGGTACAGTACATTCTTGCCGGCTTGCAATTGCGCTTGTATCAAATGGATATAGATATCCGTCTTACCGCTGGAAGTGACGCCGTGAAGCAGCGTGATGGCTTTTTGTCGGTAACATTGATGGATGGCTTCCACGGCTCTCTGTTGCGCTTCACTTAACGCATGCATAGGCTCAATCGGACCCGTATAAACCTCCAATGCTTTTTTGCGGCGTTTGGGCGGATTGGTTAATCGTTTGTCTAACCCACCGGGTAGTGCTGCCGCCATCACTTCTCCTAACGAGCACATGTAATAACTGCTCATCCACTGCCATAAAGCCAGCTGTTCGCGGGATACAACCGGTGCGGAATCGATAACGCTTGTGATCGGACGTATCTTGCTTTTCCATTCCTCATCTATCGGTTCCGTGTGTTCCCGCAATACTACACCTCGCACCTCTTTTTTCATCAGCGGCACGATAACCCGTGTTCCGGGAACGGGTATAGACAAACCATCCGGGACGCTATAGGTATAACAATCTCGGATGGCAAGAGGTAATATGATATCAACAGTTCTCACCGGCTATTGCCTTGTTGTAGCAGGCACGGCACAAAGGCTCATAGCTGTCCGTCTCTCCCAAAAGCACCCGCTTCTCCGAAGCTACGAGACGATGGCTGACATACGCCAAATCACCGCAGTTGACACATATAGCATGGGTTTTATATACGTCATCTGCAATTGCCATCAGGGCAGGAATAGGGCCAAACGGCACACCGCGGAAATCCATATCCAAGCCGGCTACGATAACACGAATGCCGCGATCGGCCAATTGCTTGCATACATCCACGATGCCCATGTCGAAAAACTGCGCCTCGTCAATACCTACCACATCGATGTCGTCCACCATCAGTAGAATGTTCTGACTGCTGTCCACCGGAGTGGATTGAATCACATTGCGATCATGGCTGACCACATCTTCTTCGCTGTATCGCACATCAATAGCGGGCTTGTAAATCTCCACACGCAGTTTGGCGAATTTGGCGCGTTTCATACGGCGAATGAGTTCTTCGGTTTTGCCGCTGAACATCGATCCGCATACTACTTCAATTGATCCCCGTCTGAGCGACGGACCTTTTGTGTCACGTTCTGAAAACATAGCTTTTCGAGTTTTGCATGCAAAGGTACTAATTTTTTTTGAAAATAACTGAAAAAATCACCAACCATTGGCAAAAAATAAGTATTTATCAAAAAAAACATCCAAATTCTTGCATATATAAAAATAATTTTGTAATTTTGCGGCCGATTTATAGTAAATCAATATTAATAATTTAATATGCATATGAAAAAAGGTTTATTTCTTAGCCTCATTGCTGCAGTAGTAATGTTGGCATCTTGCGGTACCGTTCCGGGACCGGATGAGCTTGTTGTTAACCCGAACCCGCTGGAGTTGAAGGGCGGTAAGGTTCACGCAGAAATCACCGGTACTTTCCCTGCTAAGAAGTTCGCTAAAAACGGTGTGCTCGTTGTTACTCCGGTTCTCAAGTTCGATGGCCGCGAGGTATTGGGTACTCCTGTTACCTATGTAGGCGAGAAAGTGAAAGAGAATGGCAAGGCCGTTAATTACAAGAAGGGTGGCAAGTACACACAAGAGTTCGATTGTGTTTATGAGCCCGCTATGATTAATTCTGAGCTCTATCTTCGTTTTGAGGCTCGCAAGGGTAAAAAAGTGATTGAGATTCCTGATCTCAAAGTGGCTGACGGTGTTCTTACAACTCCCGAATTGGCTAAAGCTAATGACAATCTCACCGCTACTACCCCTGACAAATTCCAACGTATTATTCAGGCGTTGACCCAGGCTGACATTATGTTCCTTATCCAAAGCGCCGACCTCCGTTCTTCGGAGAAAAAATCGGATGCTGTAAAGGCATTGGAGGCAGCTATCAAGGATGCTATGGCAGATGAGAAGAAAGAAGTTAACCAATTGGAGGTTTCCGGTTATGCATCTCCGGATGGTGGCTTGGATCTGAACGAGCAGTTGGCTAACAAACGTCGTAACGTGACGGTGGACTTCCTCAAACGTGAGTTGAAGAAAGACAAACTGAGCGTTGAGTTCGCAGGTGACGTAACTCCTGAGGACTGGGCTGGTTTCCAAGAGGAAGTTGCTAACAGCAATATTCAAGACAAAGAACTCATCCTCCGTGTTCTGTCTATGTACAGTGATCCGGAAGAGCGCGAGGCACAAATCAAGAAACTGTCTTCCGTATTCCCGGTTCTGGCTGACCAGATTCTGCCGAAACTGCGTCGTAGCCGTCTGATCTTGACAACCGACATCATCGGTAAGAGTGATGACGAGATCCGCGCTTTGGCTGCTAACGATCCTGCTCAACTGAATGTAGAGGAGTTGCTCTATGCTGCTACGCTGACCAATGATAATGCTTCTAAATTGGCTATCTATCAGAAGGCTGCTGAGCTCTACAACGACTACCGCGCTTACAACGGTATGGGTCAGATTTACTTCGCTGAAGGTAACGTAGCTGAGGCTCGTCGTAGCTTCGCAAAAGCACTGGAAATTGAGCCGAATGATCCGGACGTGAACTACAACGCCGGTTTGGCAGCTATGGCTGACGGTGATCTCCAGAAGGCTGAAGAGTATCTCGGCAAGGCAGGTGGCACCAAGGCTAACTTGTCTGCAACCCTGGGTACCCTCTACACGATGAAGGGTAACTATCCGGAGGCTAAGCGTGCTTACGGTGAGAGCGCTACCAACAACGCTGCTGTTCAGCACATCCTCGACCAGGATTATGACGCTGCTCGTCGCACGTTGGCTAACGTGAAAGAGCCGAACGCTACTACCGCTTATCTGAAAGCTGTGGTTGCTGCTCGTACCAACGATAAGGATGGCGTATACACGAACTTGAGAGACGCTATTGCTCAGGACGCTCAGTTCAAAGCTCGTGCTCAACAAGACATCGAGTTTGCTAAGTTCGCTGAGGATGCTCAGTTCCAAGCTATCGTTAAGTAATCATGTCTGTACTTTTTCCAAAAGTACCGAAACCCCGTGAGTGGGACTATCGCCCCATTTACTTCGATCCGGAAAAGGAGGCGCGCAAGGATAAAAGACTTGCGCGTCTTCGACACGGGGCATTCCGGGAGCAGCACGAGAAGAACATGACGGAGTTGCGTAAGAAAAAGAACTCCAAACTTCTTTTGTGGCTGGCGCTACTCGGTGCGCTATCCATTCTGCTGTATTTCTTTTTATAATATTATATATAAGGAGCAATAAAGTCTTTGTTCTTAAAGTGAACGGTCTTTATTCTTTCAGCGAAGCGGTCTTCATATGGATATCATTCATTTGTTACCCGACAGCGTAGCCAACCAAATCGCAGCGGGCGAGGTGATACAACGCCCTGCTTCTTGTCTCAAAGAGTTGGTAGAGAACAGTCTGGATGCCGGTGCTAAACGCATCCAGGTGATTGTTCGGGATGCCGGTCGCACACTGTTGCAGGTGATAGATGATGGTAGCGGTATGAGTGAGATGGATGCCAGACTGGCATTCGAACGTCATGCTACCAGTAAAATCCGAGAAGCACAAGACCTCTTCTCTTTGCGCACGATGGGATTCCGTGGCGAGGCTCTCGCTTCCATTTGTGCGGTGGCGCAAGTGGAAATGACTACGCGCCGTGCGGAGGATGAAACAGGTACATTGCTGGAGATACACGGCTCCGATGTGGTTCGGCAGGAACCGTGTAGCTGCCCTGTGGGAACGAATATCAAGGTGAAAAACCTATTCTTTAACGTCCCCGTTCGCCGCAAATTTCTCAAAACAGACCAGACCGAATTACGTAACCTGCTCACGGAGTTCTATCACATCGTCCTTGTTTATCCCAAAGTGAACTTCACTTTTGTGCACAATGACGAGATCGTATTGGAATTACCTGCCGGCACAGAGAAACAGCGCATAGAGGCGGTGTTCGGCAATCCGAAAAAGAATGTCTATACATCTGCGTTCGTGGATGTTCATACGGAAACGGATGTGGTTTCGATTCACGGTTTTGTGGTTAAACCGGAAAGCGCTACGCGCAAAGCGGAGCAGTATTTCTTCGTTAACGGACGCTACATGCGTCACCCGTATTTTCTAAAAGCGGTTCAGACGGCTTATTCAGGCATGCTGGTCAATGACTATCAGCCGTCTTTCTTCATTTATTTTGACATCCAGCCGGAGTCGATTGATGTCAATATACACCCGACCAAAACGGAAATCAAGTTTGCTGATGAGCAGATGATTTTCCAAATCCTCCTTGCCTCCGTGCGCGAAGCCTTGGGTAAGTTTACTTTGTCGCCTCAAATTGATTTTGACACAACGGGCTCTATAGACATCCCGCTTCCGCAGACACATTCCGTCAGCCGCCCTCAAGTGACGGTGGATCCGAGTTATAATCCCTTCCATACTCGTGGCACTATCTATCCGGACCGCCCGCAAGTGGTGAAAGGGTGGGAGAGCTTATATGACGGTCTGCACAATACGGTGCTTCCGGACAATACGATACCATCGGAATCTCCCGTTGAAACCGAATTGCTGCGGCGGGAAGATGTGGAGTTTTGCCCGATGTGGCAATATCGAGGTAAGTATATCATGTTCCCTACCGCTAACGGATTGGTGATGGTGAACCAGCATCGTGCCCATGCAGCCATCCTCTATGCGCAGTTCATTGACCAGTTGACGCATATGCAGGGAGCCAAACAGCAATTGCTTTTCCCGGAAGTACTCAGTCTGCCACAAGACGAGATGGTACTTATTGCCCACCTGTTACCGGACCTTCAGGCAATCGGATTCGACATGGATCAATTGTCGCCGGATAGTTTTTCGATACAAGCCATCCCGGCACAACTGGCTAACCAATCCGCCCTTCCTGTGCTGCAACAGATCCTGCTCAATGTGCGTGAGCGGGGAGCGGACACGCAACAAGAGTGGCGCGAACAGATTGCGCTCTCGCTCGCCCAAAGCGCGGCTATCCCGTACGGGGAAACGCTTACCGAATCCGGTATGCGGGATATGATAATGCGTTTGACGCAACTGCCTTCCTACATCCGTACGGCCGATGGCAAAACCATCGTCTCGCTCATGACGGATGACGAGATAAACAAACGATTCTAAAACAATCAAATCAACATAGCACCATGAAAAAATTGTCTTTTCTCTTTTCTCTTTTATCTTTTGTCTTAATGACGGCTTGTACCACGCCCGACCATTTGACTATTCTGCACACCAACGACACGCATTCGCAGATAGAACCTAAGTCGGATAACACAGGTGGTTATGCGCGCCGAATGGGAATGATTGAGCAGGAGCGTCAGGCTGATCCTAACCTGCTGCTTGTGGATGCAGGGGATTTTTGTCAAGGCACACCTTATTTTAATTTTTATCACGGGCGCGTGGAGATAGATGCCATGAACCGCATGGGATACGAAGTAGCTACGTTGGGAAACCACGAGTTTGATAATGGCATCGATACGTTGGCTGCTGTTCTTCGGACTGCCCATTTCCCCATAGTGTGTGCCAACTATGATTTTACTGGTACGGCACTCGAGTCGGTTGTCAAACCGTATGTCATCTTGAACAAAGGCGGTATCAAAGTGGGCGTATTCGGTTTGGGATGCGATCCGAAAGGCTTGATTGCCGATAAGAATTTCTCCCCCGTTCGATATAATCATCCGTATCAAATCGCGCAGGATGTAACGAATACGCTGCGGGAAAAAGGATGTGATGTGGTGGTATGCTTGAGCCATATGGGCACGTTCGGAAAAGCCGATGAAGATGTGTGCGATTCGGCTATGGTTACTCTCACGCGCGGTATCGATGTGGTCATCGGAGGACATACCCATAAAAAGTACGAAAATCTGCGCGTTAATAATGCGGACGGTGTGCCCGTTCCATTGTGCCAAATGGGCAAATCAGGGGTTTATTTAGGCAAGATTGTGCTAAGTTTAAGTGACAAAAACGAAAAATAAACCTAAAAAATTTGGTCAATTCAAAAAAAAGCAGTAATTTTGTGCCGTTTTTCCCAAATGCGCGAAAAACAATAGATAAAGAAAACGTAAAAAACACACATAATTAATAACTAAACATTTTAGTATTATGGCAGAAATTGAAGCAAAAGTAAAAGCAATCATCGTTGATAAGCTTGGTGTGGAGGAGTCTCAGGTTACGAACGACGCTAATTTCCAGACTGATCTTGGCGCTGATTCGCTTGATACAGTGGAGATGATTATGGAGTTCGAGAAAGAATTCGGTATCTCTATTCCTGATGAGGATACTCAGAAGATTGCTACAGTAGGCGACGCTATCGCTTATGTGGAAAAAGCTGCGAAGTAATTCGTTTCCACAAGTGGTTTACGAGTTTACGGGCACACTGTAAACTCGTATGCTATATTTATACATTTAGTTCAACATGCAGTTAAAACGAGTTGTTATAACAGGTCTTGGTGCGCTTACTCCGGTGGGTAACAACGTGCCGGATACGTGGGATGCGTTGGTGAAGGGAGCGAGTGGTATTGCGCCCATTACTGCTTTTGATGCGAGTCTTTTCAAAACGCAATTTGCAGGCGAAGTGAAGAACTTCAATCCTGAGGAAAAGATTGATCGGAAAGAGGCGCGTAAGATGGATCGCTATACCCAGTTCTCCGTATGCGTGGCTGATGAGGCTTTGTGCGACAGCGGTTTGGATCTGGATAAAGAGAACCGCGACCGAGTAGGTGTCGTTTGGGGAAGCGGTATGGGTGGATTGCAGTCCCTCGAAGAAGAGATGTACAGTTTTGCAGAAGGCGACGGTACACCGCGTTTCAATCCCTTCCTTATACCGAAGGCTATTCCGAGTATTGCAGCCGGACAGATCTCTATCCGATTCGGCTTGGGTGGCTTGAGTTTCTCTGTATCCACGGCTTGTTCCTCTTCTTCTCACGCAGTAGCCTCCGCGTTTGATCAGATTCGTCTTGGTCATGCGGATGTCCTGCTGACCGGTGGTGCTGATGCGGACATCAGCACAACGGGCGTGGGAGGATTCAACTCGCTGCATGCGCTCTCTACACGCAACGACTCGCCTCAAACAGCCAGCCGCCCGTTCTCCAAATCGCGTGACGGTTTTGTGTTGGGCGAAGGAGCTGCTTGTCTGATCTTGGAGGAGTACGAACATGCCAAAGCGCGCGGAGCGAAGATCTATGCGGAGATCATCGGCGAAGGAATGACGTCTGATGCCTATCATATGACGGCTCCGGATCCGGAAGGAAAAGGTGCGGAGCGTGTGATGCGACTGGCGTTGCAAGATGCCGGTGTGCAGCCGCAGCAGGTGGATTTCATCAATACGCACGGTACGTCCACTCCATTGGGTGACGTGGCGGAACTGAAGGCTATCCAACGCGTGTTTGGAGAACATGTGTATGACATGAACCTGGACTCCACCAAATCTATGACCGGTCATCTGATTGGTGCAACAGGTGCTGTGGAAGCCTTGGCATGCGTGATGGCGTTGAAAGAGGGAATTATTCCGCCTACCATCAATCACGATCCGGAGGATGAGGATGAGAATATCGATTATCGCATTAACTTCACCTTCGGTCAGGCGCAAAAACGAGACATTCATTATGCGTTAAGTAATACCTTCGGCTTTGGAGGACATAACGCATGCTTGATATTTAAAAAATGGGAAGAGTGACCCTTAACTTCACTCGTATTAGTCACTATAAATTATTTAAGGTATTATGATTACAAAAATTGGTGAGAACGCAGGCCTCATCTGGGGTGCGCTGCTGAATGGTGCTCAAGGTTTGAAAGCACTGAAGAAAGCTACCAAACTCAAAAACGAGGAGCTCTATTTGGCTCTTGGTTGGCTGGCTCGTGAGGGTAAAATCACCTTCGAAGAGGGCGAGGCTGACACGATTATTGCATTGGCATAATCATGGTAATTGCTATCGTAGGCGCTTCCGGCGCCGTCGGACAGGAACTGCTGCGTGTGCTTGCACAACGGCAGTTCCCCGTATCCGAACTGAGGTTGTTTGGTTCGGAACGAAGTGCCGGCACTAAGTATGAATTTAACGGCAGACTGTACGAAGTACAACTGCTACAACATAACGACGCTTTCAAGGGCGTCGATATTGCTTTTGTCTCTGCGGGCGCGAGTGTATCACGTACGTACGCTGAAGACATTACACGATTCGGAACTATCATGATTGACAACTCCTCCGCTTTTCGTATGGAGGACGATGTGCCATTGGTAGTGCCCGAAGTGAACGCTGCGGATGCGTTGAACCGTCCGCGTCATATCATCGCTAACCCGAACTGCACCACCATCCAAATGGTCGTGGCGCTGCAAGCCATCGAACGACTCAGTCATATCAAACGAGTGCACGTGGCTACCTATCAGGCGGCTTCCGGTGCCGGCGCACAGGCGATGAAAGAACTGGAGAACCAGTACCGTCAGGTGCTCAATAACGAAGAAGTGACGGTGAGCAAGTTTGCGTACCAATTGGCGTTCAACCTCATCCCTCACATTGATGTGTTCACCGACAACGGATACACCAAAGAGGAGATGAAGATGTTCCACGAGACGCGCAAGATTATGCACTCGGATGTCAAAGTTAGTGCTACTTGTGTTCGTGTGCCGTCGCTCCGTGCACATAGCGAGAGTATCTGGGTGGAGACAGAGCAGCCCGTGACGGTGGCGCAAGCTCGTGAAGCCTTTGCCGCTGCTCCGGGGTGCGTGCTGATGGATGAACCGGAAAACAAAATATACCCTATGCCCTTGTTCCTCAGCGGAAAAGATGAAGTGTTCATAGGGCGAATCAGACAAGATATAAGTGACGATCACGGCCTCAGTTTCTGGTGCGTAAGCGACCAGATACGCAAAGGTGCCGCCCTCAATGCCGTACAGATTGCTGAATGGCTGATAGCTAACGACAAATGACTAACGACGAACGACAAATAGAAATAATGGCTCCCGTCGGGTGCTGGGAATCGCTGGCTGCGGCTATCAATGCCGGGGCTACCAGCGTCTATTTTGGTATCGAGCACTTGAATATGCGTGCCCGTAGTTCGGTCAATTTTACGACGGACGATATGGCGACTATCGTGGCCACTTGTCGTGAAGCGGGTGTGAAGACGTATCTGACTGTGAATACGGTGATGTATCCCGACGACCTGCCGTTGATGCGGCAGATTGTAGATAAGGCACATGCCGTAGGTGTAGATGCCATCATCGCCAGCGATATAGCCGTCATGCAGTACGCCAACCAAATCGGTCAGGAAGTGCATCTGTCCACGCAACTGAACATAGCCAACACCGAGGCGCTGAAGTTCTATGCGCAGTTTGCCGATGTGGTGGTTCTGGCGCGCGAACTGAACATGGAGCAGGTCGCTTCTATCTACCGTGACATCCAAGAGCAACATATCTGCGGCCGTAGCGGACAACCGATTCGAATAGAGATGTTCTGTCACGGTGCCCTTTGCATGGCGGTGAGTGGTAAGTGTTATCTGAGCTTGAACAACTACGGCCTGTCCGCTAATCGAGGTGCCTGTGTGCAAGTATGTCGGCGCGGTTATACCGTCAAGGATAAATCGTCCGATCTCGAACTGGAGGTGGATAACCAGTATATCATGAGTCCGAAGGACCTGAAGACCATCCATTTCCTGAACAAGATGCTCGATGCCGGTGTGCGGGTGCTCAAGATTGAAGGCCGCGCACGCGGTGCAGAGTATGTGAGCACCGTCGTGTCGTGCTACAAAGAGGCTGTCGAAGCTTGGCAACGCGGTGACTATGCCGACGATGCGGTCATTGAATCGAAGATAGCCGACTGGAACGAGCGCCTCAGCCGCGTATTCAACCGTGGCTTCTGGGATGGATATTATCAGGGACAGCGCTTGGGCGAATGGACCCACTCGTACGGCAACAAGGCAACACGCAAGAAAGTGTACGCAGCTAAGTGTACTAATTTCTTTAAGAACCTCAGCGTCGCGGAGTTTCTCGTAGAAGCCGTGGATGCTATCGACGAAGGACAGACCCTGCTCATCACCGGTGAAACGACCGGCGTGTATGAATGCCAAGCCACAGGAATGCGTGATACGAATGGGCAACCGACCCAACACGTGCAACAAGGACAGTTCTTCTCGCTCAAAACGGATACACTCATCCGTCGAGGAGACAAACTATACATATGGGAGAAGGAATAGCACATATTATGTCGCCGTTAAGCGCCCCATGGTGCGGATGGACGATGCTGGCACTCCTGCTGTGCGCTATCTTGAGCGAATGGTTCCAGCCGGGCATCATCACCCAGGCGCACGAATCGCTGCTGGCCAAGACGGAGCGAACATACAAGGAGTCCCCGGATACCTTCCTCGGACAACTGCTCATCGCCTTGTTCCGCATAGGAACCATCGCTATGGCGCTTTGCCTGTGTATCTATCAGGGAACAGGCTTCTCATTCATCGTTTTTGCTGTGGTATGCGGAGTAGTGCTGGCGGTTGTTTTGCTGAAGATGCTGCTTAATGTGGCTATCAATTATACGTTTTCCCTCTCGAACCGCTTCGGCGGTGTGTATGAGACATACGCAGATATAGTGACGCTGGCAGTATTGGCCCTCTATCCGGTCGTGCTGGTTATGCTGCGTATCAATAATCCCGCAATAGCGCAATGGGGAACGGGCATTGTGGCCGTGCTGTTTTTAGGAATGTGGATATACCGCAGTGCACGGTTGTACATCGTTTCGCCGCAATCGTTATTGTATTTTGCCCTCTACATGGGCACATTAGAGATATTGCCGCTCGCAACGCTCTATGTTTTATCCGATAAATTGATTACTATCTTATGATAAAAAAACTTCTTTTCTCTCAGCCGAAGCCGCAAACGGCGCATAATCCTTACTATCGTTTGGAGGAGCAGTTTGGTGTGCAATGTGATTTCTATCAGTTTATTCACATTGAGGGACTGTCCGCGCGCGAGTTTAGGCAACAGCATATCAACCCACTGGACTACACTGCCGTTATCCTGAATTCCAAACTGGGCGCAGAGCACTATTTCCGTTTGTGTGAAGAGATGCGACTCGCTGTTCCGGAGTCGATGCACTATTATTGCAATTCCGAGCAAGTGGGACTGTACTTGCAGAAATTTATCAATTATCGTAAGCGTAAGGTCTTCTTCCCCGAGACTGGTAATAAGTTCGAGGATATCTTGCCGGCTATGCATCGCCGTCCGAATGAGAAATACATGATGGTCTTGTCGGATATCCATACCAACGACCAAATCGATATGTTCGCGGAGAACGGCGTGGAGGTTACTCCTGCCATTATGTATCGTACGGTCACCACACCTTGGCCGGAAGCCCGTCCGTTTGATTACGACCTGATAGCGCTCTTTACTCCCGCGGGTGTGACTTCGCTGCGCGAGAACTTCCCGGAGTGGAATCAAGGCAAGACCCTGATTGCTGCCTTCGGAGAAGGCACTATCCGTGCGTTGGATGAAGCCGGCTATCGCGTTGATATAGAAGCCGGACCCGGTAAGGCTTTCGCCTCCCTGCCGATGGCTATCGCCGATTATCTGGAAAAGAACGAATAACGTGTATGGTTTTCCGAAACATAGTAAGTTATGCGGACAGGAGCGTATTGCGCAACTGTACAAAGAGGGCAAGCGCTTCACCGCGTGGCCGCTACGTGTGACCTATATGTCGACGGAGAACCAAACACAAGTGCTCATCTGGGCACCCAAATCGCTCTTTAAACACGCAGTCCAACGCAATCATCTGCGCCGCTTGATGCGCGAAGCCTATAGGCTTAACCAAGACCAATTGAACGGCACCTATCTGTTAGCGTTCAACTATATGGACAAAGAGGAGCAATCCTATGAGGTAATAGAGAAAGCCATATGCAAAGCCCTGAAGAAAATAAGTGGAAAATAGTTGCTCGCCAACTGTTTTTGATTCCGGTTTATTTTTACCGGTTCTTCATCTCTCCGCTCACCCCGCCTTCTTGTCGCTACACACCGACGTGCAGCCAATACATGGTGGAAGCCGTACTCAAATACGGACCGTTCAAAGGCGGCTGGCTCGGCATCAAACGCATCCTCCGTTGCCATCCCTGGGGCGGCTCGGGCTATGACCCCGTACCCTAAATCATAAATTTGAAATTTGAAATCATAAATGAGAATCGATATCATCACTTGTTGTCCTGAACTCTTGGAGTCACCGCTCAACCACTCCATCATCCAACGCGCGAAGAACAAAGGTCTTTGCGAGATCTATGTGCATAACCTGCGCGACTGGACGCTCGACAAGCATCGCAAAGTGGATGACTATGCCTTCGGTTTCGGTGCCGGAATGGTGCTCCAAGTCGAACCTATTGACCGGCTTATCTCGCATCTCAAATCCGAGCGGGACTATGATGAGATCATCTTCACCGCACCAGATGGCGAACGCTTTGACCAGAAAGCAGCCAATGCCCTCTCGCTCAAACAGAACATCATCATCCTTTGCGGACATTACAAAGGCGTGGATCAGCGCGTGCGCGACCATCTCATCACGCGCGAGTACTCCATCGGAGATTTTGTCCTGACCGGCGGCGAGATGCCGGCAGCTATGATGACGGACGCTATCGTTCGTCTCCTTCCCGGTGCACTCGGAGACGTTGAGTCCGCGCTTAACGACTCCTTCCAAGACGGACTGCTCGAAGCCGGTGTCTATACCCGCCCGGCCGAATACAAAGGATGGAAAGTGCCGGATATCCTCCTTTCCGGACACCAGGCTAAAGTGGAAGAGTGGCTCTATGAGCAATCTCTCGCCCACACCCGCGAACGCCGTCCCGATCTCTTGGACGAATAAAAAAATGCATGAGACAGTTGAGATTCTTGAGACTCTTTAGGCAAACTGTCTCAACTGTCTCAAGAATCTCATGCAAATTTTTCTATGTTTATTGCCGTCGGATGCTATCCGACAAATCGTTAGGCTATTAGTGATACTTAGTCATTCTTAGTCATTCTTAGTCATTAACCTGACTACATTCTACCTACGCCATTATTTTGCAAAGCAAACATGGCATTTTTTAGATTTTTATTCCTGTTTTTTTGAAACTCTTGCGTATGTCAAAAAAAAACAGTAATTTTGCGCCGCTTTTTATCGGCGCACGAGCGCATACGCATATATGCGTGAAAAAGCATGAAATGGAAGAGTATATATAACGAAATTTAAGGTACAAAAATATGAGAACAAATCTTAACAAAACCAACTTAACTTTGAGAAACTCTCTCTCCCTTCCCACCTTGCGGGCAGTGCTGATGGTGCTGCTGATCGCTTTCGGCGTGGGCAATGCTTGGGCGAATAGTAGTACGACCTATTATTCTAAAGTTACCACATCACAGTCTCCGACGGGTAAGGGTACAGTGTACGTGAGTACGGGAAGTACATTCAGTGGAACGGCAACGGAAAAAACACAAGATGTCTCCAATAACTCAACGCACACTTATTCTTTGCAGGCTACTCCTACGGCTGCTGGCTATTATTTCGTCAACTGGACAAGTACGGGAACCGCAACGTTGAGTTTTAATAATGCCAATTCTGCTTCAACGACTTGTACGCTCAGCAATTGCAGTAGTTCTTCTTCTAGTCGAACAACTGGAAAAGCTCAAGCCAACTGGGCAGAAATAACCATCAATGCAGGTACGGCATCGCCGGCGCATATCAACGCAACGGATAATTCCACGACGGCGACAACGAACACAACGACAATTACGTTTGCTACCAAGGCGGATGCAAAGAATGACTTCAAAGATCCTGCATGGACAAAAACAGGTCACGGAACGTTTAGTGGAACATGGGAAGTGGCTTCGAACGGAACGGTTACTTACAGTTGTTTGTTCCGAGGGGATGGTACTTACGGAGGAAATGTGGCTGCTGCTAACCGTTCTCGTACAACAACGGGTACGTTGACGCTTACATCGGCTCTTGGTAATAATTCCAACACCTGCACGGTTACGGCATCTTTCCCGAATATCACGATTGCGGCAGGTGAGGGAACATCGTTCAATGCAACCGTCAATGAGGAAAAGCAGAGTACGGCTACATTTGCTGTGGAGTACGCGGATGATGAAGATGACTTTACGGCAGAATTTTCTGATGAAACTACCGGTAGTACGTGGGGTGTGGATGACATTTCCTATGCGGATGGCGTTGTAACGGTGACTTATACCTTCAATTCAACGGTTGCTGATACACATACGGCAACCTTAACGTTGACGGCTAACGGTAATGCCGGAGGTGCGAGCAATACGGCAGAGTTAACGGCTACATCTAAGGCAAAGGCAAGTGATGATGCCAGTGTGACGTACAACAACACGACTACCAATTATTCGACGATTGCTGCGGCTATTGCGGCAGCAAACAGCCAACCGGGTGCAGTGGTTACGTTGTTGCGTAATATCCCGAGTGAAACTACTCCTTCGTTATCGTCGCCATTAGAGATAACAGGTTTAATGACGCTGGATTTGAACAGTTACACGATTGAAATGACCGGAATGAATGACTCCAAAGCCAGTGTTATTAAAGTGAACATGAGCAATGCGGCAAGCGTGCTGACCATTAAAGACTCCAGTGTTGGACATGATGGAAAAATTTCTGCTACAGGAGGTAGTAACGGCAATATGCTGTTTGCTGTACGCATAGATAAAGGCGTGCTGAACTTTGAATCCGGTATATTGGAGTGCACGAATACCAATAGTGGAGATAATGCCAAGGCAACAGGTATTTATGTATTGGACGGAAGTAAGTTGCTGATGCAAGGTGGTACCATCAATGCCACTACCACAGGAAATCCAGCTCGTGGTATCTATTCTAAAACGACATCGTCGAATGCACAAATGGTGATAGTGTCGGGTGGTTTTATCAATACCAAAGCTGAAAAGACGAGTGTCGGTATTGATTGCGTGTCTATGGACACCCCATCTTCCATTGACCCGGATCCAACGAAAGCGAATGTGATTTTGTCCGGTGTGACAATAGATGCACAGACTACCGGAACGACGGAAGCAATTGCCGTTCGCTCGGGAGCCGGCGTAATTTTGGGTATCCAAAGTGGTAGTTATACGGCCACTGCGAACACCCAAAATACGTATGCAATACACTCCAGCGGTTATACTGCTATTTTGGGTGGTTCATTCAATGCGAATTCTACCACAAGAACAGCTTTTGGCGTATATGTTAATGGAGGTATTACCGTAGTAAAGGGCGGTACGTTTAATGCAACTGCAGAAACTCTTGAAGTGCATGCCGGAAAAGTTC
The DNA here is from genome assembly GCA_017401985.1 of Paludibacteraceae bacterium. Classification (GTDB taxonomy): domain Bacteria; phylum Bacteroidota; class Bacteroidia; order Bacteroidales; family Paludibacteraceae; genus Colicola. The sequence goes on along the minus strand of JAFPNK010000011.1, from coordinate 916 downwards.
TCAGCGGCGCGAAACTGCTAACGTACGGAGGAACATTCCATGGCGTGCTGAATAGTGCTGCTGCTGACGGCTGGGTTTCCGGAACGCAAGTAGCGAGCGGAGGTACACTTGAGGTGCAAGGCGGAACGTTCATTGGGGAAATGTCCAAAACCGGATTGTCTGCGGCTCAAACATCGTACGCTGTAGGTATTTATGCCGCTGCGGGTTCTTCAGCTAGTATATCTTCTGCCACCCTTCGCGGTCAAGCTAATAACACTTATCTGAATGGAGTATATGGCTTCTACACTAAGGCGACGAATCCGATTACTTTAACCAACTGTACCCTTGTGGCTTCGGGACAATACCAGTATGGCTATGGTGTCCGCAATAACGGAACCCCCTTAACTCTTAAAAATTGTAATCTTACGGTAACTACGGTGTATGCGTATCCATACGGCATTTATCAGGAAGGGAACACGACGACTGAGGCCACTGGGTCAACCATTACTTGTACGTCAGGAACAGTAAGAGCGCACGCCATTTGGGTGAATGATGGTATAGTTAAAGCATATGACTGCTCCTTGTCTGCCACAACCAATCAATCCACTGCTACTGCGGAAGGAGAAAGTAATCTTCGCTGTGTGTATGTCAATACGGGCAAGAAAGTGGAATTGTACAATTGTACTGTAACAGCTACAGGTAATGCTAATTATAGCCAAAACGGTTATGGTCTATATGTTGATGGTTCAGCCGAAATAGAAAATTGTACAGTAACAGTATCTAATGTAAAGACGAATGCCTACGCAATCGGTAACTCGGCTAACACGGGATTGATTAATGTAGCATCCGGTAAGTTCGCTGCTACCGCAGCAGCAGGCACCATTGTATCTTCCAATGGAACAGCAGCTGCAGCCAAGCAAAAACTATATGGTGGCTT
>JAFPNK010000119.1 GCA_017401985.1 Paludibacteraceae bacterium | reverse complement strand
GTGTTAGGCGAGCAAATCAATGCGAAAGTATATACCGGCGAGAACGAATCCAATCCGGTTAAGAAAGCGCAAGATGCTATCGCAGAAGCGAAGCGTTTAGGGTATGACGTTGTCATCATCGATACTGCCGGACGTCTGGCAGTGGACGAACAAATGATGCAGGAGATTGCAGCTATCAAAGAAGCAATCACGCCGTCCGAGACGCTCTTCGTGGTGGATGCCATGACCGGTCAGGACGCTGTTAACACCGCCAAAGAGTTCAACGACCGCCTTGATTTTGACGGCGTGGTACTCACCAAGTTGGACGGTGACGCGCGAGGCGGTGCCGCACTTTCCATCCGCTCGGTGGTGAACAAACCGATTAAGTTCATCGGTACAGGCGAGAAGATGGAGGCGCTTGATGTCTTCCATCCGGCGCGTATGGCGGATCGTATTCTCGGCATGGGTGACGTCGTGTCCCTCGTTGAGCGTGCGCAAGAGCAGTACGACGAAGCTGAAGCACGTCGTATCAGCAAGAAGATTGCTAAGAACCAATTCGACTTCAATGACTTCATCGGACAGTTGAACCAAATCAAGAAAATGGGTTCGATGAAGGACCTGATGGGCATGATTCCGGGTATGGACAAAGCGCTCAAAGGTGTGGAGGTGAGTGACGATGCGTTCAAGCCCATCGAGGCAATGATCAATTCCATGACGCCTGCCGAACGTGCTAACCCTGCGCTGATTAACGGCAGCCGCAAAGCACGTATCGCCAAAGGTGCAGGTGTCGATATTGTGGCGCTGAACCGATTCCTCAAACAGTTCGACCAGACTGCGAAGATGATGAAGAAAGTGCAGCAACAAATGGGTAATAAACGTCGCTAATGAGCGAAGAGAAAACATACCAACCCAAGTGGGACAAGCATAAGGAGTACCAGCAGTCCAAACACCACCACCATCATCACGATCATAGCTATTCCAGCAGCAATCAGTCCGACAAGTACACCAATAAGTTTGGCGGTGCGCTGAAGATGAAAGACAAGCATGCGTATTATGGCCTGATGGTGATTTTAGCGTTGTGTCTGGCCTTCGGCGCGTATAAACTGATTCGCATGGCGGCGTACGAGATTCGCCAAATGCCTCTCGACGACCCCGCGACGGAACGGCAGGTGGACGAATTGCGTATCCATAAGGTGGATGAGCAGAATGCGTTGATAGTGGGGGATAGTATGGCGCATGTCTATCAAGTGGACTCGTCTATGATTCGTCGCGTGCAGATTGAGACACGGCCGGTTTACCGCCCGCCCAGACGCGAGAATAAATGGTATATTACTCAACGCGAATGGAAATCTATATGGCGTAATTTCAAAGTATGGCGCTGGGAGAAGAGACGCGAGAAAGAAGAAGCCGAACGAGAAGAGAAGGAACAAGAATGATATTAGACGGAAAGAAAATAGCAGCTGAGATTCGTGCAGAGTTGCGCGAACAAGTACAAGCACTGACCCAAGCGGGTCAGCGTGCGCCCAAACTCGTCGTGGTGATAGTGGGAAACAACCCCGCTTCGGAGACCTATGTGGCCAATAAGATTAAGGCTTGTCAAGAAGTGGGAATAGAGGCACAGCGCATCGCGTATGCCACCACCATCACGGAACAGACACTACTCTCGGAGGTACACCGGCTCAATAGCGATTCGTCTGTGGACGGGTTCATCGTTCAGTTACCTCTGCCGGACCATATTAACGAGAGCACGATACTAAGTGCCATCGATTATCGTAAGGACGTGGACGGCTTGACGCCGGAGAGTATGGGACGTGCCATTCAAGGTCTTGATGCCTTCATCAGCGCAACGCCTAAGGGTATACGCGAACTGCTGGCGCGTTATCAGATCACTACGGAAGGCAAACATGTGGTGGTGATCGGACGGTCCAATATAGTAGGTAAACCGATGGCAATGTTGTTGATGCAGCGCCCGTATCTCAGCTTGCCGAATATGAGTGCTTCGTCGCTCGGCGATGCCACTGTCACCGTTTGTCATAGTAAGACGCGCGATCTGGCTGCTATCTGCCGCACGGCGGACATCATCATCGTAGCGGCCGGAAGTCCCAAACTGCTAACCGCTAATATGGTCAAGGACGGCGCGGTAGTCATTGATGTCGGCATCAACAGAGTGGATGATCTGACCTCTCCGCGCGGGTACCGGCTGGTCGGAGATGTAGATTTTGACAACGTGGCACCCAAGGCGTCCTTCATCACTCCCGTACCCGGAGGAGTAGGCCCGATGACCATCGTTTCCTTACTACAAAACACATTGCAAGCATACAATGAACATTCTCGATAAAATAGACGGCCTCGAGGCTAAGTTCCATGAGGTGTCGCTTCTCATCACCGACCCGGCAGTCATCGCAGACCAGGCGCGGTACGTGCGTTTGAATCGCGATTACCACGATCTCGAGCGTGTGCTGGAATGTGCACACCGCTATAAGAAAGCCGTCAACGACCTGCAGGACGCCAAAGATCTGTTCTACAACGAGTCCGATCCGGAGATGAAAGAGATGGCGAAGGCGGAGATCGATGAACTCGAACCGCAGATTCCTAAACTCGAAGAGGAACTCAAACTGCAACTCCTGCCGCAAGATCCTGAAGACGGCAAGAACGTCGTCATGGAGATTCGTGGCGGTACAGGTGGTGACGAAGCGGCTATCTTCGCCGGTGACATCTTCCGCATGTACACCAAGTACTTCGAGATAAAGGGCTTCAAATATACCGTTTCGTCTTTCAACGAAGGCGCAGCCGGTGGTTACAAGGAGATTATCTTCAATGTTACCGGACAGAACGTCTATGGTACGCTCAAATACGAGTCGGGCGTTCACCGTGTGCAACGTGTGCCGGTGACCGAGACCCAAGGTCGTGTACACACTTCAGCCGCGACGGTCGCTGTCCTGCCTGAAGCCGATGAGTTCGAGGTACACATCAACGAAGGCGAGATCAAATGGGAGACTTTCCGTTCCGGTGGTGCCGGAGGACAGAACGTCAATAAGGTGGAGTCCGGTGTACGTCTGCGGTATAACTGGCGCAATCCCAACACGGGCGAAGTGCAAGAGATACTGATTGAGTGTACCGAGACCCGCGACCAGCCGAAGAACAAGGAACGTGCTCTCTCGCGCCTGCGTACGCAGATTTATGATAAGGAGCACCAGAAATATATCGATGACATCGCTGCTCGCCGTAAGACCATGGTCTCCACGGGTGACCGCTCTGCCAAGATCCGTACCTACAACTATCCTCAAGGCCGAATCACCGACCATCGTATAGGCTATACGGTCTATAACCTTGCCGCATTCATGGACGGTGACATCCAAGGCGTCATCGATGCCCTTCAAGTCGCCGAAAACGCCGAAAGACTCAAAGAATCGGAATTATAATCGGTAATCTTCGTTTAGTTCGCGGGACTTCAGTTCCGCGTTCTTTTTTCGCTTTTTCTTTTTTTATTTGCATATGTCAAAATTTTTCCGTACCTTTGCAGCGAAATAATATAAAACCATGAAAAGGCTACTTACTATTCTCATTCTCTCACTCGTTGTGATGATGGCGCAGGCGGGAATCAAAACGGTTACTTTCGCTGGACTGAAGTACGCTGTCGATACGGATCGGCAGGTGGCACAGTTGATACAGCAGGAAGTCAAGATCAAAGGGGATCTCGTCATTCCTGATACCATCAAATACAAGGACAAAGCGTCCGGCAAGTATATCCACTGTCCCGTAGTGTCCATCGCACCGTACGCCCTGGCAGGGCAGAAAGGTATCAAAAGCCTGTATATCCCTGCGTCTGTAACATCAATTGGAGACTATGCCTTTGCTAACTGCAAGAAACTCCGTCATGCGCGTTTTGGTAGCTCTCTGGGTCTCCGTGCCAACCACGAAAACTGGTTCGCTGGCGCCAAGAAATTGGAAATCGACTCCGTCCTCATGCCTGGCGAGTCCGTAAGTATTTACTAATCTCACTATTAGTGGCTCAGGTATTCTTATTTATTGCTGAGCCCATTATGACCGCCACAACATTTTTATAACACCGAAACGACCTAAAAGGGGGTGATTACAGGGTGATTACGGGGTGGTAACGGGGTGATAACAGGGTGGTAAAATTTCTAAAAATCAGGAAAACCGCTCTTTTTTAACCTTCTTATACTATATTACCGCAGCCGTGAGCAAGGAGGAGAGCGGCGGCCTGCTGGCCCTGCTGATCGGCTGGTTCCCGTGGCTCACGGACCACATCATCCGCAAGGCCGCCCACTTCATCGAATACGCCGCCCTCGGCACCCTGCTCTCCGGCGCGGTCCACGGCGGAAAGCGCAGCCGCTCCTTCCCGCCCCTGGTGGGCATTCTCACCGCCATGGCCGACGAGAGCATTCAGCTTTTCTCCGAGGGCCGCAGCGGTCAGGTCACCGACGTGTGGCTGGATTTCGCGGGATTCCTTCTCCTGTGGGGCGGTCTGTCCCTGATCGCAAAATTCAAAAAATAAGCATGCGCATCCGCCGGCAGCAAGCCCCCGGCGGATGCGCAATTCTTTCCCCCGCGCTCATCTGCCGGTGTCCAGCACCCGGCGGAGGATGCTCAGCAGCCTCCGGGCGTGCCCGGAAGTCTTTTCGGCGAGTTCGGCATAGGTCTCCCGCAGCATCGGGTCGGCGGTCTTTTCCCCTGCGGCCGCATAGTTTTCCGACCGCTCTGTGACCGCGAGAAAGTCCTTTCGCAGATCC
>JAFPNK010000118.1 GCA_017401985.1 Paludibacteraceae bacterium | reverse complement strand
CCATCTCCCAAATAGAGCACAGACTCGGTTGCGCCTTCAATCGGCAAATAGTTACGATACCATTGGAAAGTATAATCTGCTAAATTGTATTCATTATTACCTCCAAAGCCTTTTTTGTAAACTGCCAAGACATTGTTGAACTTATACAAGAAGATGTCTTTGGGGTAGTAAACAGCTACGTCAATAGGGAATGTCTTGTTGGCGCAATACTGATCTTCCACTTTCAACTCACCTTTGTACAGACCCGGTTTCAGATTCTGGGTCGGCAATGAGAGTTTACCCATCTGGGTATTGTAATTGTCGATATTAACCTCTTCGTCCAATACTCCCGGAATGACGAACCGTGCTTCGCCGAGATCGCCTTTGGTCTTGGTGTATTCGATATCCAGCGTATTATTCGGGCAGACATGTTGCGCCGCGGAATCATTCGTAACCGTCATTGCCAAGCAGGTAATGACTTTGACATAGTACTTGCGATAAATAGCACATCTGTTAACCGTCGCAGGAATTGTGTCAATCACATCCGTGGAAGCGTAGTATGTTTTGCGATTATAACCGGTAGCCTGATCTTCTCCTGTGATGGTGTCTAATTTCTCCTCGGTATCTATACCATAGCTGACAGGCGTGATATGTACCTCGCTGGAGCAATCTTCCGGATTGACCTGAGTGGTGTCATTGCCGCCATTTGCAATCATTTCTGCAATCTCTTCTGCTGTCAGTTTGCGACCGTCGTAGATGCTATCCACAGAGATACAACGGTGTTCCGGCTTCATGTAAACCGTATCAGGAGGCATGACGCGGAAGGTGAAATGAACGGTTCCTAATTCCTGATTGCTCTCGTCGGTGCAGACCTGATGACCGAACAGTTTCGCCGTAACGTCATACCAACCCGGCGACGTATAAGTGTGTTCCGTTTGCGGCATACCATTGTACTCCGAAGTACCATCGCCAAATGTCCAATCCACGCGGGTGATTTCGTCCGTTCCGACTTTTGAATCGAATTGCAACGGTCTGTTCAGACAGAATCTTGAGTCGCTTTTAAATCCGTTAGTAAATGTCTCTCCATCTACATTCACACCGCGCTCAACAGCAGCCGAACCGGCGGAGTAGGCATAACTTTCATCATTTCCGTTACCATATACAATGGCGTTAAAGCCTTTGGCGTTCTCCAGACGGAAGACGCTGAAATCCTGTGTGTTGGCGTCGCCAATCATAGCCCGTGCATAGGAGTAGAAGGGGTTATTGGGAACGGGAGTCCAAACCAAAAGCGAACTTTTGTCTATCTCCACCGACCGATTGAGGATGTTGTCAAACTTTAGCGCTTTCAATACGGTATTCTGGCATGCACTTGTCTCAGCCAGCACGTTGATGCAGTGGTCTGTTGTCTTGTTCGTATAGCAGGTTCCGAAGGTGATATTACCGATCTTCTGCTGGATAGGCGACACCCAGACAGCCGAAGGGTCTCCGTGGCTGTTAATCATTTCCGTCGGCGTCGATTGGTATCCGTTGCTGACATCGTATGAGTAAACGGCAACAGGACACGAGGTCTCGATAAAAGCCGCGTCCTCTTGCAGTTTGATGTCCGGTTGGTGTATCAATCCTTGCTGGGTGGGGAGCGTTTTATACATCTCGATCTCGAACGTCTCTCCGGCATTGCACATGCCTAAGAGCGTGCCGTTCGCTTTCGATCCGTAGAAAATCTCCGTGCCGTTCTCCATCGCGGTGATACGGATACGGTTAGCGTCCTTTTGGAGGCTGCGGGTAATAACAAACTGGGTGCCCCAGTAGTCCACCGGCATTGCTTGCTCATAGGTACAGTCACGCGCTGATTTTCCACCCGGAATCTGGGTGAATACATCGCCTTGGAATACTGCTACCGGCTTGTCTGCTACTACATGCGACCCCGATAGTGACTGGAGTGTCTCGGAGATCACGTAATACGTCTGACCGGCATTCAAGGTGACGTTGAAAGTCTGGCCTGCAGCTTTGTTGTCGTGCGTCTTGCATGCCGGAGTGATGGCTACATTCGTTCCGTTCGCAGTAGCCAGAACAGTGAACATAGACAGCGATTCTCCGTCGTCCGGTTTGATATACGGCGGGTAGTCCTGAGTGTAGTACTCACGCTGCAGAGCATGGATAGGCAGGACATTGGCTGCGTCGAAGGAATTCTCCATGCGCAATGCTGCATAGACGGATATGTCATGATCCGCAACTACTTTGAGTCCAAAATTGTTTGTTTTACTGGCTTGCTGCGCTGCATTTGCTATCGAGTTGGCTGCTTGTGGATACCATTTGTCCAGCGAAATAGCGCTACCGTCAAACACTTCCCATTGGTTAGCAGAAATGTCGCGAGTGATCGACCAAGGCTGCCCGTTCACCAAGATATTGGGATTGGAGATGGTTACCCTGGTGTTCTGTTTGGTAGAAATCGCAATAAATGGTTCCGGCAGTCCGTTGCTGGGTGCGGCACAAAGCGTGAGGGCTACCCAGAACTCCTTTCCTTCCGTAGAGGACTGGCTCCATGCCGGAAGGCTGAGTGCTACCAGCAACGTAGCAAGTGTCAGCGATTTAAAGAATCGTTTCATATAGGTTGATATTGTTCTGATTATTACTGTATTTCAATCTCAACACGGCGGTTATTCTGACGACCTTCTTCGGTGTCGTTGGTGTCAATCGGCTGGGTCTCACCGCGACCTTCTGCCTGCAGACGATCCGCACTGATACCACGTTCGATCAGTTCGTTCATTACTGCATTGGCACGTCCGTCAGACAGTTTCTGGTTCGCTTCGTCCTTACCCACATTATCGGTGTGACCGACGATCTTCACGCGTACCTGCGGGTTGCGCGCGAGATACATATATAGGTCATTAAGCGCTTGCTCCGAACGAGAGAGGATACGTGTCTTGTTGGTCGCGAAATGGAGATTCTTAACAATGAAGACTTCGCCTTTCTTAATCGGAGTCAACTGGATGTTGAGAGAATCGCCGATATTGGCAATCGCCATGTCTACGGTGTCATAACCCATTTGCGCGATATGGATGCTACCGAGGCCGTTTTTAAGAAGTACCCTGCCATAAGTGGCATTATTCACTTTGCTGCCAGCAAAGCTGTAGGGGAGAGTGTCGAGAAACCACTTATGTACTATCGCAACAACATTCTTTCGTTGGTCAATCTGCTTGAGCTGATGCCAAAGTATAACGTCAAGGGTATTATCTTCTCCAGTTCTTGCACGGTTTATGGTCAGCCTGACCAGCTTCCTGCAACTGAGGAAACACCCATCAAGAAGGCAGAGAGTCCCTATGGCAATACGAAGCAGATCAACGAGGAGATTATTCAGGACACCGTTCGTAGTGGTTCTCCCATCAAGAGCATCATCCTTCGCTACTTCAATCCCATTGGCTCTCATCCTTCTGCCATCATTGGCGAGATGCCTAACGGTGTGCCTCAGAATCTGATTCCTTTCCTGACTCAGACTGCGAT
>JAFPNK010000117.1 GCA_017401985.1 Paludibacteraceae bacterium | reverse complement strand
CTGTTGCTGCTGCTGTTGCTGCTGCAACTGCTCCATGGCTTTCACCAGGTTATAACGCGTGTCGTCATCTTTCGGATTGGCGCGAAGAGCCTGCTGGTAAGCAGAGATAGCGTCACCGTACTGCCCCTGTGCATAATGGCAGTTACCGATGTTGTGCATCACGTTGTGGTAACGCTCTTTGTCTGCCTGCGGGTCTAACATACGCGCAGCGGTCTCAAACTCACTCAAGGCCTCGGCATATTTGTTCTGCTGGTAAAGGGAGTTACCCAGGTTGTAGTGCGCCTGATAACTGCTTTTGTTGGCTTCTATTCCGCGGCGGTAATCAATCTCCGCTTTCGTGTAGTCCTCCCAGTTGTAACGCAGATTACCCTTGAACACATCCATCATCTCGCGTTGCGCCATTAACGGCGAAAAGTGAAGGGCTAATGGAGAAAGGAGCAATGCTATTAGGATAAATCGTTTCATAATTCTCTAAACACTAAACATTACACATTATACATCACACATCACTTCTTCTCTCCGAAGATATCCAAGCGGGTAAGCGCTTTGTTCTTACGGTTGAAGATGAAGAACTCAATCACCAGCAGCACCAGCGCGAAGATGGCGAAGCTCTGGAACTGCTCGTTGTACTCGGTATAAACCTGTGTCTCGAACTCCTGTGTTGCCAGTTTGTCTATCTCGCGTTGGATGGCTTTCATTGCGGTGTTGGTGTTGTCGCAGTGAACGTATATACCTCCTCCGGCTTGTGCTATCTCGCGGCACATGCTCTCGTTCAACTTACTAACCACCACATTACCGTTCCGGTCTTTGCGGAAGTTCGTTGTGCCGGGCATAGGAATAGGAGAGCCTTCGGGTTTACCGATTCCGACTACCATCACTTGAATACCCGCTTCTTTGGCTTGCGTAGCGGCGGCCACGGCATCGTCTTCGTGGTTCTCACCGTCGGTGATAAGAATGATCACACGACTGGCTTCTCCTTCCGAAGAGAAACAGCGCGCAGAGGTACGAATGGCTTGACCGATGGCTGTACCTTGTGTCTTAATCAAGTCCGGCGTGATGGTATTGAGGAACATCTTCGCCGATACGTAATCGCAGGTGATAGGTAACTGAATGAACGCGTCTCCGGCAAAAACCACCAGTCCCACTTTGTCGTTGACCATGTTATCCATCAGCTTGCTCATCATCTGTTTGGCGCGTTCTAAACGGTTCGGCGCCACATCTTCCGCCAGCATCGAATTGGATATATCCAGCGCCACGATAGCTTCTATACCGTTGCGTTTCTCCGTGCGCTCGGACGTACCGAACTGCGGACGGGCGGCTGCGATGAAAAGCAGCAGCAGCGCAATCATCGTCATCGTGAACTTAAGTATCGGACGCTTCCGGCTGGCATTTGGCATCAGCAGATTGACCAACTCCTCGTCGCCGAACAACTTCAACTGACGACGTTTATAGCGGGTGTAGAAGAAGAACGCAATGCTCAATAAAACCACTACGCCGATCCCTATCCATAACCATTCTATATTTGCAAATCTAAACATCTTAATTACTTATTGTCCGTAATACAAAATACCTCAAAACAATCTCTAACAGCAGACAAGCCAGTGCGGCTATGAGGTACGGCATGAAGTTCTCCGTATGCTTGCTGTACTCGCGAACGCGCAGTTTGGTTTTCTCCAACTGGTCAATCTGCTCGTAGATGAGCTTGAGGCTGTTGTTATCCGTTGCGCGGAAATACTGACCGCCTGTCTTCTCGGCAATGCCGCGCAGCGTCACTTCATCGAACTCCGACTGCATCTTCACGTACTGGCGTCCCATCGGTGTATTGACCGGCACACGGGTCTCTCCGTAACTGCCGACGCCTACCGTATAAACGCGGATACCGAAGGTCTTGGCAATCTCAGCGGCTGTCTGCGGGTCAATGTCACCGCGGTTATTACTTCCGTCCGTCAGCAGAATGATCACTTTCGATTTGGTCTCGCTGTCTTTCATGCGGTTCACCGCGTTCGCCAGTCCCAGACCGATGGCCGTTCCGTCTTCTATCATACCGTACTCAACGGACTTGAACAGGTTCACCAGCACGGCGTGATCCGTAGTCAGCGGGCATTGCGTGAAACTCTCACCGGCGAACACCACCAGACCGATCTGATCGTTCGGACGGTTTTTAACAAACTCCTCCGCCTCTTTCTTCGCGCGCTCCAACCGGTTCGGTGTCAGGTCCTCGGCAAGCATGGTACCGGATATATCCAAGGCGATCATGATGTCGATACCTTCGGTCGATTCGGATGACCAGTGGTTGGTCAATTGCGGACGCGCCAGCGCCCAACACAGCAGCACGACGGCGGCTATACGCAGCAGGAACGGCGCGTGCAGCAACCATACGCGCAGCGAACGGGGGTGTTTTGCCAACGCCGTGGTGTCGCTGATCTGCACGCTCGCATCCGATTTGTGCAATTCATACCAATACCAGGCAATCATCGGAAGCACCAGCACCGGTATGAAAATCAAATAGATAGGATTAGCAAAACTCATACTTTGTCCTCCTCGCTTTTAACAGGCTCTGTCCCGTTTTGACTTTCGACTATTTTTGTCTCATTGACAAACTCATACGCCGTGCTCAATGCGTTCTCGTTCTCATCGGGCGTTGTGGTCCATTTGGCGAACTTAACCAAGTCGGCCAGCTGCAGCATCTTCCGCAGTTTCTCATAGAGAACCTTGCCGTCACCCGTAACCTGTACTCTGTCACCGGTGAGAATCGGTTTCAGTTCTCGCAGTGTCTCATCGCTGGTTTTCTCGGTGCTCTGTACGTCGAATCGGCGGCCGATATACTCGCGCACTACATCGGTGATATCCGTGTGGTACTCTTTCACCTTACCGTCTTTCCATATCTTCGCGCTCTTGATGGCATCGAGTTTCTCTAACGCCACTTCGTCTGCCGGACGCAGCAGTTCGGGATTAACGGGCTCTTCCTCTTTGGGTTTGCGTTTGCCTAGCAACCAATAAACGAGATAACCTATTCCGGTTAACACGATTCCGATACCGATGGCTAACAGTACCCACCGGAAGATGCCCCACCACCAGATAGGCGCACGCTCAATGGCCTTGATGTCCGTGATTGCGTTGGTCGTGTCGGCGCTCAGGTCAAACGGTTGAACGATGTTCAGTCCTAACGGATCGGTCTCAAACGTGTCGCTGCCGCTAACGAAGGCAATCGGGTTCACGGAGAAAAGCGAGTCTTTGAAACTGGTCAGTGTCAGGTATTGGTCCAACTGCACACGGCCGTCGGGTAGGGCAATCGTGTCCACTATCGTGCGGTCCACGATCTCTATTCCGTCCTGCAGCGTCTCGCCGAAGACCGGCCACTCCACCTGCTCCGTGGCATCCTTGGTCACGCGCAAGTGTAGGTCCGTCTGGTCGCCTATGTTCAGGGTCGTCGAGTCGATACTCGCACTAACTACTATTGCTAATAATAAATTTATCATTGTTTAAATAATCGCATTAAAGCTTTCACATAGTCTTCATCCGTACGGATGGAAACATGATTGATTCCGGTTTGCTGATAGACCTGCTCGAGCGTTTTCTGCTGTGTGTTCCACGCTTGAGCATACGCAGCTCGCGTGTCGTCCAGCCATGTGTCCACCCATATACGTGCTCCAGTCTCGGGGTCACGCAGTTTGATCAGTCCCACGTTCGGCAGTTCAGCGTCGCGACGGTCGTATATCTGAATCGCACTGAGGTCATGTTTGCGGCTGGCAATCACCACAGGGGCTACCTCGCGGCTTCCCGTAACCCGTAACCCGTTACCGGTAACTCCGATGAAATCGGAAATCAGGAACGCTGTGCAGCGTCTTTTCTGGGCGTTGGTCAGGAACTGCAGCGCGGCGTTGATGTCCGTTCCCGTGTGCTCCGGTTCGAAACTGAGTAACTCGCGAATGATATGCAGCACGTGGCTCTTACCTTTCTTAGGCGGAATAAACTTCTCCACCTGGTCGGAGAAGAAGATCACACCCACCTTATCGTTGTTCTCTATGGTGGAGAAGGCGAGGGTAGCGGCTACTTCGGCCATCGTGTCGCGTTTCATCTGGCTGATGGTGCCGAAATTACGGCTACCGCTGACATCGACGAGCAACATCACCGTTAGTTCTCGCTCTTCTTCATAGATCTTCACGTACGGGCGGTTCATACGGGCTGTGACGTTCCAGTCAATCGCACGCACATCATCGCCCGGCTGATACTCGCGCACCTCGCTGAACGCCATACCACGGCCTTTGTATTGGCTGTGGTACTCGCCGGCGAAGATGTTGCGACTCAACCCGTGGGTCTTAATCTCTATCTTCCGAACTTTTTGTAATAACTCTTCACTTGTCATAAAAATGATCGTTCACTTTGTTCACTGTAGGACCATTTCAGTGTAGGACCGTTCTCTTTGTTCACTGTAGGACCGGTGTTTCACACCTGTAGGCTGTCTTACAACGTAGTGGTCTTACAGCGAAGCGGTCTTACAGTGTAACGGCCATACAGCGCAGCGGTCTATCAAGGTACTTGAACTGCGTTCAGTACTTCCGTGATGATATCTTCGGTCGTTACGTTGTTCGCCTCTGCCTCGTAGGTCAGGCCGATACGGTGACGGAGCACGTCGTAGCAAACGGCGCGTACATCTTCCGGCGTTACGTAACCTCTCCTATGTATAAACGCATACGCACGTGCGGCTTTGGCGAGGTTGATGGACGCACGCGGACTACCGCCGAACGCAATCATGTTCTTCAGGCTCTCCAGACCGTACTCTTCCGGTTGACGGGTAGCGAACACGATATCGACGATATACTTCTCAATCTTCTCGTCCAGATAGACCTCCTCGACGATCTTACGTGCTTTGACGATGTCTGCGGTAGAGAGTATCGGCAGCACTTGTTTCTTCTCGCTGTTGATGTTCTGACGAATGATGGCCTGCTCTTCCTCTTTCTTCGGATATCCGATCACCACTTTGAGCATGAAACGGTCGGTCTGTGCTTCCGGCAGCGGATACGTACCTTCTTGCTCAATCGGGTTCTGCGTAGCTAATACCAGGAACGGGTCGTCGAGTTGGAACGTCTGCTCACCGATAGTCACTTGACGCTCCTGCATCGCCTCGAGTAGGGCAGATTGCACTTTCGCCGGAGCACGGTTGATCTCATCGGCTAACACAAAATTAGCGAAGATAGGACCACGTTTGATCTTGAACTCTTCGCTTTTCTGACTGTAAATCTGCGTACCGATAACGTCGGCAGGCAACAGATCCGGGGTGAACTGAATACGACTAAAGTCGGCTTTGATCAAGTCGCTCAGGGTCTTGATGGCCAAGGTCTTAGCCAAACCCGGTACACCTTCCAACAGAATATGTCCGTCGCTGAGCAAGCCGATGAGCAAACTCTCAACCAGGTGCTTTTGACCTACGATCACTTGATTCATGCCTAACGTCAAGGCGTTTACAAACGAACTCTCGCGCTCAATGCGCTCTTGCAGTTCTCTAATATCCACAGGATTTTCCATAAATGTATGTATGTTTTTATTGTTTTCTATTACCATAAGTAATAGTTACAAAAACTATGCCAAAACCCACTCTTTGCTGCCTATACGCTGTTTTTTGTAAATAAAATTTGCATATATTAGATTTTTTGTGTACCTTTGCACCATCAAATAAATAGTTATCTGTAACTCTAAACATGTATAATTATGAAAAATAAAAATGTATTATGGCTCATGTTCTTGGGGCTCTGTTTCGTAGGATGCGAGCATCAGCCATCTCCAATTGTGAATCCTGAATACAAAGACACGATTGACTCTATAGGCGAGAAACTAGCAGGCCCCCTCGCCGTTATGACTATTGTTAAATTTGAGAATCCTGAATTGTTGAATAAAATCATCGTTCAACACCAGATAGTCGAAGATGGAAGCACATTGGAAAATGCCAAATATGAGGAAGACAAAGATTTGTCCTTAAACTTCTATGATATATGGCCATCGGTTATACCCTTTGTGGATCAAATGATGCCTATCGCTGGAACTTCCCCATACATACCTCTTGTTGATGGGTATTATATGATAGATTGGAGATGGCACCAATTTATGCCATTGTGTTCTTTTAATTTGGCATGTAACGAAGCCTACCAACGGCACATAAAGAACCATGTTTTTATAACAGATCTCAATTGGCAGACTATGACTTCCATTACAGAAGAATACGACCATACCAAATATACGCAACATATTACAGGTATGGATTTAAGAAAAGTATCTTATGTGACCATAGATACGCTCTATGACGATATAAAACCAAAGCAAGGAGGTCCGTATTATACATGTTATGGGGATGGTTTGTACACATATGATGGAATGTGTGCATCAACTGTGTATGAGTATTATTATAACGGGCCATGCTCGTATCATCCTCAAGAAACATGGCAAGGTTATATCCACTATTGTGATAGTTTGCAAGCTATTTATCAGCAACGCATGATAGACATCATTAAAAATGGGCAACTTGAAAAAGTAACATTCTCATGGTAAAGAAAATCATTATCTTAATAGTATTGTGTATCCTACATTAACTTTCAACTGAGGTAGAAGAATTGAAGAAACAAATAAAATAAAGGAGGGCGTTATGAAAAAGCTCAGTTATTTTATAATCTCGATTGTATGTGCATTCTTTTTGCCATCATGCGAGAAAACCGATTATCCGCATAACTCTTGGCCATTTGAGAATAGATCATCCATTCGAGGAAAGTTAAGTTATATGGCTAATCCTTTTTTTCCAGAGGACACCATTTTATGTCTAATGACGGATAATGTGCATATAAAGGTGTACAACGAGGCATATTGCGAATATGTGAGAGAGTTGTTTGCTCATTATGGCGGTAAATTGTCCGAATGCAAATACCATCATAACGGCCCACACGAATGGGTGTATAGTCCATCTCCTGTACTATGTACTATTCCTACACGTGACGGAAAATTCATTTCGCTTATGGATAACAACACCAACCAATTAGCGGATTCTATCTGTCTGATGATGACTGATATCTATTTAAAAGGAGACTATGTAAGACATATATATACGACTATTAGAAAAGATTCGTTACCGGATAACGAAGAAGAGTGGCTCCCTGATTACTATATGGAAGATTTGGTCGAATTCAACGGGAGCGATAATATGACACCAATATTCATATCGGATACTATTTCACCGGATGGGAATCAAATAGTTTGCTTCGACTCTCAATTCGGGCCTAATTTTGCAGCGTTATAGAAAACAATCATGGATGTCCCCAAATTATTATATCGGATAGATAGAATAGTCCGCACTATTTTGTATATAGTGACGTGTTGTTTGGCTACTCTTCTAATGTTAGCGTGTATCGGTATTTCGTATCGGATAGTTTGGTATGGCTTTGGTGCCATTTTCTGCTTGTGTGTGATAGTCCGTATATGCCTTTCCCCCTTCGTTAAAAGCGACGAAGAAGAGGAGTTTGAGCAAAAAGTGAACTATATTCTGGAGCAAAAAGCGCAACAGCACAAGCAAGTTGTTTCGGTTTCATCGGACTATTCTCCGCTTTGTAATCTGTCTGCACAACAAGAAAAACAGATCATACAAATCTTGCATGACCTGCCTTCTCATTCGGACAAACCGGATTATATCAATTTAGCACTTATCGCTCGTTATCTAACGGCCTTGGAACAGCTGAACAAAATCAATCTTTCTAACAGAACAGCACTTCGTGCTTGGGTGGCGAATGTAACGGCGAAAACGGTTCCTTCTTCCAGCCAATTCAACGAGGCAATTCCTAACAAAAACCGCAGCGAAGTAGCAAAAGTACGCCGTCAGTTGGAAAAACTGTTGGGCGTTCAGCCAAAATAGGCTAATACCGGATGTGCTAAATACTGCGAGAAAAGCTCGTATTCATCGGAAGTAATCCACTTTTGCCGCTCGGCATCAAAACCATACAGCAGTCGCTGTTCGTAGTCATAAACAAAGTACTCTGCGTCTGGGAAGCGCTCTATTAACTCTGCACATTTATTGATAATGGCGCGTGCTTGATACGTACGCGTTATCTCAATGACGGTCTGAGGTACAAAATGTGCATCAAAGACCACCAAATCCGGTGCCAAATCGTTCCAATCATTCGTAACGGTTGCTTCGGTTAGCAACTGCAAACCTTGCTGATAAAGTTCCGTACAGGCGTTTGTATGAAAGTTACTCATCGCAATCTGATGTTTCCATTGCGGGCGCGGACTCATGCCTATGCCGCTGTAATCGTCAAGTAAACCCATAAACTCAATTTTTTTGCCGCAAAGGTACAAAAAATTATCTTAATATGCAACTTTTGTAGATACTTTTTTGCACTTTACATTGCATATTTTTTCGATGTTTCGATAATCGAATCGAAAACTTGCCCTTCCGCTAAAAATAGATTACTTTTGCATGCAAATCACCTTTAAATTAATCTTAAAACCGATGAGGCGATGGGATATAACAGCCATGTACAAAATGAAAAAGTCATTTATCTTAATGGTTATGGCTATCAGTATGATGGCATGCGGCGGAGGATATAACGAACCCTCATGGCCCGGAGGAAATGGTGGCGGAACGACACCGGGTGGAGGCGGTGGAACAACTTCTGTAAACGTTCGCTTTGAATACAAATTAGTTAGTCCGTTCACATACGAATTCACCAACAAATCCACAGGAGCAACGAGTTACAAATGGGATTTTGGAGATGGAGAAACTGCAACAACAAAAAACGCAACTCATAAGTATGCAGGAGCAGGTACATATACAGTTACACTAACAGGCATATATAATGATCAAAAATATGATAGCCGTGCAACTATCACGGTAAAAAATCCAAGTATTTATATCGCAGGTTACAAGTTATACAAAATACCTTATGAAAACAAATATTATAAGGTTGTATGCAAGGATGATGATTGGTTTGGAACGGACTGGGGATTTGAGACGGTCTACACACCATTATTAGATGCCTCTGATTTACCCTACGTAAAGTATTTCGCATCCCCGAAACTAATGGATAAACTGGACGGAGACAATTATTACACCTTCCAAGTATTTTGGTCAAATAATACAACCGGATCTGGAACACAATGCTTAAAAAAGCAGCTCCAAAAAAACTGAAATATTAAAGTATAAAGAGGAGCATATTCTAAAATCTGATAATGGGCAAACAGAACTAGGTATTATAATGGAGTATAGATAATTTGCGTTTAGTGGCAGGTGCCTCTTCGGGCGGCATTTCTGCCGCCAGTTCCGCCTCGCGCTCTATGTCTATTTCCGTCGATGCCATCGCCGCTTTTCTCCATTCACTTTTGTCGCTTCATTGCGATAACCGTTCTCCGTAGGGACTTCTCCTTCCAACCCATAAAAAGACCCCGAACCAAAATCGAGATTTTAATGAGACTGAGATGACCCAAAAGGGGGTGATTACGGGGTGATTACGGGGTGGTAACTGGGAGATAACTGGGTGGTAAAATCTCCAAAAATCAGGAAAAACGCTCTTTTTTAACCTTCTTATACTATATTATATATTATATATAT
>JAFPNK010000116.1 GCA_017401985.1 Paludibacteraceae bacterium | reverse complement strand
GATATTGCCTACGGCAAAATTGTCTTGTCCTCGTTGTTCACGAGCCACTTCTTGCAGTCGGTCGTCTTCCGTCAGCGCGATCGCTATCTCTTGCGGCTGTACGTCCACAATCAATTCGCTTTTCATACTTGATGGGATTAATGAAATAAATAAAAAAGCCTTGTGGCAACTTGCCCACACTTGAGCAAGCTTAAGCCACAAAGCCAAACATTATCGTCAATTACTTATGCTTATGACGATTCTTACGCAGGCGTTTTTTACGCTTGTGCGTAGACATCTTGTGTCTTTTATGCTTCTTTCCGTTTGGCATAATTGTTTGATGATTAAAAAGTTATACTATATTTGTTCTTTATTTACTTTTAACGAACGGCAGTTGCCAATTCCTTAGCGGCTTTGAACATAGCCACTTTGTGCTCCGGAACTGCGATCGATGTATTCTTGCTGATGTTACGAGCGATTTTGGCCTTACGCGTACGAAGGAAGAAAGTACCGAAACCACGAAGATAGATACTCTCGCCTTTTGCCAAATTGGACTTCACGTCTTCCATTAAGCCTTCTACGATTACGCTGACAGTCTTTTTGTCAAAACCCGTAGATACAGCTATTTCACTAATGAGATCTGCTTTTGTCATATCTGTAAATGTATTATTTTTTTCTCAAAATCCGAAAAACTCTGCAAAGTTACTATAAATTATTGAAATACAAAAGTTTTTCGCAAAAAAAATTGCAAATTTGTGTTTTTTTTTGTAATTTTGTGCCCGATTTGGAAGTTTTGAGGTCAAAATTAAGGATTTTAATGCTCAATTCACTAATATATAGCCGTTTATATGAGTGGTACGAAATCAACCACCGGATACTTCCTTGGCGAGAAACCCAAGATGCGTATCGTATCTGGTTGAGTGAAGTCATTTTGCAGCAGACCCGTGTGGCGCAAGGTATGGAATACTACATGCGTTTTGTGGCGCGTTGGCCGCGCGTGGAAGACTTGGCGGCGGCAGATGAAGCAGAGGTACTACGCGAATGGCAAGGTTTGGGCTATTACAGCCGTGCACGCAACCTGCACAAAGCGGCACAAATGATTGTGGAGCGAAGTTGGAATCCCTTCCCTACCCGTTTCGAAGATATACGCGCCTTACCGGGTGTGGGAGAATATACCGCCGGAGCAATTGCATCTTTCGCCTACAACCAACCTTATCCGGCTATGGACGGCAACGTGTACCGCGTCGTGGCGCGACTACTGGACATCGACGAAGCGTTTGATACCACCGCCGGTAAGAAGCTGTTTCACAAGCATATAGCAGACTTATTGGATAAGGAACACGCGCGAGAATTCAATTCCGCCATTATGGAATTCGGCGCGCTGTATTGCACGCCGGTCTTAGGCGATGCGTGTGCGACTTGCCCGCTCCAGGATTGCTGTCAAGCCTATGCGCACGGAACGGCGGACTTACTGCCCGTTCGCAAACCTCGACCTAAAGTGCGTGACCGCTGGTTCACCTACCATATCTATACCAACGGCACACACACCCTCATTCGTCGCCGTGAGAACCCCAAAGATATATGGTATCACCTCTATGAGTTTCCATGCGAGGAACAGGAGAAAGAACCTTCATCCTTTCACCTTTCCCCTTTCACCTTTAAACACGTCCTTTCCCATCAAAAACTGCACGCACGGTTTATGGTGCATGCAGTAGATGAATTGCCGCAAATAGACGGGGCTATCGTTATTCCTTGGTCCGATCTGGACAACTATGCGCTTTCTCGATTAACGCTGCGAGCGCTCGATACACTTCAGCATAAGGCGTAGCGGCTAAAATATCCAAATGATGCTGCATCACGGCCTTGTCCCCACGTTGCGCGGGACCGGTTTGCGCGTCTGCCGGCTTGAGCGAATGCACTTTAGCGGCCGTGTTATCAATAAGAGGCAACAAGGCCTCGAAAGGTATTTGCGTGTTCTTGAGCACATCGGCCGCGATTCGATACATGAGATTGCTGTAGTTATTAGCAAACACCCCTGCAATATGCAACCGTTCGCGGTCGTGCTGATTGGCTTCATAGATGCGGCTCGTCAACGATTGCGCCAATGAATAAATGGCAGCAACGTCATCTATATTACGCCCCTCGATAAAACAAGGAATGCCACTCCAGTCGTCTATCAGCACTTCTCGGCTGAAACTCTGTAAGAAATACAGCACGCCTGCATGCGGCTTGTCCTCTCCAAACACCTCAATCGGCATCGAACCCGAAGTATGCAGGTGAATGGACTTGGGAGCGTGAACCAACGACACCACCTCTTTCAGCACATGATCCGCCACGGTGTAGATATACACATCTGCCTGCGGCAACGCACACACGGCCTCAGGATCCGCTGTAAGCGGACGCGCATGCACCAGTTCCGTTTTTATTCCTTTGAGCTCGAAAGCGTGATGAAGATTCGTCCCTACACTACCGGCTCCTATAATGGCTATTTTCATAATTCAAACCTTTGCGACTGCAAAGGTACTGCTTTTTTTTAATATGTGCAAGGTTTTAGAAAGAAAATAGTGTTATTTTTTTCTACATTTATTTGCATATATAAAAAATTTGTTGTAATTTTGCGGCGTATTTTGAAATTTAATCCGATTAAATAATATAATCTACGTCAAAATTATGGGAAATATTCGTTTTGAAGCCATCAAAATCGC
The DNA here is from genome assembly GCA_017401985.1 of Paludibacteraceae bacterium. GTDB lineage: Bacteria > Bacteroidota > Bacteroidia > Bacteroidales > Paludibacteraceae > Colicola. The sequence goes on along the minus strand of JAFPNK010000116.1, from coordinate 21,943 downwards.
AAAAGAGCGTGATTTGGTTAATGAGTTAACAAATGAACGAATGAAAGAGTTAACGAACGATCGTGTGAAAGATTATTTTGCACGCGATGTGTTCACGCGGGCGAAGATGAAGGAATATATAGCGCCGGAAGTGCTGGAGCAGTTGTTCGACGACGTGGACAGCGGTCGCACTATTCATCGTGATATTGCCGGTAGCGTGGCTATCGGTATGCGCAAATGGGCGATGGACCGCGGAGCGACGCACTACACCCACTGGTTCCAACCCCTCACGGGTGGCACGGCGGAGAAGCACGACGCGTTCTTCACGCTCAACAAAGACGGTCAATTGATGGAAGAGTTCAGCGGAGACAGCCTCTACCAACAAGAACCGGACGCTTCGTCTTTCCCATCGGGCGGTATCCGTAACACCTTCGAAGCGCGTGGTTACTCGGCTTGGGATCCTTCCAGCCCTGTCTTCCTTATTGGCGATACGCTTTGTATCCCGACCGTCTTCGTGGCTTATACAGGTGAGGCGCTGGACTACAAAACGCCGCTCATTCGTTCGACAGCCACGCTCTGCCACGCAGCACGCGAGGTGTGCGGTTACTTTGACAAGACCGTCAAACATGTGCATGCGAACCTCGGTTGGGAGCAAGAGTATTTCCTGGTGGACGAATCGCTCTACTTGGCACGTCCCGACTTGATGCTCACGGGGCGCACGCTCATGGGACACGACAGCGCCAAGAGCCAGCAACTCGAAGACCATTATTTCGGAGCTATCCCGCAACGCGTGCTCGCGTTCATGCGCGAATTAGAATATGAAGCGTTGTGCGCAGGCATACCCGTGCGTACGCGTCATAATGAAGTAGCACCCAACCAGTTCGAGATGGCGCCGCTTTACGAAGATGTCAATTTGGCGAACGACCATAACCTGCTTATCATGAGCATCATGGAGCGCGTGGCACAGAAACATCATTTCCGTGTGCTGCTGCACGAAAAGCCCTACGCAGGGGTTAACGGAAGCGGTAAACATTGTAACTGGTCGCTCGAGACCAATACCGGCGTTAACCTGCTGGCTCCGGGCAAAAACCCCTATCAGAACCTGCAGTTCGTCACGTTCCTGGTCAATGTGCTGATGGCAGTACAGCGTCATAACGGACTCCTCAAAGCGTCCATCGTTAGCGCCACCAACGAACATCGTCTGGGTGCCAACGAAGCGCCACCGGCTATCATCTCCGTCTTCCTCGGCAAGCAGATAACCGAAGTGCTGGACAAACTGGAGCACGCTTCGGCGGACAAAGGTATCATCATCAACGCCAAGAAAGAGATGAAACTGGGCGTAGCGAACATACCGGAGATCCTCTTGGATAACACCGACCGCAACCGCACCTCACCTTTCGCTTTCACCGGTAACCGTTTCGAGTTCCGTGCTGTCGGTTCATCTGCCAACTGCGGAGCTGCTATGTTAGCGCTCAACGCCGCCGTGGCCGAACAACTGATGCTCTTCAAAACTGAAGTGGACGGACGTATCGAGAAAGGCGAACCCAAAGAGCGCGTGCTGTTTGACGTGATTAAGAAATATATCGTAGCTTGCAAAGCCATCCGATTCGACGGCAACGGCTATAGCGACGAATGGAAAGCCGAAGCGGCCAAGCGTGGCCTGGACTGCGAGACATCTGTGCCGCTTATCATCGATCGTTACCTCGCACCGGATAGTGTTAAGATGTTTGAGACAACCGGCGTACTCAACAAAGCGGAATTACAGAGCCGTTCGGAAGTCAAATGGGAGACGTACAGCAAGAAGATTCAGATTGAAAGCCGTGTGCTGGGTGACCTCGTCATCAACCATGTTCTCCCTGCTGCCAAGCGTTACCAGACGATGCTACTCCAAAACGTGTTAGCCGTCAAACAGGTCTTCAGCGCCGATGAAACCGCTTCGCTCAACGAGATGGACTACAGCATCATTCGCCAGATAGAGCACCACTCCGGAGATATCTTCGCCGGCGTGGAGGCGATGACCGAAGCGCGTCATAAAGCCAACCGCATGCCCGATGAACGCGCCAAAGCGATTGCTTACCACGACACCGTGCTGCCTCTCATGGCCGACATCCGCAAACATGCCGATGCACTCGAACTCATCGTAGATGACGAGATGTGGACTCTCCCGAAATACCGCGAACTGCTGTTTATCCACTAATCACTAATCGCTAATTCGCTAAACGTCATGACCATTCCTTTTATCAAAATGCACGGTTTGGGAAATGATTACGTCTATATCGATTGTTTCCCGCCGGAGACGGCTAAAGCGTTGAAGAAGATAGACCTTCCCGCCTTGGCACGTCAAGTATCCGACCGCCATTTCGGTATCGGTTCAGATGGCTTAGTATTGATTATGCCGTCTGATAAAGCCGATGCGCGTATGCGTATCTTCAATACCGACGGTTCGGAGGCGCAGATGTGCGGAAACGCCATTCGCTGTGTCGGCAAATACCTGTACGAGAACGGACGATGTGTGCAACCGCAACTCTTCGTTGAGACACTGGCGGGTATTCGTTCCCTGAACCTGCATGTGACGGATGGTCTCGTGCAAGAAGTGACCGTGAACATGGGCGAACCGCGCGTGCAGTCGGATACGATCATGCGAGGGAGTGATCCTATCGGATTTAGTTCCGTGAACATGGGCAATCCCCATGCGGTCTTCTTTCGTCAATCCCCACAACAGATAGAAGAGATTACCAAATACGGACCGCTGGTTAGTACGCATGCACATTTTCCGGAAGGCACAAACGTGGAGTTCGCCTTCGTGCGCAACGCACGCGAATTAGATGTACGCGTGTGGGAACGCGGTTCCGGACTCACCTTAGCCTGCGGCACAGGCGCTTGTGCGGCTGCTGTGGCGGCTATTCGACATGGATGGACGGAACGAAATATAGTGGTGCACCTACCGGGAGGAGACCTTGATATACGTTGGGATATAGACGGAATAGTCTTTATGACCGGACCGGCTACGGAGGTGTTCCGTGGAATCTATCATTGGGAGGAATAACGATGCTACACAACACTCATCTACAGCAGTTACAGGGTTCGTATCTCTTCACGGAGATCGTTAACCGCACGCAGGCATACAAAGCCGCACATCCGCAAGCGAAGATCTTGCGTCTCGGTGTCGGCGATGTGACGCGTCCGCTGCCCTTACCCATTACCGATGCTATGCATCGGGCGGTGGAAGAATTAGCGCATCTCGATACCTTTCGCGGATACGGACCGGAAGAAGGATACGCGTGGTTGAAGCAGGCTATTATCGAGCATGATTATCGTCCGCGGGGCGTGGAACTGGAGCAGGAAGAGGTCTTTATCTCCGATGGCGCAGGAAGCGATCTGGGTAACCTGAGCGAACTGTTCGACACCCCTAACCGCGTAGCTATCTTAGACCCATCCTACCCTGCTTATGTCGATTCCAGCCTTATGGCTGGACGGGAGATCGAATTCCTTCCTTGCTTGGCTGCCAACGGATTCGTACCGGAATTGCCAAAACAGAAAGCAGACATCATCTATCTCTGCTTCCCGAACAACCCGACGGGAGTGGTTCTGACACGGACGCAACTCCAACAATGGGTTGATTACGCGCGAGCGAACAAGAGTATCATCATCTTCGACGCCGCCTATGAAGCGTTTATTGAAGACCCGGATATACCGCACTCCATCTACGAGATAGAAGGAGCGAAAGAGGTCGCTATCGAAGTCCGTAGTTACAGCAAGTCAGCCGGTTTCACAGCCGTACGTTGCGGTTGGACGGTCGTTCCGAAAGCCTCCGGTCTCAACGCCATGTGGATGCGACGCCAGTGTACCAAATACAACGGCACGTCGTATATCGCACAACGGGCGGCGGCGGCCACGTATACGCCGGAAGGTAAAGCAGGAACACAAGCGAACCTAATGCACTACAAGCATACGGCTCAATTGCTAATGAACGGTTTGCAGGCTATGGGATACGAGGTGTTCGGCGGTAAGAATGCGCCGTACATATGGTGTCGCGTTCCACAAGGCTACACCTCCTGGTCGTTCTTCGATCATCTGCTCAACGACTGTCAAGTCGTCTGCACTCCCGGTGCCGGTTTCGGTCCGTCCGGCGAAGGATACGTTCGCTTCTCTGCTTTCTCCAACCGCAAAGACTGCGAAGAAGCATTGATTAGAATGAAAGGTCTATAAATGGAAACTCAAACCAAATATATCTTCATCACCGGCGGCGTCGTATCCTCGTTGGGGAAAGGCATTATCTCGGCTAGTATCGGTAAGTTACTGCAAGCGCGTGGTTACGCAGTAACCATCCAGAAATTCGATCCTTATATCAATATCGATCCTGGGACACTAAACCCGTACGAGCACGGCGAGTGTTATGTGACAATGGATGGCATGGAGACAGACCTCGACTTAGGGCATTACGAGCGCTTTACGGATATTCATACTACGCGCCATAACTCCATCACCACAGGGCGTATCTATAAGACGGTTATTGATCGCGAGCGGCGAGGAGACTATCTGGGTAAGACCATTCAAGTCGTGCCGCATATAACGGATGAGATTAAACGTCGTATGTTACGTGAAGATGAACCGGATAAGCAGTTGGATTTTGTCATCACCGAAGTGGGAGGAACAATAGGCGATATAGAAAGTGCACCCTTCATGGAAGCCATCCGTCAGTTACGTTGGCAGTTGGGACGCAATGCGGTGAATGTACATTTGACTTATGTACCTTATCTGAAGGCTGCGGAGGAGATGAAGACCAAGCCTACGCAACACAGCGTCAAGGAATTGCAAGGCATGGGTATCCAACCGGACATCCTCGTCCTTCGAACAGAGCGGCATCTGGACGATGCGATGCGCATGAAAGTGGCATCGTTCTGTAATGTGGACTTGGATTGCGTCATTCTGAGCGAAGATAAACCGAGTATTTACGAGGTGCCCGTTAGTATGATGGCGCAGGGATTGGACACTGCTATCTTGCGCAAGACGGGGAGGCCGATAGGCGATATATCCATGCAGTCATGGCTTGACTTCTTGGATAAACAGCATCATGCCACGCGTGAGATACATATCGGATTGGTCGGCAAATATGACCTGCAGGACGCTTACAAGAGTATCCGCGAGAGTCTGAATCTCGCTGGTGTATATAATAATGTGAAGGCTATGCTCCATTTTATCAACAGCGAACAGATATCCAAGGAGAACGTAGCAGAACAACTACAAGGCATGGATGGTATCGTCATCTGTCCTGGATTCGGACAACGTGGTATAGAGGGCAAGATCCTCACCGCTGAATATACTCGCACGCACGATATTCCAACCTTCGGTATATGCCTTGGTATGCAGATGATGGTCATCGAGTTTGCGCGAAATGTGTTGGGCTACGCGGATGCCAACAGTCGAGAGATGGATGAACAAACCTCCCACAATGTCATTGACATGATGGAGGAGCAGAAGGCTATCACCGATAAAGGCGGTACAATGCGACTTGGTGCATACGAATGTGAATTGCGTGAAGATAGTCTTGTCTATGAGATGTACGGACGGAAGAAGACTATCATGGAGCGGCATCGCCATCGCTATGAATTCAACAATGCGTATAAGGAAGATTACGAAAGTCACGGAATGAAGTGCGTGGGCATTAATCCTGCTGCCGACTTAGTGGAGATAGTGGAGATTCCGTGTCATCAATGGTATATCGGTACGCAGTTCCATCCGGAATATTTATCCACCGTGCTCCATCCGCATCCGCTCTTTATGAGTTTTTGCAAGGCGTGTATTCGCTAAAAATGTTAGCGAACCCTTGCATAATTGAAAAAAAAGCAGTAATTTTGCACCCCAAAAAGGATAAGACCATTATATGACACTTTCTACACGAATAGCCGGTTTAGCAGAGGCGCCTACCTTAAGGATGGCGGCGCAATGCCGTGCCATGCAGGCGCAAGGCATAGATGTCATCAGCATGGCGTTGGGTGAACCGGATATGGATACGCCCGAACCGATCCGTAGGGCTGCACAGGCTGCGATCGACCATCATATGTCGCACTATGGTCCGGTACCTGGGTTGGGTTCCTTGCGCGCAGCGATAGTGGCGCACCAAAATAGCCGCGAAGGCAATCGGATCACATATGCCGCAGAGGATGTGATTGTATCGGTAGGAGCCAAGCAGGCTATCTGCAATGCGATAGAGACTCTCATCGGACCCGACGACGAGGTGATTATACCTACGCCTTCATGGGTTAGCTATGGTGAGATGGTACGCTTGGCAGAAGGGATGGTGGTGAATGTGCCTACTCGCCGGGAAGATGATTATTGCTTAACGCCCGAACAGTTACGTGACGCTATTACGTCGCGCACGAAGTTAGTGCTGCTCTGTTCGCCGAACAACCCTACGGGTTCGATATATTCTAAAACGAACTTAGATGAACTGGTTGCCGTATTACGCGAGTATCCGCAAATAGCGGTTCTGTCGGATGAGATCTATAGCGCCTTGACGTACGGTCAACCGGCTGTCACGCTGGCGGCGTATCCGGAGATGGCAGACCGACTTATTATCGTCAACGGTGTCAGCAAGGCTTATGCGATGACGGGCTATCGAATAGGGTGGTTACTGACGAAAGACAAGGCTTTTGTGGCAGCATGCACTCGCCTGCAGAGCCAACAGATCACCTGTGCTTCCGTACCGGCTCAGGCGGCCGCTGAGGCGGCATTGACTCTCCCGATGGATGAGTCAATCGTGGCTACTTTTGCTAAACGTCGCGAACTCATCATCCGTCTCGCGCAAGAGATACCCGGTTTCCGCTTCTCAGCACCGCAGGGCGCGTTCTATCTCTTCCCGGATGTGACTACTTACGGCACAGCAGATGAGGTCACCGAATATCTGCTCCGTGAAGCACACGTGGCGGTGGTCTCCGGCACAGCTTTCGGTTGCCCCGACTGCATCCGTCTCTCCTATGCTATCGCCGAAGAGCAGATCATCGAAGCTATGCGACGGATCAAAGTCGCAATCGAAAAATATAATTTTTGTTAATATTGAAAATTTTTGACTGATAAATAATTATGTGTGGCATCGTAGGATATATCGGAAAGCGCAAAGCGTATCCGATCTTGATTAAGGGACTTCATCGCCTTGAGTACCGCGGCTACGATAGTGCCGGCGTGGCACTCATCAATCCCGAGGGACAACTCAATATCTACAAGGCGAAAGGCAAAGTGGCGGAACTCGAGGCTTTCGCGGCCGACAAGGATACCGAAGGTACGATCGGCATCGCCCACACTCGTTGGGCGACCCACGGCGAACCGAACACCGTCAATGCGCACCCGCATTACTCTGAATCGGAGCGCCTGGCCATCATCCACAACGGCATCATCGAGAACTATGCCGTGCTCAAGGCGGGTCTGACGAAGGAGGGCTATTCGTTCAAGTCGGAGACCGACACCGAGGTGCTCGTGCAACTGATTGAATATACCGAAGTCAACAAGCACGTCGACCTCAAGACTGCCGTACAACTGGCGCTGCAGCAGGTCATCGGAGCGTATGCCATCGCTATCCTCGACAAGGATCACCCGGACACTCTCATCGCCGCTCGCAAAGGTAGTCCGCTGGTCGTCGGCATCGGAGAAGACGAGTATTTCCTGGCCTCCGACGCCACACCTATCGTCGAATACACCGACAAGGTTATCTATATCGAAGACGAAGAAGTCGTAGTTATTCACCCCGTAACCGGTAACTCGTCACCCGTAACCGTTACGACCATCAACAATGTAACGAAAACGCCGGAGATCAAGCGTCTGGAGCTCTCCCTCTCCCAACTCGAGAAAGGCGGCTATCCGCATTTCATGCTCAAGGAGATCTTCGAGCAACCGCGTACGCTGACCGATTCCATGCGCGGACGTGTCAACGTGCGACAGGACAACATCGCTCTCTCCGGTTTCATCGACAATAAGGATCGTTTCCTCAACGCCAAGCGTATCATTATCACGGCGTGCGGCACATCGTGGCACGCAGGCCTCATCGCTATGTACGCCATCGAAGAGTTCGCGCAGATACCCGTTGAAGTGGAGTACTCGTCCGAATTCCGTTACCGCAAGCCCGTCATCAACAAAGATGACGTCGTCATCGCCATCTCGCAATCCGGAGAGACTGCCGACACTCTCGCAGCTATCCAACTCGCCAAATCCAAAGGGGCATTCATCTTCTCCATCTGTAACGTCGTCGGCGCCTCTATCCCGCGTCTAAGCGACAGCGGTTGCTACACGCACGTGGGACCCGAGATTGGCGTTGCTTCCACCAAAGCCTTCACAGCACAAGTGGTCGCACTCACTATGCTTGCCCTTTGTATCGGTCGCGAGAAAGGGACGCTGTCGCAAGAACAGTATCTGAATATCGTACGCGAACTCGGACAGATACCCGATAAGATCGAACGCGTCCTCGGGCAGAACAAACGCATCGCGGACTTCGCCAAGACTTTTACATATGCCCAGAACTTCATCTATCTCGGGCGAGGATATAACTTCCCCGTCGCAATGGAAGGAGCACTCAAACTCAAAGAGATATCCTACATCCACGCCGAAGGCTATCCGGCTGCGGAAATGAAACACGGGCCCATCGCACTTATCTCACAAGAAATGCCGGTAGTGGTGGTTGCCCCGCGGTGTGGCACCTACGAAAAAGTGGTCTCTAATATCCAAGAGATCAAAGCCCGCCACGGACGGGTCATCGCAATCGTGACCGAAGGAGACGAACTCGTCAGCCGCATCGCCGACTATGTCATCGAGGTGCCGGCTACCGAAGAGTGCCTCACCCCACTCTTGACCGTCATCCCCTTGCAACTGCTGGCCTACCACATCGCAGTTGTCAAAGGCTGCGACGTAGATCAGCCTCGCAATCTCGCCAAATCCGTCACCGTGGAATAGAGAGACGCGAACGCATGGCCTCCAGCCACTCGGATTGTTCTTCGGGTTCGATACCAAAACGTTTAGCATCGGTTACAGATTGGAAATCAAAGTATTCGAAGTCGATTAGATGGAGCCCCAAGACATATTCAGGCTCTTGGCGGCTATAATAGTCTTTGGCAAATTCATAGAATGGCGTCTGTCTTTTGCCGGCATCGCGAATGAGACGCAGGGTGACAGCCGTTGCCATGGATTCTTCACGCCACTTGCCGTATTTGGATGCGAAAGACACTTGTTCGTGGTCGGTATATCGGCTGGTGAGATAGCGGTTGTTGTTGAAGATGTCCAAAGCCGCGTGTGCCATTTCGTGGAAGATAGTCATGGTCACCAGCCACACGAAATGCTCGGAGGAATCAGCGGTTTCAATGAGTTTGTCCATGAATAGTTCGACACGCGGAGACTCTTTGGACTTGGTGTGAATATACGCTCCTAACTGGTCTATACGCATACAAACGCCTTCTTTATACGGCAGGTTTGCCGGCATGGATTCCACCAGATGGATAGGAATGGCATGAATGAGGTCGATGATGGTAGCATAGTTCTCGTCCTGAAACTGCCAAATCTTCGGTGCTCTACGTCCTTTGGAACCGTACCAACCGGCAAGCTGGTCAATTGCTACAGCCCGATATTCCCGGTGTAATTTGGTGTTCTTGTTCAGTATTTGCTGAGCAAGTTCCATACTCTTCATGACAATTTGCCACTCTTTCTTGTGCGCTTTGCGAAACGCATTGGATAACAGATTAATTACTTGCATAGTAAAAATACATTTCGCTATCAATAATAATTACCACAGGACCACTATCCGTGTATGTGGTAGGTTGTTCAAACTCTTCCATAAACAATGTGATTATATTGTCGCATTAGTTTTTGTTATACAACAATATAATCACAAAGTAACGAAAATTTAATAGGAGTGGCGTTTTACACTATTTTTTATTTCTGATAAATGGTGTGTTAACAAATGCCTCATAACATTGTCTTCCATATTCTTGCAAAATCGCATATGCGTTAGCAAGATTTGTTTGAGGGAACGTATAGGCAATCAAAGCTTTTTGCCTCTGCTCGTTGTGATAGTGTATATCAATGACTTTGTAGTATAAAGGACGCTTTATATCTGTTCCATCATTTTTCTTTAAACCTTTTACTGGAATTTTACCTGTCAAGTCAACTATAGAACTAGGGTGAGTTTCATTATACTTTTTAAATACAGAATCAAAATCCCCTCCAAAAATCACATACTTTCTTCCTTCTTTCTTGCAGAAAATTTCATCCAATAGAGTTTCTACATAAGGCACTAACAAGTCCAATTGAGATTTATTTAACTCAAACTTTTGAGAAGCGAAAGGTATCAACTCTAATTGCAATTTCTGCATCAAAACAAGTTCCTTGGCGTTTATCTTTTCTTCTCTACTTGACCAATTAATGTTTTTTGGAAAGTTAATACCACTATCCTTCCATTCGTACAAAAATGCTGCTTGTTTTACATCAAAGGAATCATAACGCAGACGGTCTATCTGACCAAAGTTCGTTTGTCGTGTCTTGTAATCGGCAATGAAGGCTTCGGGATTTGAAGTGTTAAATTCCTTGGTGTATTCAGTCCACTTTGCATCTGCCTTCTCAGCATCCATACCCGGATTAAGTTGCACAAAGACAGTCTGTGCATCTCTTTTGCCGGTAAAATACGTTGGCATTCCTTTCGTGGAGAATCGGAATCCATCGCCATCTTTCGCTAATGGAGCAAGTTCGGTAGCTGCCGAAATAGGATTCCCATAGAAACGTTCTGCCAAATCTATTCTTATTCGTTCGTCTAACTTAGTCATCGATTCATATATTATATCTCTTTATTTTGTCAGACGTGCTATCTGCTCCGCAAAACGATAGGCAATAACATCCCGGAAAGTATGGGTTGCCATGATATGCGCGCCGACTCGCAGCGCGAAGGAGTTGGGATGGATGCCGTCTTTTTGCAAGCGATAAGCGACGTTCTTCTCCATCAGCGGGAAACGCTCGGAATCATCCGTCGTACATTGGAAGGAGTAATCATCCAACACCGCAACGAGTGCCTGTTTGAGTGCCGTGTAGGCAGCCTCGTCCTGAATAGTGGCGTTTTTGCCTCCGGCCATGGACGAATTGAAATGTGTGTGATTACCGCCTTTGGAAGAGTTGGTCACCACGTGCAACAAGTATATATTCCAATGCCCGTCACCCGAAGAAAGCGCCTTCAGATCGTGATAGAAAGCCGTTTGGTTGCTTTGCTCCAAGGACAAGAAGTGCTTCTCCTCTTTGGTTGCAGCTTCCTCCGGATGAATATCCGTCATGTTGAAATACGAATGCGGGGTGTCGTTATCGTACTTGATGCTTTTGCTGATAAAATTGAACCCGCCAAACAGAGCAACCTGATACCCGAACCACTCCGTTGCCAACTCTGATTGCGCCGAAGGAACGACGATGGTCACCTTGCTTTTCCGGTCGATACAGCAACCGTAAGGACGATTGATCGGATTATGCAGCAGCACAATCCGGTCCTGCGGATGTTCCGCCGGTGTCTGTATGCTCGCCATATTGGCCAACCGATATTCGGGAAACTTCTCCGCCGCGTCCATGATGTCCTTCATATCCATGTGATAATCGGTCTGAAGCGTAGCCACACTTTGCATCAGCGGAGCTATCGAATACGTCTCTTGCAAGCCCTTTTCACGCAGGTAGTCATTCACTCGTCGAGCCGGTGTCGGACGAAAAGCGCGAGCGAGACGCGTGCCGAAAGCTTGTAACTCTTCCTCTCGCTGTTTCTCTTCATACACGGCAGTAAAGCCGGAAGCTAACAGACCGGTAAGGATAGCCAAGATCAATATGCCGATGATTCCGATCACATTACCCATGATCACTCCTAAATGCGTCGTTGGCGCATGCGGAGCCACTTCGGTCGGATCGCCGATGTACTTAAGGAACGACCATTCCAATGCGTCCGCCAAGGAGTAAGAACTCTCTCCTCCACCCCATACTTCCGCGCTCCACATAACGATAGAGGCAATAGTGGTCAGGATAAGCAATACCCAAAGCGAAGACCACATCTCACGACGTGTCTTCACGAAGGCTTCGCCGAATATAAAAAGAGAAGTGTTTTTCAGTTTCATAGAGATTGTATTATCAAATAACCTGTTTCTTCAAGTCTTTTGTAAACAACTTGCCGTCTTGGAGCACAAAGGCAGGGTTCGCAGGATCGATGGTGATAGTTGTCAGAGCCGTACAGCCGTCAAAAGGTTTGTAGCCCATGCTCGTAAGACCGGCAGGTATGTGTACGGATTTCAAACTCGTACAACCGGCAAAAGCCCCGTCTCCGAGTGTCTGCAGCTTATCCGGCAGCACAAGGGTCTCTATCGATGCGTCCTTGAAAGCACTCTCTTCGATTGTGGTCAGCTTGCATCCGGGTGCAAATTCAACCGTCGTTAAGACAGACGGGCCGGTTTTACCTTCTTTCTTCCGCACATTAAACGCATCCGCTCCAATGGATTTGACATTGGCAGGAATACGAAGCGCCGTCAGCGAGGTGGACTGGAACGCTGCTTTGCTGATTTTGGTCAAACTGTCCGGCAACGCAATCTGCTCCAAGGCAGCATCTTTCCAGAAAGCCGACTCTCCAATCAGTTTGACGCCTTCTTTGATGGTTACGGAATTCAGGCTACCACATCCCGCAAAGGCTTCTGCACCCATTTTCTTCACTCCGGCGCCAATGGTCACACGTTGCAGGTCGCGGCATATCCGGAACGCTTCTTTCCCGATTTCCTCTACGCTGTCAGGAATCTCAACCGACACGATGCTGCGTTGCGATGCCGCACATTTTTCTATTTTGGTCACTCCTTCAGGAATAACCAGATTATCTACATCATACACTTCGCAGAGTGTTTTTCCGTCTGCACTTACATTGATTTTAGAAAAATCCATATGATTTGATTTTTATTGGTTATACTTGTTTTAGTCCGTTACAATACCGTCTATCCCGTCCATGAAACGCTGTTTCCATTTCTTTTGCGGGAAACGGCTTTTGAGTTCGCGATAGAGGCGGGTGATGAGGTCGTCGTTGAATTGTAGCACTTGAACGCTGAGCATCATATCCGTGCGGTTAGTGCGGAATAGCGGAGGCAGTTGACCCGGCTCGGGCTTTTGGCTATCACGCTGGAAATAGATGCTGACTGCGTGCGCGGCGCACGTCTCGTCGGCTAAAAACTGCTCTACCAGAGCACAGATGTCGTCAATTGTTTTCATGTCTTAAAAGTTTTGTCTGTCCCAATATAAACACAAACTTTCAAAAATTTAATGGTTAGTGCATTTTTTTGCAACCTGTATCAGTTTAACGTCTTGGATAGGACGGGATGTCTTGTTGATATTGCGGTCAGTGTCCGCAATATTGCAATTATTACATTTTACTTAATAGTTCGTCGGTTGTTACACCCATTTTGCTGAAGCCAAACCATTTCTTGCCGAGGTCTTTAAGGCTTGCGCCGACGAGATAGACGGTATCATCAATACACAAGAACCTATCGTGTGAGCGGTTGAACTGCTCTGCATCAATCGGCGCGTATTGCGCATTATGTTTCTTGAGATCCATCTTAAGCGAACCGAAGGATAGATTGGTGTAGAGTTTTACGGCTACACCTTTCTCGCGCTTGTCAAGCATTTTCAGCACGCTATCATCAATATAGTTGTCGATGAGGATGATGCGCTTCTTGGCCTCGCGGATACGATCGTTGATAAAGATATACGAATCAAAAATCTGACCATCGAAGAAGATACCGTGTTCCGGTTTGGCATCACCTGCGTCCAGACGTTTAAAGACTTCTTCCAGTTTCTTGTTATTCTCGGCAACTTGTGCAGATAATTCTTCTTGATGAGCGTTGAGCGCCAACTGATTGCGCTCAACAATCTCCAAACGCTGGAATACCTGTGCATGCGAACCGATGAAATGGCGCATGGCATTAAATGCGCGCATGATGTGGATGTTGGTGGCTATCGCCATCGGAGAGCGGAGGACGCTACTAAGCATGGCAATACCATTTTCGGTGAAGGCGTAAGGTAGTTTTCTGATACCGCCCCAACTTGAAGTTGCAAATTGTGACTTCAAGATTTCCTCTTCACTTGAAGTTGCAAATTGTGACTTCAAGTTTGGAATCTCATCGTTCAAGGTTGCAAATTGTGACCTTGAAGATTCAGCCTCTTCCTTTGTGAGTTGGAACATGAAGTCTTCCGGGAAACGCTCTATGTTACGTTGTACCTGTTGATTAAGACGCTTCGTTTCCACTCCGTACAGGCGAGCCAAGTCGCGGTCAAGGATGACTTGCTTGCCACGGACGGTTATGATGAGACTTTCAATTTGCTCCACCGGTTGAATGGAGGCAGTCTCTACTTTTGCTATGTCGTTCTTTTTTGCCATGATTTATGTGTCGCACGCAATCTTGCGTGCAAAGATACAAAAAAATTTTGACATGGACAAATTTTGAAGGGGAAATCGTCTCAGAAAGTGGATTTTGCATAAAAAAACGAACCGACAAGAAAATCTTGTCAGTTCACTTGATAATCATCCACGGATGGTAAGGTGGACGGGGGTGCCACGTTGGAAGGCCTTTTTGAGGCGTTCGTAGAGGCGGTCATAGGTTGCTTGCGATTGGGTTACTACGCCCGGGAGAAGTTGTTTGCCGACGATGATTTCTCGTTGCTTGAGGGCTAACGCTCCATCACCATGTCGGAAGGGATTGTTGTCCCAACCGATAGGATAGTCGCCTTGTCGCAAGTGATGTGTGGGGTGTTCGACCGTATCGCAGATGAGTTTGCGATTGATATAGAGGTGACCGTCTATTCCCCACGGCTTAGGGTCACCACGTACAATTGTAATTTCCATGACTTTTAACTTTTAACCGCGCATGTTCCCCAGCATCAAGCACGAGTACTCCTGCAAGACGGCATCCTGATAGTAGCGCGTCTCCGGTACATCGCCGGTAGCGTACGTTCCTTCGCTCACCCGCATGCGGATGGATGCTGCGATACACATGCCTTGCGACAACTTGAGCGGTTCGTTACCAAGCCATGTCACGAGGTACGCATCCTCGTACGGACCACCCTGTTCACGGATTACCAACTGTTGTTTGATCATCTGAGTTCCATCATTCTTGGTGATTGTCTGCGGCTCGCAGACGTTCACGATTCGAAATATATTTTTCATACGCTTTCTTCTTTTGACTTTTGACTGTTATCGGAGTGCTCGGAAGCACCTTTTAACTTTCTAAATACATCTTTCTCGACTTCCTCGATGACGCGGAGTTTCTTCCATTGGGAGAGGAAGACCTTGACCGGCGTGGCTTTGCCTTGTTGTTCAAGGAGCGCACGCAGTTGTTCGCGGTTGAACGTGTCGGTCAGTTGGTCATAGAGGATGTTCTTCGGACCGGGACGGTTCTCGTTCTCGCGCTTGGTGTTCAGTTCCTCAAAACGCTTGCCCCAACGCTCCAACATGCCATCTAAGATGTAGTCGGCCATGAAAAGATAGATTTGGCGCACACGCTTCTGGATAACCTCTGGAGAAAGGGTGTTCTCTAATTCGTAGAGGTACTGACAGAGGGCAGCCACACGGAAAGCGGAGACAGAAGAACGCTTGCGGAAGACATCGAGTGAGCGGCTACCGCTGAGGGATGCTTCCTTTCCTTTGGCACGCACCCATGCGCAGACGGTTTTGTCGAGCCAAGCCGTGTCCAGTTGGACGGTCGGCATTAGTCCTCCATCGGCATCGTAGGTCTCGTCCATCAGCCGCTTGAGCATCCTGTCGATATGTGCCTTTTGCTCCGGCGTGTAAGGCGTGAAGATAGCTCCGTCTTCGCCTAAGGTCTCGTCCAAACGGCAGAGGATAGTTCGCGTGATGTTACCACCTTCGATGGCTTTCTTGTCGAAATAATCGTCAATCGCCGAAGGCGTAGCACAGAACATCGAGCAGATGTTGATGTCCACGATGGCGGAGTACGAGTTATCGGACGCAAAGTCAATACCGAACTCACTTCCGAGGTCATACGCGGTACGCATGATGGTTCGCAGGTTCGAATAGCCGTTCTTACCGGCATCCGTCACTTGTGCTAACTCTTCCGCGAACATCCAGAACGTAAGGGTGTCACCAAAGACGCGTTCGTACATGTCGGCACGCTTGGTGAGAACGGTCTTGGAGATAGTAGGCGGTACGACGCGGATGGTCGTTTCCGGTTCTTCCTCCAGTTTCTCGTTCGCCTTACGACGTTTCTTCTTGTCACGGTACTCCTGTTCGAGCCTCCGCATAGCCTTGTCGCGGGCTTTGAGGGTATCGTTCATGATGAGTCCCTCAATATCGGCTGCGAATGATTTACCGCTGGACTGCGCACCCTCGATGAGGACTTGCAACAGAAGGGCACTCAGGCGCGAATCGAAGAAGTACTTGAGTCGTACTCGTGGACACATAGCACATAGCGCAGCCAGACAAGCTATGAAAGCAGCCACCTTACGGTTCTTTGGCGCGTTCCCCACGATCTGCCGGATTATCTCCGGCAATTCGTGGTCCTTAATCAAACTTACAACCTTGTTCATAAGCCTAATACCTTTTGAGCGGTTAATAACTCACGACGGATGTCGCTAATAATACGCTGGATTGAACTCCTGCTATTCAACTCCAGATGACGGAAATTCACCTGATACCTACCTTGCTTGTCACGGGCTACGTTCAGCATCTTTCCGCGCCATACTTTAGGATTACGCGCGTATTCCTCGCATAAGGCCTCATGGAATTCGAATCGTTCGTCCTCTTCCACCATCATTAGCATACCGATGCGACCTACGCCTGTACGGAACTTACTCCCGTGCGTGAACGTCTTCAGGTCTACGTCCAGATAGTTTTGTGTGTTAATTACTCCGTTTCCTTGGTTCAGACGAATCAACGTCTGTAAAAAATTCTTTGCCATTGTTGTTTAATTTTTTGGCGTGAAACAATAATGACAAAAGGCCTCTTGTCTCCGCCTGCACCAAGCAGGTCGGATTGAAATTTCGGTGCAAAGGTACGAAATTTCGCTAAAATGACCAAGAAAACAAATATCAAAGACATTATCCATATCACTATGGACAATATCATATACAATATCGACAATATGGATACAAAAAAGCCTCACAATTGCTTGTGAAGCTTCATGCGTTTCTATGCTTTCTTTTCTTCTCGAAGATGCCTTACAACAATGTCTCCAATTTCATAATATCGCTTTAGCAAACCTATTGATTTGGGATTCTCTGTCCCGGACTTAAGACGCCATCTATTGTGCTCATCCTCATCTACAAACATCCCCTCTACACTATCAACTATAAATGAACGCTTCAAAGAATCGTCATTAGTAACTTCATCCCCGCATATGGAGTTTATGTATTCTGCATCATAGTCTAAACCATTAGATTGACGCAGATGGAGTTCTTTGAAGATTCGTGTTACTGCGGCCCAATCTGGGGGAGTCTTGCAAAGAGTGGAATCGTAAACTGCTCTTATGGCTCTATCTACAGCAGAAGAAGGCTCTCGTTTGGATGGCGTAGTTGGTTTAGAGGGCTTTGCGGAAGCGTCTGTCTCTTGGGACTCCCATTTCTTCAAATATAATTCAAATTCTCCATTCAAGGCATTTTCTATTACTGTGACTGTTCCAAGGTCATACTTGTTATCCAGATTATTAATTCCGAATAATTTCATTTTTATGATATAGGGCCAATCCTCCTTTAGGAGCCTTAGTATCTCGGCTGCTTTGGCGCTTCCAAACTCATCAGCAACGGCTTCCAATTTCTCTCGCAGATCAGTATAATAGAAATGCCCGAATTGTGCCTGAAAGAATTTGTCCCATAATAGGATTCCGGGAGGGAAATGGTCTCCATATCGTTCCTGATGATACTCCTCACTATATTCCGGAAGATTTTCAACAAACCACCTTATTTCATTCTTCTTCAAATCATAGTATAAATCGTATCTGTCATCATTATCGTATCCTTCTACAGGATCAACTTCTCTGGCTATTTTACCGAGCACGGCGCCATATTCGCCTGCTTCCTCTGACGGCACCCATACCAAAGGACTTGTAAGAATCTCGCCTATTCTTTCTACAACCTCATAATCATAGTAACAACTAACACGCTCCCAATCTACTTCGTCCTTCCGTGCATACAAGGTCTCTAAAAGTAGGTGATTTTTAAGTAAGTCTTTGCACTTTACAAAATCATGTTCAATATAAATCTTGCCGCTCTTCTCGTCTGTCTTGATATTGATATCATAATTGAGATTGTGATACCCTCTTTTCCTTTGTGCGCATATTGCAAGCATATCATCCACACTTAGAAGAAATTTTTTGTAATGCTCCAAAGCATCTTCTTCGGGCCAATGCCTCAATTCCCAATGATAATGTTCACTCCGATGATCTTTCATACTTTTTCCTTTCTTTTAATTTGTTAGACATATATTGGATTTATAAATTCCAAATCTGTAAACAAAAAAGCCTGCAACCCTACGGCTACAGACTATCTATTTATTCGCCTCCTCTGGTTCAACTCTCGCGGTTATCCCCGCGAGCATCCCACTCCGCTATCAATTCCGCGATAGCATTCTGCGCTACAAATCGATACCGCTTAGCTGTATGCGGCAGATCGTGGATGCCCGTCTTAGCATACACCTTCGCCTCTATGTCCTCTCGTTCATAAAGTGCCGCGTCCGGTTCTATCAAGAGTAATTTCCCAGCAGCACATGCCTCAAAATAAACTCCGGATGGCTTGTAATACTTATACTGCGGACTATCTGGCGAAGGAAAGCCCTCGCTCAGTATTATTATCAGCGGGTATCCAGCCTCTCGCAAAGCCCTACAGATTTGTTTCTCACCTTCTGAAACTGCCGGACTGACATAGATAGTACCGTTGGCCGCATGTGCCAGACACCTTTCCTTAAGGCTTTCTATCTCTTCTTGCGTCAACGTACGAGAACAATGGAGTGCCTCCTTTAGCGGATTATCGTTGAGAAACATATTGCCAAGCGTAGTGCAAAGAACGCCACCAACCAGCGTTTGTTGCCGTATGCGGAATAAATCGGGATTGGCTCGTTTGAGTGCCAAGCGCCTTGGATTATCCTGTATATAGCGTTTCATATTCGCTAATTGGTTCTTGCCCGTTAACACACGATCGTGATATTCTGAAGCAAAAAGAGGGGTGTTCCTTGGTGGAATAGCACCAAGAGTTAAACCATCTGCTGATTTTTCTTCTTCTGGCTCAACTCTCGCGGTTACCCCCGCGAGCATCGATACTTGTCGTTTAAACCACCGTACATACTGCCCAAGATGCTTAGGCAACCGCTCGTGCACCTGTAACATGATATGTACATGGTCCGGCATGATGACATAGGTGTATAGCTCAATCGCTTGCGCATCCTTGTAAAAGGGTATTTGCTCTATTTCATGTGCTATTTTCTCTCCTATTCCCGTTAGCTTAATATATGCGTTTTCGGGATCTCCTTTATGCTGCTCCAGTTCCCCCAATAGTGGTTCTCTATCTGTGGTCACCATAGTCAATAGATGAATCGCCGGATCTCGGTAATCCATCCACGTCGCACGTAGGAGATGATCTTTCTTCTTCTCGCATCGCCATCCGCTTTCTGTCTTATGCACTCCCTCCATCGATATATTGTCTTTAAGATACTTTCTTATACTTTCTTTTTATCATTCCTACTCGCCGGTTCAACTCTCGCGGTTATCCCCGCGAGCCTCCAGCCGCTGGTTCAACTCTCGGCGTTATCCCGCCGAGCCCCCATCTCTCCCGCTGGTTTAACTCTCGGCGTTATCCCGCCGAGCCTCCAGCCGCTGGTTCAACTCTCGGCGTTATCCCGCCGAGCCAGCGTTTGATACATCTTAAACAATTCTGCGACACACTCGCTTTCGCTCATCTTGGTGCTGAAACCATATGCAGCCATAACCGCACGGTCGTTTTCTTGGTGTGCTTTGCGCAACTCCGGCGGCATAGCTACCTCGTCATAAAGATCAGCCAGCGAGCAATTCGGATACTTCGCACGCGCGTCCAATATCGCCTGTGCGGTCTGATCTATGTGTTGTTTTTCTGTCCTGCGCCAAAATTTGGCGCAAAGGTACAAAAAATATCTGACATGTGCAAATTTTTCGGAAATATTATCTATCCTTTCTCTGTTTATTGCGTCTATGCAGGTCGCATTCATGCGATCGCCCTTTATCTCATCCCCTTCCCATCACTCTCGCCGGTTTAACTCTCGCGGTTATCCCCGCGAGCCTCCCATGCGCCCTTTATCTCCCTCCCCAAAGGTTAAAAGTTAAAAGTTAATAGTCTGCGATTTTAACTTTCCACTTTTAGCCCGGAGCGTCTTCCCGACGGAACGGGAAGAGTGGCCTCCGCCTAGAAAGGTTAATAATCTATTTCCATAATGATATATCGCGCGCACACGAATTGCATTTGCAAATTCGATAACTTTTAACTTTTAACTTTTAACCTACCTATAACGGTTATCGGTTATAGGTTATCGGTTATAGGTAGTTCTTTCGGGACCACTTTACGAGTTGGGGGACAAATGGCACAAGTTGGGGGACAAAGTATTGCGTATGTGCGGAATTTTTTGTACCTTTGCATCAGATTTTGAAAAGGGGCGGTAGACTCTCGTAAATGGCACGAGAATGACTCGACAATGACTCGTAAATGGCTCGTAAATGGCTCGATCACTATGGCTAAAGTACACATCCCAACCGGCTACACATGGCGCCAAGTAGCTGAGCAGTTAAAAACAATCGGCGTCACACTCGACGGACATCAACTCCCCGATGGTACCTACAGGGCGTATGTTCGGAAAAAGAACCTAAACCTATTTATTAACAACCTAAACCCCTCCACGCCGGCCGGAGGTGAAACATGGTCGGCAGAGAATGGCAAAAGTAGAATGGGCTGACGCGATCAAGACCGTCAGCGGTGCACTCACCAAAATCAACAAGAAGTCGCAACACGCAGGTGACCAGAAGATGATCCTTGCCACCCACCGTGTAGCAGAAACCACGAACCCCGACTGTAGTCGCATCTACATGCGCGGTCTGAGTTCCGTAACGCGTAGCACTCCGGTGCTGGCAGACGAACTGAAACGTCGTTCACGTTTCGCAGCTGTCTCCGCAGCCGTAGCCGAGCGTGCACAGGATCTGAGCCGTGTGGCGAACGACACCGCCGCTTTCAAGGCACAGAAAGACCAGCCGAACGGCAAGAAAACCATGAAGGCGTACCTGTGGAGCCTCGAACTGGCGACTTACGACGCAAACCACGCGTAAGCGGAAGGAGGTGAATCATGACCAAAGAACAGATTTACAAGATTGCGGTAACCGTTGTAACCGCACTCCTGACCTGCCTGGCCATTGCCTTCGGACTATCGTCCTGTAATGTCACCCGAACCATCACCACCAAGTCCGAGTACAAACAATGGGGCGACACCAGCGTGGTCATCCAGACGAGGACCATCGAATCCTATGATGGTTCGAAGAAGCTGTAAACAAAGAGAGGCACCCGAATGGATGCCTCTCCTTATTATTACGCGCACGCACACCCGCATGGGATATACGCGTCCGGATGCTATCCGGTTACCACGCGGTGCCTAACATTCTCAGGTAGCTCTTGTAGCGCCATTGTGCATTTTCCTGTGCTGCTTGGAACAATTCCGCAGCTTCGTTCGGGAATTGTTTAGCTACGGAAGCGAAGCGAACCTCACCCTTGAGGTAGTCTTGGAACTTATCCCACTGCGGCTCTTTGGAGTCGAGCGAGAACGGGTTCTTGCCCTCTGCCTCGAGCTGCGGGTTGTAGCGCCAGAGGTGCCAGTAACCGCACTCAACAGCCTTGGCTTCCTCAGCCTGGGACTTGCCCATACCTGCTTTCAGACCGTGGTTGATACACGGAGCGTAAGCGATGATGAGCGACGGTC
>JAFPNK010000115.1 GCA_017401985.1 Paludibacteraceae bacterium | reverse complement strand
TTCAAATTTCCTTGAATTCTTGCATCAGGAATTCAAAGAGATCATCTCCCTACTCTATGTAGAGAACACGAAGTTCAACGACACGATCGGCGACCTAGATGTGCAAGTGTATTTCGGTCAGGAAGCGATCATGGAGGAGATGGAAGGACTGCAGTTCAAAGTGGGACCCAAATCGTTCTACCAAACCAACACCGAGCAGGCGTACGAGCTATACAAAGTGGCACGTGATTTTGCGCAACTGACTGGCAACGAACTGGTTTATGACCTCTATACGGGCACAGGCACGATTGCCAATTTTGTTTCCCGCCAAGCCCGTCAGGTGATTGGTATCGAATACGTGCCGGAAGCGATTGAAGACGCGAAAGTGAATTCGAAGATCAACAACATCGAGAACACGCTCTTCTTCGCAGGCGACATGAAGGATATTTTGAACGATGAATTCGTAGCACATTACGGTCGTCCGGATGTGATTATCACCGACCCGCCGCGTGCCGGAATGCATGAAGATGTAATCAATGTGATTCTGAATGCCGCACCAAAACGTATTGTGTATGTGAGTTGCAATCCCGCCACACAGGCGCGCGATCTGGCGCTGCTGGATGCCAAATACCGCGTGACCAAAGTACAACCGGTGGATATGTTCCCACATACCCAGCACGTGGAGAATGTAGTTTTGCTTGAATTGGTATGAGTCTAATTATATTTCTATACATCTATTTCGTCAGTTTTCTGGACAAACCGGAAAAGACCGTTCCGCAGTTATCGCCGCGAGCTATTGAGCAACGTGCAAAATGGAACATTCCGACAGATGAGTTGGATTATCCGGTAAGCCGGTTGTATCTGGACAGTCTGCGTCACATGGGCGTGACCGTTCATCACGCCAGCCGTTGGTTCAACGGCGCAACCTGCGAGATGAGCCCTACGCTGGCCAATAAGGTGGCCGGATTGCCGTTTGTGACAAATGTGCAGATGACCAGAGATGACAGTCCGAACCTCTATGTAACCAAGCGCCGAATGCCGCAATCGACAGTCGCATCGGACGAGACCGGTTATTATACGGAATCCCAATTGGCGCTGTACAATCTGCTTCCGCTGCACCAAGCGGGATTTGAAGGACAAGGTATTCTCATGACCGTGTGCGATGGCGGATTCTACCATGCCAACACCTTGTCTTGTTTCCGGCATGAGTTAGAATTAGGACATTTTGATTTCACCGATGACACCGATGGTTTCTATGGCAGTACCGGCACGCACGGCACTCAATGCCTTAGCACTATTTCCGGCATCGCTACCGGTTTCTACGGCGCTGCCACACAAGCGCAGTATTACCTGATGCGGTCTGAAGAGAACGATCACGAATCGCCCAAAGAGATGGATAACTTGGTGGTGGCATTGGAGAAAGCAGACTCGCTGGGCGTGAATGTGTTCTCCGTTTCACTCGGATATGCGCTGTTTGATAACGATGACTGGTCGCTGAATAAGCGAACGGAACTGGATGGACAAAGCACCCGTTCGTCCCTGGCCGCCACGATAGCCGCCCGCAAGGGAATGTTGGTCTGCGTAGCGGCAGGTAATGAAGGCGATGACTCGTGGCGCACCATCAGTTCACCGGCCGATGCAGACAGCGTTCTCACCATAGGTGCTGTCACAGTGGACAGCGTGCCGGGCGGTTTCTCCAGTTACGGACCTTCCTCCGACGGACGCGTCAAACCGGAAGTGTGCGCCGTTGGTGTTCGAACGACACTCATCTCTCCGAGCGGTTCCATCGACCGATCGAGCGGCACCAGTTTTGCTACGCCGTTGCTGGCAGGTATGGCCGCCAGCCTGTGGTCCGCGCTGCCGAACGAGAACGCAATGCAGATTCGCGAACGCATCATACGCTCCGCACACCTGTACAACAATCCCGATCCGAAGAATCAAATGGGATACGGAATTCCGAACGCATGGTTAGCGTACACAATGGAATTACCGGAAGGGTTACCGGTGACGGGTGACGGATTACGGGTTGAGAAAATCATTCGCGGCGGACAGATACTCATTCTTCGCAACGGCCGCACATATACTATTTCGGGACAATTAGTTGAATAAGTGCCTGCGAATGCTATCCACAAAAAAAAGAGCAAGCTTACTACATCGCACCGCTACAACCTCCTACCCTTGCTCCGGTCAAGGCCTGGGGGAGTTCAGAGGGAGCTGGTCGTATAGGACTTGCTCTTAAATCGGCTGCAAAGGTACTGCTTTTTTTTTACATGTGCAAATTTTTTGCACTTTTTTTTGCATATATCCGAAAAAAATTGTATCTTTGCACGCTAATTTGGATGAATATGGATTTTACGCATTTACATGTGCACTCGCATTACTCGCTGCTGGACGGATTGTCGAAAGTGGAGGAGATTGTCGATAAATGTATAGCCACCGGTATGAATGCCGTAGCGTTGACCGATCACGGTAACATGTACGGCATCAAGGACCTGCTCGATTATACGAAAGGCATCAACAAAGCCCGTAAGGCCGATGCGGAGGCGAACGGAACGGAGTTTGTGCCGTTCAAGCCGATCGTGGGTACAGAGGCTTACTGCGCGCGTCGAGGACGTAAGTCCCAGCGGGACGATAAAGCCGTGAACGGAGAAGGACGAACCTACGTGATCGACCGCTCCGGTTGGCATTTGATCCTGCTGGCGAAGAACATGGTGGGTTATCATAACCTCTGCCGCCTGGTTTCCACAGGCTACATGACCGAAGCGTTCTACCACACCCCGCGTATCGACAAAGAGCGGCTCGAGCAGTGGCACGAAGGAATCATCTGCTGCTCCGCTTGTCTGGGTGGCGAGTTGCCGCAGAAGATACTCGATGGAATCGCCAAAGGTGGCGATTTTACCGAAGCAGAAGAGACAGTCAAATGGTTCAAGAACCTGTTCGGAGAGGATTATTACATCGAATTGCAGCGGCACGAGACCCAGAAACCCGATGCGGATGTAGAGGTGTACGAGCGGCAGAAACAGGTGAATCCTATTCTGATTGAGTTGGCGCATAAATACGGAATCAAACTGATTGCCACCAATGATGCCCATTTTGTGAACGAAGAGGACGCGGAGGCGCACGACCGATTGATTTGCTTGAGCACAAACCATTACGTGACGGACGTCAACCGCATGCACTACACCAAGCAAGAGTGGATCAAAACGCCGCAAGAGATGGAGGAGATATTCAGTGACCTCCCCGAAGCGCTGGCCAACACCCAGGAGATCGTGGATAAGGTCGAGATATACGACATTGACCACGGGCCGATTATGCCTAAGTTCGATATTCCCGCCAGTTTCGGCAAAGAGGAAGATTATGAGAACCGACTGGCCTTCGAGAGCGCGTATCTGCGCCACCTGACGATGCAAGGCGCATTGGAGCGGTACGGACAAGAGCGATTGGAGAACGACGAAGAACTGAAGGAACGTATCGAGTTTGAGCTCAACACCATCATCTCCATGGGCTTCCCGGGTTATTTCTTGATTGTGATGGACTTCATTCGCGCCGCCCGCGAGGAACTGGACGTGTCTGTCGGCCCTGGTCGTGGTTCGGCTGCCGGTTCGGTAGTCGCTTACTGCTTGAAGATAACCGATCTTGACCCGCTGACCTATGATCTGCTGTTCGAGCGTTTCCTGAATCCCGACCGTATATCGCTGCCGGATATAGATACCGACTTTGAGGATTGTGGACGAGGGCTTGTGCTCGATTATGTGAGCCGCAAATACGGCGAGACGCACGTGGCGCACATCGTGACGTACGGTAAGATGGCCACCAAATCCGCCCTGGCCGACGTAGGACGTGTGCAGAAAGTGCCGCTTCCGCGTGTCAATGAGCTGAAGAGTCTGATTCCCGATCGCGATTTCCCGGATAATGTGCTCAAAGGGCTGCCGCCCGGAGCCAAGAAGCCCAAAGTGAACCTTCGGAACTGCTATAAGTATATCGAGGAGCTGAAGCGGGAATACGAGCAAGGCGATCCGAACACGCGCTCCATGCTCGAATACGCGGCACGATTGGAAGGCACGATCCGGCAAGTAGGTGTGCACGCCTGTGGCGTCATCATCGGTGCGGACGACCTGACTAATTTTGCACCGCTCAGTTCGGTGGAGGACAAGAACAGCAAGAAACGTGTGCTGGTTACCGAATACGACGGACACGTGGTGGAAAGCGTGGGACTGATCAAAATGGACTTCCTCGGACTCACCACCCTCACGATTATCAAAGAGTGTCTGCGTAATGTCAAGAAAGCGCAAGGAATAGATATAGACATTGACCATATACCTATTGACGACGAACAGACCTACAAGCTGTTCCAAGAGGGTCGCACGGTGGCCGTGTTCCAATTCGAGTCGGCCGGTATGCAGAAATACCTGCGTGAACTCAAACCGACCGTCATTGGCGACCTGATAGCCATGAACGCCCTGTACCGTCCGGGACCTATGGATTATATCCCGCAGTTCATTCGCCGTAAGCAGGGAGCGGAACCCGTAACCTACGATATACCCGTGATGGAGAAATACCTCAAGGACACCTATGGTGTCACGGTTTATCAAGAGCAGGTCATGCTCCTCAGCCGTCTGTTGGCTAACTTCACCCGCGGCGAGAGTGACAAGCTCCGTAAAGCCATGGGTAAGAAACAAATGGCGGTGCTGGCAAGTCTCAAGGATAAGTTCATGGACGGCGGTAAAGCTAACGGGCATGACCCCAACACCCTGGATAAGATCTGGAAAGACTGGGAGAAATTTGCTTCGTATGCCTTCAACAAATCCCACGCAGCGTGCTACTCCTGGGTGGCGTACCAAACGGGTTACCTCAAAGCGCACTACCCTGCTGAGTTCATGGCCGCTAACCTCACCGTGCACAAGGATGATATCAAAGAGGTGACCAAACTGATGGACGAGTGCAAAGCACTGGGACTGAGTGTATTGGAACCGGACGTGAACGAGTCGGAACTGAACTTCACCGTGAACAGCAAAGGTGCTATTCGTTTCGGTTTAGGCGGCATCAAAGGTGTAGGAGAAGGAGCTGCGGAAGCTATTATCAACGAACGCGAGAAGAACGGCAAATACACGGGTATCTTTAATTTCCTGGAGCGCGTGAACCTGCAGTCCTGCAATCGTAAAACGATTGAGAACCTGGCGCAGGCAGGTGCTTTCGAGTGCTTTGACGATGTGTATCGGGAGCAGTTCTTCGGTATAGATAATGACGGCTTGAGCGGACTGGATCTGCTGATGAGTTACGGCAACAAATGGCAGGCGGATAAGATTAACAATGCCAATTCGCTCTTCGGCGATCTGGCAGACGCGATTGAAATCAAGCACCCGGATCTGCCGCAAGCGGCTCGGTGGGATACGATTGAGCGACTGAACAAAGAGAAAGAGCTGATCGGTATTTACCTGTCCGCCCACCCGCTGGACGAATACGAATACGAGGTGCGCGAGTTATGCAACCTGACCACCTACGAACTAACGCAGTTCGATACCTGGCGTAAGCCGGAGACGCGCGCGGAGGTCGAGAAACGTATTCGCACCGAGATGAGCGATGAAGCCAACGGAGAAAAACCGCTTCTGCCTTCGGAGTTCCTGGCGGCGCATAAGAATCAGGCCGGATTGATCGGAGGATTGATTACCTCCGCGGAACAACTGACCTCCAAGAGCAACAACCCATACGGTCGCTACACGATTGAGGATTATACCGGCAGTTACCAGATTGTACTCTTCGGTAATGCCTATCGCCAGTTCGGACACATGATGCTCAAGGACACCTACGTGCTGGTCACGGGCGTCGTGCAGCAGAAAGGTGCCGGTATGAAATGGTTCAAAGAGGCAAAGGATGAAGAAGCGGAGTTCGAGTTTGTAGTACAGAGCGTGGACATGCTCAGCGAGGTACAAGACAAGCGCACCGAAGGCTTGAGTATTCGCCTGTCGCTGGACACAGTGACTCCGGAACTGATTGACGAACTGGCGGATACCATCGATGCCAATCCGGGTAAGGGACGGCTGCATGTTGGCATCTACAACCCGCTCAACCGACAGCATATAACGCTGACCAGCCGCAACCACGCTATTCGGGTCACTCCGCATCTGTATAAATGGCTTAGTCAGAAACGCGCAGAGAATGTGCTGGAGTTTAAGGTAGTTAGCAAAGAGTGAATTATTCCGAAGCCATCACATATTTGTACAACTCCCGTCCGCCTTTTCATCAGGTGGGCGCCGCGGCCTATAAACCGGGCTTGGAGAACACCCTGCGTCTGATGGCGCATGTGGGTAATCCGCATGAGCGACTGCGCGCGGTGCATGTGGCAGGAACGAACGGCAAGGGTTCGACCTCGCATCTCATCGCCGCTGCGTTGCAAGCAACGGGACTCAAAGTGGGACTTTTCACCAGTCCGCATCTGGTCAGCCTCACGGAGCGCATTCGTATCAACGGGCAACCAATTGCAGAAGCAGAAGTAGCCGCTTTCATCGAGCAAAACAAAGCCTTTATGGACGAAGTGCAACCCTCTTTCTTCGAGACCATGACAGCCATGGCTTTCGACTATTTTGTACGGGAGCAGGTGGATATAGCGGTAGTGGAAACAGGACTCGGCGGACGATTGGACAGCACCAATGTGCTCAACCCTATTCTATCCGTCATCACGAATATAGGCTTCGACCATACGGAGTTTTTAGGAAACACGCTGCCTAAGATTGCCCGTGAGAAAGCCGGTATCATCAAACCGGGTGTTCCTTGTGTCATCGGAGAAAGCCATCCGCAGACCATGAACGTGTTCCTTGAGCGCGCCCATGAATGTGGCATAGAACCGGTTTTTGCAGACCAATGCGAGTACCTGCGGCAGGAACGACTGCGTTATGCTTCCGAATGCGAACTAAAAGGCATCTACCAGGAGCATAATCTGCAAACGGCTTTTGTGGCCTTACGTGCGCTACACATTCCCCATGCGGCTGTCAGCGAAGGCTTTGCGCATGTGTGTGCAATGACCGGACTGCGGGGACGATGGGAAACGCTGCAACAGAAACCGCTGACTATCTGCGACACGGGACATAACAGTCATGGACTGCAGTACGTGACGCGGCAACTCAAGCAATTGCCGCATCCTAATATTTGGATCGTTTTTGGCATGGTGAACGATAAGGACACCGAAGTGGTGATGCGTTTGCTACCCTCCGACGCCAGATACCATTATATTTTCACCACTCCGTCCACCCAGCGGGCACGCAGCGCACAGGAGATGCTGGACTTATGGGGCAAAGAAGGAATGGCCATTGACAATCCGAAAGAGGCTATCCAATATGCACTCGAGCAAGCCAATGACGAGGATGCCGTATTTATAGGCGGTAGTAATTATTTAGTATCAGATGTTATATCACGTTTTACACATAAAGACTGATTTTGCCGAAGAGTGGCAACGCGATGTGTTTGACCAATCGCTGTGCGAATTGGGCGTGGACACCATTGACGGAGAGGACTATTATATCCAATCGGAGGTACTGGAGGCCAATCGTTCAGCGATTACCGATTTCCTTTCACCTTTCAATTTTCAATTTTCAATTGACAGTTGTCCGGATGAGAACTGGAATGCCGCTTGGGAAGCAGAGCACCCGATTCAAGAACTGCCGCTGGGTATTCGCATCATTCCCCATTGTGCTTTCGGAGCCGGCCATCACGAGACCACGGCGATGATGATCAATGAATTGATGAATTTCAAATTTCAAATTTCA
>JAFPNK010000114.1 GCA_017401985.1 Paludibacteraceae bacterium | reverse complement strand
TGGCAGAACATCGCGTTTGTATCCGCTGTTGTGCTGTGTTCGGGTTTGCTCATTACCCTGTTGGCCTCGCTGATTGCCACAGGCCGATATATCCGCATGGATAACAACTCGCTGTACGAGATTTGATAACCGATATAAAAACAGATCGATTTCTGATTGCAGATATGAAAAAGACTTTACCAAAACTCAACCTCATTCTCATTGCGATTTCGTTTATACTGATTGTAGTCGGATTCGCGCTGATGGTAGGTGAGCCTTCGGGAGCGGAATATAATCCTGACATCTTCTCCTTCCGCCGCATTACAGTGGGACCGATGATTTCGCTGTTCGGCTTCTTGTTCATGATTTTTGCTATTCTCTTTCGTCGTAAGAAGAAATGAGTTGGTGGGAAGCATTGATATTAGGTATCGTGCAGGGATTAACTGAATTCCTGCCCGTTTCTTCGTCCGGACACATCGTTATTGCCGAAGAACTGATGCAAACCACGATTGAAGAGCCTCTGACGCTGACAGTGACGCTGCACGTAGCGACTGCTTTGGCGACTATTTTGGTACTTTGGCGCGAAGTGGCACAGCTGTTTAAAGGGACGTTCACTACCTTGAAATGGAATCAGGAGAAAGATTATGTCGCCAAGATACTGGTTTCGATGATACCGGTAGGCATCGTAGGTTTTCTTTTCTCGAAGGAGATAGAATCGTTCTTCAGCAATCTGCTGGTTGTAGGCATCTGTCTGCTTGTCACGGCAGTGCTGTTAGCGCTGAGCGAGTGGTTGCAGAAGAAGCGCCAGATGAAAGGCCATGAAGTCGGTTACAAGGATGCCATCATCATCGGTCTTGCGCAAGCGGTGGCTGTGATGCCCGGGTTGAGCCGTTCCGGCACGACCATCGCAACCGGCCTTCTCTGCGGCGTCAAGAAAGAGTACGTGGCGCAGTTCTCCTTCCTCATGGTGCTTATACCTACCTTGGGCAAAGCGTTGCTGGATGCCAAAGACCTATTCACGGGTGCAGGAATGGGCGAAATGGAGACCTTGCCGGTCGTAATCGCGTTCGTTGCTGCCTTTGTGACGGGTGGGTTAGCGTGCCGTTTTATGCTAGAGATAGTTCGCAGACAGCGCCTCGTTTGGTTTGCAGCGTACTGCGCCATAGTGGGTGGAGCCGCTATAATAGATGCTGTGCTGACGTATGTGGGATTTTGAGCAAGGGGAAGTGCTGGCGTTCGACAAACCGCTCCATTGGACGTCTTTTGACTTAGTGGCGAAAGTGCGGTATAATCTCTGTCGGAAGTTAGGCAAGAAGAAGTTGAAGGTTGGGCATTCGGGTACATTAGACCCATTAGCCACCGGCGTGGTGATTGTTTGTACCGGCAAAAAAACGAAACTGATTGACCAACTCCAGTACGATGTGAAGGAGTATATCGCTACGCTTCAGTTAGGCGCCACGACTCCTTCGTACGATTTGGAGAAAGAGATAGACCAAACATACCCGACGGCGCATATAACCCGTGAACTGGTTGATAGCACGATACCTCAGTTCTTGGGTGAGCAGTGGCAAATACCGCCTATGTTCTCAGCCGTGCAGATTAACGGGAAACGTGCCTATGAGTTAGCCCGCAAAGGAGAAACGGTAGAGTTAAAGCCCAAGTTGCTGAAAATAGATGAGATTGAGGTGTTGGCTTTTGATTCGCAAACGATGCAACTGACCATTCGTGTGGTGTGCTCCAAGGGAACATATATCCGCGCTTTGGCTCGAGACATAGGAGAACGTCTTGGATCCGGAGCCCATTTGACGGCTCTTCGACGTACCAGGGTGGGAAATACTCGCGTGGAGGATTGTATGACGATAGAACAATTTTTAGAGAAACTGGATAAAGAATATGTATAAATCCAATGATATGAAACTCAGCCAGTTCAAGTTCGAACTGCCTGAATCACTGATTGCTCAGTTCCCTGCTTCTTATCGGGACGAGGCGCGCATGCTGGTGCTGCACCGCAAGACGGGCGAGATAGAGCATAAGACCTTACCGGAGTTGGTGAATTATTTCGATGAGGGAGACCTGTTCGTTTTCAATGACAGTAAGGTTTTTCCTGCCCGTTTGTGGGGCCATAAGGAGAAGACGAATGCGCTCATCGAGGTTTTTCTGCTTCGTGAGTTGAATCACCGCACCCGTTATTGGGACGTGTTGGTTGATCCGGCGCGTAAGATTCGAATCGGTAATAAGATCACGTTTGATGACGATCCGGCGATTGTAGCGGAGGTGATTGATAACACCACGAGCCGCGGCCGTACGTTCCGTTTCCTGACGGACTATGACAACGAGGAGTTTGTTCCGCGTCTGTATGCGCTCGGTAGTGCACCGCTGCCGTATTATATCCGTCGTCCGATGGATGAAGCGACCAAGGCGGAGTACGAAAAGGTATTCCATGACCAGCCGGTTCGTGAGATGGATACAGAGCGTTATCAGACTATTTTTGCTGATAAGATCGGTGCTGTTGCTGTTCCGGCAGCAGGTTTGCATTTCTCCAAGCAGTTACTCAAACGCATGGAGATTCACGGCATTGAGACCACGTTCATGACGAGTCATGTGTCGCTCGGTATTTTCAAAGAGATCGATGTAGAAGACCTGACGAAGAATAAGATGGAGTCGGAGCAGATCATTCTCTCTGAGCGGATGGCTCAAGCGGTTAATAAGGCGCAGAATGAGCAGCACCGTGTCTGTGCAGTCGGTACGGAAGTGATGCGTGCGATGGAGCACGTGGCCGGTACGAATGGTCAGTTGAAGGCTTACGACGGCTGGACCAATAAGTTCATTTTCCCGCCGTATCATTTTGCGTCGGCTAACAGTTTCTTTGTTAATCTGTACATGCCGATGTCCAGTCAGTTGCTGATGGTGGCTGCTTTTGCCGGCTACGAAGAGACGATGAATGCCTACAAGGAGGCTGTTGCGGAAGGTTATCGTTTCGGTGATTACGGTGATGCAATGCTGATTGTGGATTAACGGATGAAGGGATGAACGGATGAATGTACGAATAGACCCATCCTGGCAACGCGTGTTGCAGACGGAGTTTGACAAGCCTTATTTCGAACTCCTGACCCAATATGTGCGCCAACAATATAAGACCTGTCGGTGTTTTCCTCCGGCAGGGCTTATTTTTAATGCCTTTGATTCCTGTCCGTTTGACAAGGTGCGGGTGGTTATCATCGGGCAAGATCCGTATCATGAGGAAGGGCAGGCCATGGGCCTGAGTTTCTCGGTACCGGAGGGCGTGCAGATTCCGCCATCGCTGGTCAATATATACAAGGAGATTCATCGCGATTTGGGAACTCCTATTCCTCAAAGCGGCGATTTACGTCGCTGGGCGGAGCAAGGCGTGCTGTTGCTCAACGCTACTCTGACAGTGGAGGCACATAAGGCCGGCAGTCATCAAGGTAAAGGTTGGGAGGAATTGACAGACGCTGCGATAGCTGCTTTGAATCAGGAACGCGAGCACATTGTGTTTATGTTATGGGGCTCGTACGCACAGCGTAAAGGACAGTTTATAGACCGCAGAAAGCATTTGGTGCTGAGCACTTCGCATCCTTCGCCGCTGTCTGTGTATCGCGGTTTTGACGGCTGCGGACACTTCAGTGCCGCCAATAATTATTTGATAAAAAACGGCCTGCAACCAATACAATGGTAAATGGTAAATGACGAAAGGGTATATGGAAAAGAAGCTTCTTTTGATTGATGCCTACGCGATGATTTTTCGCGCGTATTATGCGTTCATTCGTGCTCCGCGCATGAACAGCAAGGGTGAAAACACATCCGCTATTTTCGGTTTTGCCGTTACACTGGAGGATCTGATTAAGAAAGTCAATCCTACGCATATAGGGGTGGCTTTTGATCCGGCAGGTGGCACGTTCCGTCACGAGGCGTACGAGCAGTACAAGGCGCAACGACCGGAGACGCCAGAAGATATACGTAAGGCGGTTCCTGTCATCAAACAGTTGCTGGAAGCAATGAATATACCGGTGCTGGAAGTGCCGGGATTTGAAGCGGACGATGTGATCGGAACGCTTTCCAAGCAAGGCGAGCAGGCCGGTTATGAGGTGTATATGGCTACGCCCGACAAAGACTACGGACAATTGGTATCCGAGCATGTTTTTATGTACCGCCCGCGTCATACAGGAGGGTTCGAACTGATGGGTCCAAAAGAAGTGTGTGATAAGTATGGGTTGCTGAATAAGGATCAAGTGATTGATCTGCTGGGACTGATGGGTGATGCGAGCGATAATATCCCCGGTTGTAAAGGAGTAGGAGAGAAGACCGCGGTGGCATTGCTGCAGCAGTTCGGTTCGATTGAGAACATGCTGGCGCACACCGAGGAGATTAAGGGTGCGCTGCGAACGAAAGTAGAGAGTCAAGTGGAGGAGATTAAGTTCTCCCGTTTCCTGGCTACTATCCGCACGGATGTGCCGATTGCGTTGGATGAAAACCTGCTGGCTAAAAAAGAACCGAATACGGAGGCGCTGGTTGCGCTTTACCGTGAGTTGGAGTTCAATACGCTGCTGAAGAAACTGACTCCCGCTAGTCAACTTAGTCAGCCTGGTACTCCTAGTACTCCGAGGCCGTCTAGTAAACCGAGTAAGCCTGCTGATCCGAACCAACTTGATCTGTTTGGCGGCTTTGGAGAAGAATCCAACGTTCAGCCGATTCAGGAGCACCCGTCTTTTGACACGATAGAGAATCGTCTTTGTCAGTACTTATTGAATCCTGAGGTTGCTTTCAATCCTTACAAAGAGCCTGATTGGAGTGCGCTTAAGGCGGATGCGGATTTGTGGAATCTGTACAACGAAGTGGAACTGCCGTTGGTGGAGGTGCTGCGCGAGATGGAGGCAGCCGGTGTGCGAATTAATGTAGATAAACTCAAGCAGGCAGAGTCTTCTCTCAAAGAGGAGTTGAGCGCGTTGGAACAGCGTATTTACAGCTTGGCGGGCGAAACCTTCAATATTAACAGTCCGCGACAAGTCGGCGAATTGCTGTTTGAGAAACTGAAACTGGATGCGAAGGCCAAAAAGTCAAAGACCGGACAGTACTCCACTTCCGAAGAGGTGCTGGTTGCGCTGAAAGACAAACATGAGGTCGTTGGTGCTATTTTAGAGTACCGCGCGTTGAGCAAACTGATCTCTACTTATATCTCTACGCTGCCGAGTTATATTGCGTCAGACGGAAAGATTCACACGACCTATAACCAGACGGTGACGGCCACCGGGCGTTTGAGTAGCAGTAATCCGAACTTGCAGAATCTGCCTATTCGTTCCGAGCGCGGACGGTTCATTCGTGAGGCCGTTATTCCGGATGAGGGTTGTTTGTTCCTTAGTGCCGATTACAGTCAGATTGAATTGCGTCTGATGGCACATTTCAGTCAAGACGAGCATATGTTGGCTGCTTTTAGAAGTGGTCAGGATATTCATGCGGCAACGGCGGCGAAGATATATGGCGTGGCTATCGAACAAGTGACTAAAGACCAGCGCCGTAAAGCCAAAACGGCTAATTTCGGTATTATCTATGGTATCTCGGCTTTTGGATTGGCACAGCAGTTGGATTGCAGCCGTACGGAGGCCAAGCAATTGATAGACGATTATTTTGCCGCTTTCCCGCGCGTGATCAGTTATATAGAGAGTCAGAAAGAGATCGCCCGTCAGCGCGGTTATGCGGAGACTTTGTTCGGCCGTAAGCGTTATCTACCGGATATCACTTCGCAGAATGCTACCGTTCGTTCGTTTGCGGAGCGCAATGCGGTGAATGCACCGATACAAGGCACGGCGGCGGATATCATTAAGATGGCGATGGTGGCTATACACAGGCGGTTGAAAGAAGAAGGATTGCGCGCGCAGATGATTATGCAGGTGCATGATGAATTGAATTTCAACGTGCCGAACAGCGAAGTGGACCAGGTGCGTGAGATAGTGGTTAGCGAAATGCAGAATGCGGTGCATCTTTCTATTCCTTTGATTGCCGAATGCGGAGTAGGGGAGAATTGGCTTGTCGCTCACTAGCGAGGTAAAAATGAAAACTGAAAGGTGAAAGGATTATTATCGATAATACTCGTTATTCGCATCCTTTGTATCGGGAACTCGTTTTCCTGGGATGCGGTAGAGCAAGAGTTCGTTCCTCTGTGTGCCGAAGAAGGCGTAGAGGTGGAAGTGCATGATTTGTATTACGGTGGTTGTTCGTTGCAGCAGCATGTTCAATTTTATTA
The DNA here is from genome assembly GCA_017401985.1 of Paludibacteraceae bacterium. Taxonomy (GTDB): domain Bacteria; phylum Bacteroidota; class Bacteroidia; order Bacteroidales; family Paludibacteraceae; genus Colicola. The sequence goes on along the minus strand of JAFPNK010000114.1, from coordinate 8,214 downwards.
TCGCGATACGGCAGCGTACAGTCATCGCGTGTGCAGTAATAGCGAATGGACGAATGGTGAGTGGCGAATAATAAAAGATACTATTTCGCTCAAACAGGCATTGCAGGATGGTGAATACGACTATATTTCACTTCAGCAAGCCAGTCATTGGAGCGGCATGAAGGCTTCGTACGAACCGTGGTTAATAGCGTTGGTGGAGATAGTGAGGGAGTATCAGCCGAATGCCCGCTTGTGCTGGATGCAGACTTGGGCTTATAGCCGGGATGCCACTCATCCGTACTATCCGCTTTATCATAACGACCAGCAGGAGATGTGGGACAGTATTGTTCAGTGTACGAACTATGTGCAGCAGCGGTGCAGGGCATACCATGAAGACATTCTGATTATACCCTGTGGCACTGCGATTCAGAATGCGCGGCAAACGAAATTAGGCGATACGCTCTGCAGGGACGGATATCATCTGAATTATATCTATGGTCGTTACACGGCTGCGGCTGTGTGGTATGAAATGATTACAGGAAGAGATGTGCGTCGCAACCGGTACAAAAATGCGCAAATGACCAATCGGCAACGGCGATTGACCCAAAAATCCGCTCATAAGGCAGTAAAAAATGCCCAAAATGCACTTTTTTGAAAAAAAGTTGCAAAAAAATTTGGTCATATCAAAAAAAAGCAGTACCTTTGCACCCGCTTTTGAAAAGGAGACTATCTGGTGCGGTAGTTCAGTTGGTTAGAATACCGGCCTGTCACGCCGTAGGTCGCGAGTTCGAGTCTCGTCCGCACCGCAGAAAGGGCTTCGGCCCTCTTCTTTTCAAAACTAAGGGGAATGCCCCTTCCGGCGGAGGCCGGTTTCCCCGATTAACGGGGACACCTCCGGGTCCATTAGCTCAACTGAATAGAGTACCACACTACGGATGTGGGGGTTGCAGGTTTGAATCCTGCATGGATCACAAGGTTAAAATTAAAATCGCATCTGAAAGCTCGTTTTCAAGTGCGATTTTTGTTTTAAACTTGTAAGACTTCACACCGAAGGGTGAAGGATTACGTAGCAATCCTGCAAAATATGCGAGTTGTAGTACAAAGATGTTCGCGTGCGGAGGTGCGCATTGACGGAGCGGTAGTGGGAACTATCGGCCGAGGTTTTATGATTCTGGTGGGAGTGACGGACGGTGATACGCGTGCGCAGGCGGATGTGTTAGCGAAGAAGATTGCGCAGATGCGCGTGTTTGAGGATGCGGAAGGGAAGATGAATCTGTCACTCAAAGAGGTAGGTGGCGCGATCCTGAGTATCTCGCAGTTCACGTTGTATGCGGATTGCAAGAAAGGCAATCGGCCGAGTTTTATTAAGGCAGCTCGCCCGGAGACAGCCGCGCCGTTGTATGATTATCTGAATGAGGTGCTCCGTACGCAGTACGGGTTACGCGTTGAGACAGGTCGTTTTGGTGCAGATATGAAGGTGGATTTTGTGAATGACGGGCCGGTAACGATTCTTCTCGATACGAACGAATTGTAAAATACTTGAAAATATTGACATATACTTGCGTATGTCAATTTTTTTTTGTAATTTTGCAGCCGATTTAGTATTATTATGTCGGTTCAAATAGCACATATTGACAAATCGTTTGGCAAGCAGCGCGTGTTGCGGGATGTGACGCTGGAGATACCGCAGGGTCAGGTGTTGGGCTTGTTAGGCCCGAACGGCGCCGGTAAATCGACGCTGATGAAGATTCTCATCGGGTTATGGTCGGCGGATAAGGGTTCGGTAAACGTGCCTGAGCGGATAGGTTACCTGCCGGAGAATAATCCGCTGTATGACGAGATGTACGTCGTTGAGTATCTTCGTTTTATGGCGAAGATGACTCAGGTTGAAGATCGAACCAAAGTGGAGGAATTGATTGAGCGGGTTGGATTGACTCCGGAGCGCCATAAGCATATTCGGGAATTGAGTAAGGGTTATCGTCAGCGTGTGGGTCTGGCGCAGGCTTTGTTAGGTGATCCGCAGTTGCTGATTTTGGATGAACCGACTACGGGATTGGATCCGAATCAATTGGTAGAGATACGTGCGCTGATACGCGATTTGGGCAAGGATCGTACGGTGATTCTTTCCACGCATATCATGCAAGAGGTGCGCGAGATGTGCGACCGTGTGGTGATTCTGGATCACGGGGTGATCAAAGCCGATCAACCGATAGACCAAATAGACGACTTGGAACAATTATTCAGAGAAAGTACCAATGGCAGAATTTGATATACGACAACAGATGAGTGAGAAGGAGCAGGACAATGCCTTGCGTCCTTTGTGCTTTGCGGATTTCGCGGGTCAGAGTAAGGTGACATCTAACCTTAAGATCTTTGTGGAGGCGGCTAAGATGCGCGGCGAGAGTTTGGACCACGTGCTTTTGTTCGGCCCTCCGGGACTTGGTAAGACGACGCTCAGTAATATCATCGCCAATGAGTTGGGCGTGGGATTCAAGGTGACCAGTGGTCCGGTGTTGGATAAGCCCGGTGACTTGGCAGGTCTGTTGACGAGTCTGGAGCCGAACGATGTGCTGTTTATTGACGAGATCCACCGTCTGAGTCCGATTGTGGAGGAGTACTTGTATTCGGCGATGGAGGACTATCGGATTGATATCATGATTGATAAAGGTCCGTCGGCGCGTACGATTCAGATTGATTTGAATCACTTTACACTTATCGGAGCCACGACCCGTTCGGGTCTGTTAACCAGTCCGTTACGCGCTCGTTTTGGAATCAATTGTCACTTGGAGTACTACGATGCGGATATATTGGCCGGTATTGTGAAGCGTTCGGCTCGGTTGTTGGACGTGGAGATTAACGAGCAGGCGGCAGGAGAGATAGCACGTCGTTCGAGAGGTACGCCCCGTATAGCGAATGCATTGCTGCGTCGTGTACGTGATTTCGCGCAGGTGAAAGGCGACGGTACGATTGACTTGGAGATAGCTCAGTATGCGCTGGAGGCGTTGAATATTGATACCTTCGGTTTGGATCAGATTGATAATAAGCTGCTGACAACTATTATCGATAAGTTCCGCGGTGGTCCGGTTGGTTTGAATACGATTGCCACGGCTATGGGTGAAGACGCCGGCACGATTGAGGATGTGTATGAACCGTACTTGATCAAGGAAGGATTTATTAAACGTACACCTCGCGGCCGCGAAGCCACCGAACTGGCCTACAAACATCTGGGCAAGCAGATTATCAGTACTGACGGACAACAGAGCATGTTCTGAATATGAAACGCATTCTATTAGTTTTTCTTCTCAGCGCCGCAGTCCTTCCGATGATCGGCGCCAAGCAGCCTCTAACGGAGGTGGAACGGCTGGAACGTGCCGTGAAACGCACGCCCGGGGAGATGGACTTATGGTGTGCGTTGGTCGAAGCGCAGTTGGTAGCCGGAGACACGATTGGCGCGGAGCAGAATCTGAGTTACTCGCTTAAGATGGCCGAGACCGCTTGCCTGTACATGCAGAAAGCCGGTATATACGCAGCGCGGCAAGATATATTCAGTGCCGCTCGTTTTGCGGCGTATGCCGTTAAAGCGGGACAACGGCCTAATGAAGATTCCGTTATTTTTTATATTGATAGCCTTTCGTCAGGCGGTGTGATGCTATGCATGAAGCGGCTGGCGAACGAAGACCGAAAGAACGCTTCGTTGTGGCATGGTTTGGGACAGATGTGTTGCCTGTACGGTGACACTGCTTCGGCATTGCCGTATTTCGAAACCGCATTTCTTTTGGGAGACAGCACGGCGGGCACTATGGTGACGCAGATCAAGGCTTCTATGGCGCAGACGGAAGTACGCGAACTTATCGCAGAGATTCCTTATACGTATCAGGACGAGCAGATGGAGTTGCGATGCAAACTCAACGGTCTGAGTATGCGGATGGTGCTGGACAGTACGGCTACACAGAGTTCTATCTCCGGAGTGGAGACGATGTTTATGCTAAAGAATAACTATCTGACCAAAGAGGATATACACGAGAACACCGCTGTGGTTATCAAACATTTGGAGTTGACAGAGGCGGTGCGGTTGGAGAATGTGCGGTTCAAGTATGTAGCGGGGCAGGAAGAACCAGGTATTCTGTGTCTTCGGGACTTGGAGCGCTTGGGACGCGTTCGCATTAACGAGAATAAACGCGTGATAGAGATAACACGGTAACACGATAATAATCAATGAAAAAAATCCTTTTAACTTTACTTGTGCTTACGGCCCTGCCATTCGCAATGATAGCAGTCAGCACGCGAGACACTTATTACATGCAGCGCGCAGCGGAAGCGGTGCGTGGAGGTGACAAAGAGACAGCGATTCAGTATTTGTCCAGAGAGTTGGATGATAACCCGACAAACGGTTACGCACACATGTGGGTGGCTATTATCTGCGCCCATATGGACAGTTACGGTTGGGCACTCCAGTACGCGCAATCGGCACTGCAGTACCTGCCTAAACAGGACCATGAGAGCCGTAGTGATATGAACGTATTGCTCTCGGAGATATATGTCGATGCGAAAGATACCACGTTGGCTGTTTCGTATCTGGAGAAGGCGCTGAAAGAGTACCCGCAGGATATTCGCACCTATAACAAACTGGTATATATCAGCGAAGATGGCGACAATAATGCCGATGCGTTGCGGTATGCCCAGATGGCGGTGAAGAACCTGCCCAAACTGCAGCGGGCGTATTTCCTGATGGTTTCCGCGCTAATGACCAACGAGCGCTACGACGAGGCTCTTGCCAATTGCAATAAAGCGCTGAAGTTGGCCAAAGAGGATGCCAAAGCTCGGAGTCTGGCTTTGTCCTATCGGGCGGAGGTGTATTATAGGGACAAACAACCGTCAGCCGCATTGGCAGACCTGATGAGCGCTACGCGCTTGGATGGGGCGGGGATGGATGAGACACTGATGAGGCAGATTGCGGATACGATTCCCGACGAAGTGCGGGATACGCTTCTGGCGGCGCATGAGCAAGAACCTGAGCAGCTCTTCTGGAGCATCTATCTCTATCATTTCTACTACGACACCAACGAGTTCCTCAAAGCGGCACAGTTGAGTTTCTCGCTTCTGCCCAAGTATTCGAGCAATAACAATGTGTATTACCTGGCATCGCTTTTGGAGTTCCATATAGGCGATGCAGAGTTGGCTGAACGATTACTTCTCAAGCAGCTGCGCACCGATTCCACTTCTGCCGGCACATACGTGCGTTTGGAGGAACTGTATGCGGAGCAGTGTCGGTATAATGAAGCGTTTGAGATGGCAGACAAAGCCTTGTCTTTCAACCCGACAGACAGAGAAAAGAGTATGGTGTATTTCCTTCGCGGCCGTTTGTATGAACTGAAGCATGATTATACGAAGGCAATTGCGGATTATATGGCGGGTATGATTGCAGATCCGGATGAGTACGATCAGTGGTTCCGTATCGGTAAACTGTACGGTCTGATGAACGACAGTGTCAAGCAGGCAGAGGCGTTTGAACAAGGGCATAAGGCGTTCGCAGCGCACGGAAGAGAACTGACGGCGGAGGTGTATGTGGTGCTCAAAGACACGGCTGCGGCGTACGAGGCAACGCAAAAGAGGATGACCAAGAAGAAATCCGCCGAGCAGCATTATAATGCCGCTTGCGTGTTCGCTCAGATTGGTTATACCGAAGAAGCGTTGCAGCACCTGCGGCTGGCTTTTGAATACGGTTTCCGCAGTTTCTACCATATAGCCTGGGATACCGATCTGAACAGCCTGCGCGACCTGCCGGAGTTTGAACAGATGGTGAACGAGTACAAGCAACGGACGGAGCAGCAGAAACAAGAACTACGCGCTTCGATTGATACCGAACTGAATTACTAACCCTTAACAGCATAAGACGATGAAAAAGATTCTGTATATACTATTATTCGCGCTTTGCGCACCGGTGCTCTTGGCTGCATCCGGCAACTCCTATTATTTCCAGCGCGCGGAAGAGGCATATAACAAAGAAGACTACGAGACCTGCTTGCACTACTGCAAGGAAGGAGTGAAGAAAGACCCGAAGGACGGTAAGTGCTGGGCAGTCATCGCAGAGATCTGTTCCAAGCGTCAGTTCGCTCGTTATGGCGAAGCGTTGCAGGCGTCCGAGAAAGCACTGGCTGTGTTGCCGAAGAAAGAGAGTTGGTGGAGAGCGTTTGTGTATGGCATTCGCGGTGACGTGTTCTATAAGATCGAGGATTATCAGTCGTCCAAACAGGCATACCTGACGGCACTCAGTATTCAACCCGATAACACTACTATCCTCTACGATGTAGCGGATGTGTGCAATAATCTGGGCGAATATGAGAATGCCATTACGTACTTCAAGCGGATAGTGGACCTCATTCCCAGTAAGGTCTATATCTATGGTGAGTTGGCGAATGCCTATTATAAGGCAGGAAACAAGCAGGAGGCGCAGCGTTACTGCGACCTGACGAACGCGCTGGCGGACGGAGGGAACTGCCAGACGCACCGCGTGCTGTCTATGTTGGCGGTGGATAAAGAGGATTATATCACAGCCTGCCGTGAGATAGCGCGGGCTATGTTCTGCGGCCAGTCATGGTACGAAGAGGCGGATACGCTTACCACTCTTTGCCCGGACTTGCTGATGGCGGCTATCCGTACGGAAGTGGATGACGCTCGTACGTCCGCGGAGGCGAATGCGGTGGCAGGGTACTGCGCCTATACGATGCATCGGTACATGGATGCGCTCTATTATCAGCACAAGCAGTTGGAGCACAGCGATTCGCCGCAATCGGCTTATGCGTGGTTAGCAAGCCTCTATGACGAAGTGGATGAGTTCGAGACGGCGAAGAACTACTACCTGCTGACCCTTAAGACAGACTCTGTTTCCGATGTATGGGTAGGTTTGGCGCACACCGAACGGCGGATGGGACAATACGAACAAGCGCTTACGCATTTCCGTCGCGCTTTGCAAGACAGCCCGACGGAAGGACGCATCTATTACGCAATAGCGCGATGCTACATAGAGAAGGAAGAGTACGCTGCGGCTTTGGCTACTTTTGACACCGCGCAGGTGCTGCTCGAAGAAGAAGATTGGAAGTTGTCACTGATGCACTATCAAGTGGAGTGTTACCGGCATTTAGGCGATGAGACGAAAGCGCAGCAGGTGTTGGATCAGGCGCAGCGGATGCGTAAGACCGATGACGAGCGAGAGGAGTTCTATATGATTGATGCCCATTTGGGAGATACCGCAGCGCTCATCCGGCATATGGAGGTGTTGGAGGCGGACAAGAAGGCCGATGCAGGCAAATGGCTCACGCTGTCGCAAGCGTTCGCTATCGTGCATGATAAAGCGCGTGTGATGCAGGCGCTTAGACGCCATTACGAGGCAGGAGAGTATGCAATGAGGTACCCTTTGCGTCATTATCGCTACGCTTTCCTTCGAGATGATGCGGATTTTCGCGCGATGATTGCGCATTATGATTCGTTGCGTCTGGAGCAGTTAACGGAGTTGCAAGAGCGGCTCGGAGCACGTGACACGATGCAGAACAAAGTGACGGAGCTGCCGTTCACGCAGCAGGGTGGGGTCAATCGCGTGCAGTGCTCTATCAACGGACTGCCGCTGTACTTCGTGTTCGATACCGGTGCAACGGATGTGTCCATCTCCAGCGTGGAGGCAAGCTTCATGCTCAAGAACGGGTATCTGACGAATGCGGATTTCATGGGCAAGCAGAATTATGTCACAGCGACTGGCGAGATACACGAAGGCACTATCATCAACCTGCGCGAAGTGCGGGTCGGCGATGTAGTGCTGCGGGACATCAAAGCCAGTGTGATCAAGAACCAGTCGGCACCCTTACTGCTCGGACAGAGTTGCTTCCGCCGCTTTGGAACAGTAGAGGTCGATAATAATGCACAAGTGATCCGTCTTATAGCTCAGTAAGAGAGGATAACCACATGGATAAACACGCTCCGGAAATAAGTCAGTTACGTCTGGATATAGAGAAGGCGATCGATCGTAAGGTGCGCACACCGTATGATTTTGAGTTGCTGGCTAATGCCATTTGGGAGCGATTGCATGAGAATCTTTCCCCGACGACCCAATTAAACGACCCTTTTTTCGGAGCAGGGGAATTAGATAAATTTTTCATATGCATTCACTCGTTCGGAGGGATGGTTTGTCTCCGAAAAGCGATGCAAAGGTAGGCATAAAAAAAGCACCCCCGAAAAGGGATG
>JAFPNK010000113.1 GCA_017401985.1 Paludibacteraceae bacterium | reverse complement strand
TTCTACTTTCTTGTTGGTATCGGGGTCGTCCATATAGAGGCGGATGACGATGCCCTTGTATGAACCTGCGTCTTTGCGGACAGCCTCCATACCGGCAGCAAAAGCAGACTTGGCACTTGCCTTGGCCTTTTCAATCGATGAGGTCTTCCAGATACAAGAACGGGAAGCGTCGGTGAATTGGTCTGCGGTCTTCTTCATCTCGTTGTAGATAACTACCATACCTTGCGGGTCTAACTCGAAAGCGCCTAAAGTCGCCTCATCTACGGTTTGCTCAGTAGCGAACTCATAGCCGAATGAATAACTGCTTACAACGTCTTGCCGTCCGCAAGAACTGAAAACGATGCCTGTTAAGGCGAGGCAGAATACAACTGCCAAAGAAAAGATCTTTTTCATGATTGAATATAATTGAGTGAATACTATTTATAGGTTATATTTGAAATCGCACAATACGTAAGTGTTGCCATATTTGTCTTTTCCTATCATTACAAATACCGGCAACTGCTTGATGGTCACTTTGTCTTCACCGTTCACGGCCGTCAAGGTAGCCGTTTTGGTGATAGTTACACTCGGAATAGGCGAAATGGCATCGTAGGCTTGTTGTTCGTTCTCCAGCACCAGATGAGACATGTCGGCGATAAGAGCGAGGTCATGGCCGCTGCTTACGAGAATGGTCTGCTGCTTCAGTTCGTAGGTCGAACAAGACACCTCATAGTTCACAACGCAGAAATAGCCCGGAATATCCCGTAAGGAATAAGTGCCCTGCGAGGAGGTATATGCGCCATTCTCTTCCATCATGCCGAGGTAGATATTATTACCCTCTTGGTGCTTTTTCACCATTTGAGCTACCGGCTGGACATACGGACTCTCTTCACCGCTGATTTTCTCAGTAGCCTGACGAATACGGATACTATCCTGCGCGTCCTGGCTCTCGTCGTAATTAGCAGGCACCTCCACGTCTTTGAGCAGCACGTTGATCGGTGTCATCATCTGCGATTTGAAAGCGCCGATGGCTTCTGTCATGCGTCCTTCGCGATGCAGGAGCTGGACGGCTACCGAACTCATATAGCTCTCCGCGTCCAGATCTCGTCCGAGATTGTAAGTGTCAATGTCGTAGAGGAGCGGAACAGACTCCGGAAAAGCGTTATGCACGATGTACCGTGCGAAATACTCGGCTGTTGCCTCATCGATATCGGTACTCTTGATGCCTGCCGCTTCTTGCGGATAGCTCTTCTCGTACTTGGCTGTCCAATATTTGGCACGCGCATAGCAGGCTGCTTTCTTGGACTCATCTTCCCATGCGTTCTTGAGCGCAATGAGGGCTAACTTGCGATAGATACGCGGTTCGTACTCCATCGGATAGGTCTGGTCGCGGTTATAGGCCTCGCTCGACTTCCCCCAATCTTTCCTTGGGCTTTGTACGAACTGATGGAAACTCTCATGATAGAACAAAATGAGCAAATCGAAGAAAATATCTTTGTCCGTATAGGTCCGGCCTTCCGCACGCAGAACCTCCGCCATTTGGTCCAGCATCGTGAAATTGCACCAGATGAGCGTATAATACCTGCCATCGACATAGGCGAAGGCAAACGAGTTCATCTGCCCCACTTGGCTTTGGATCTCATCGGACCAATCGGCTTTCTTCCACTCTTTGGAGGTACCATCAGGCTTAATCTGCGAGATACGGCTCTTATCCTCGCTGACCAGCAGCAGGTTGAACTCCGCGGGATCTGCGTCTGCATTCCATGCCTGCTGAATCAACGGATGGGACTGCTTCACCGCAACACCGAACCACTGAACCGTCGCATCGAAATCACGGCTTATAGTCGGCAGCGTAGGATCTTGAGTCGGTTCATTGCCCGGTTTGCAAGCCGTCAGCAGTCCGCAGCAAACAGCAAGCGCAAAGAATAGTTTTTTCATCATTGCTTAGTAAAGATAGCTTTTACGGTTCGATGGTCTTGGTGGGTGACACCGCCGCGGGTGTGGGCGCCTTTCCAGTCATAGCTCCACTCCATCTTGTTGTCTGCAGGGAAAGAAACGGTGTATTCAAAGTTATACTCCATATCTTGACGGATAAACCCGTCCTCTCTGCAGAGGTTAAGCATACCATTCTCGATGAGGATCACACCTTCGTATTCGCCGCCGTTGATAGAGAGGAAATTCTCGGTGTAGGGATACTTGGTATAGCCGTCCTCGCTCTGACCATTGCGGATGGTCAGTTGACCCTTGTTGATCGTAGAATCAACTTCGACGATGTTCTCATCGGTGTTGACTTGCTTGATACTCCAACTATTGAGCGTCCAAGTGCCTATCATCTTGTCGTAGTCCACTTGCTGTTGTCCGGGATCGGACGGGTTGTTCTGATTGCAAGCCGTAAACATCGCCACGCCTGCTAAGCACATGAGTGCTACATAAAAATACTTTTTCATTGTACGAATTGATTTGTTAAACATATCTTGCTATTAAATTCTCATAAAAATCGCACAAAATTACTGCTTTTTTTTCAATTACACAAATATTTCTACCTTTTTTTAAAAAAAAATCACACGCGCT
>JAFPNK010000112.1 GCA_017401985.1 Paludibacteraceae bacterium | reverse complement strand
GTGTTGGTGATATATTCCTTCATGGCTTGGATAGCCTCTTTGACCTCCATGCCGTTGAGGAAACCGGAGTTGATCATCTTGCCCTCTTTGGCGTCGAACGACTCCTCGGAAACATCTGCGCCTTCAATCAGCGGAATAATCGGCAGGTTGAAATGTTTGGCGAAGGCGTAGTCGCGGCTGTCGTGCGCCGGAACTGCCATGATTGCGCCTGTGCCGTAGCCTGCAAGCACGTAATCGGAGATATAAATAGGTATCTCGCCCTGCGTGAGCGGATTGATAGCATACGAGCCTGTGAACACACCCGTCACGCGGCGGTCGGCGATACGTTCCCGCTCCGTGCGGTTCTTGCAACGGGTGAGGTAAGCCTCCACTTCTTCGCGCTGCTCGTCGGTCACTACGCGTTGCACGTATTCGCTCTCCGGCGCCAGCACCATAAACGTCACGCCATAGATTGTGTCCGCACGGGTGGTGAAGATGGTAAACGGTGCGTCCTGGCCTTTGACGGTGAACTGCATTTCTGCTCCTTCGGAGCGTCCGATCCAGTTGCGTTGGGTCTCTTTGAGGCTCTCGGTCCAGTCGATGCGGTCCAAGCCCTCCAACAGACGGCCTGCATACGCACTCACGCGCAGACACCACTGACGCATCACACGCTGCTCTACGGGGTATCCGCCACGGACGGAGAGACCTTCGGAAACCTCGTCATTGGCAAGCACCGTGCCGAGTTTCGGACACCAGTTGACCTTGGTGTCTGCGAGGTACGCAATGCGGTAGTTCATCAGCCGTTCTTGCTTCTCGCGCTCGGAGAGCGTCGCCCATTTCGGGTCATTCGCTTCGAACTCAGCAATCAGTTTGCTAATCGGCTGCGCTTTCTGTGTCTTGGGGTCGAAATAACTGTTGAACATCTGCACGAACGCCCACTGGGTCCATTTATAGAACGCCGGATCGCACGTGCGCACCTCGCGGTTCCAGTCGTAGCAGAAACCGATCTTCTTGAGTTGCTCGATATAGCGGTCGATATTTTTGAAAGTAGTCTCCTGAGGATGTGTACCTGTCTGAATGGCGTACTGTTCTGCCGGCAGACCATAGGAGTCAAAACCCATCGGGTGGAGCACGTTAAAGCCCTTCAGACGCTTGTAACGGCTGTAGATATCGCTGGCGATATAGCCCAACGGGTGACCGACATGCAGTCCCGCTCCCGAAGGATAAGGGAACATATCCAACACATAGTAGTGCGGCTTGTCACTCTCATTGGAAACGGTATAAACGCCGTTCTCTTCCCACGCCTTTTGCCACTTCTTCTCAATCTCAGAAAAATTATATTCCATGATAGTTATTTATTCATTTACGATTTATTTGCTCAGCTTCTCTACCAGGTCGGTTGCGAACTTGAGGCTCATGATATCCATCGTTTGGTTTCCGCCGTTTGTGCCGCCCATGACTACAGTCGGTAATTGCACCTTAGCCACGGCTTCAGCCACGCCGACTTTGGTCTTATAATCCCACTCGGCACGTTCTTGCGGCGTCAGACCTGCTGCCACTTTCGCGCGGTTGGCAGCTGCTTCAGCTTCTCCTTCGGCAATGATGCGTTTCTTGACTTCGTTCGCTTTGAGCGCCTCCAGACGGGCAACCTCGTATTCCTGCTCGGCTTTGGTCACCTCCACCGCTTTCACTTTTTCTTGCTCCCATTTGGCTTTAGCGGCCTGTGCTTTACCTTCTTCCTCTGCACGAATCGCCTCTTGTTGGGCGGCAAGCGATTTGGCTTTGGAGGTCTGAACCAACATGTTGGCTTCTTGCTGTTGCTCAATCTGCTTCTTCACGCGGTCTTCGTAGTCGATCTTGGAGACGGAAACCTGACCGATCTCGATGCCGTAGTAGTCAAACGGCGATTTCTCGGACCGGCGATACCCGCTCGCGGCTGTTGAATCGGCAATCAGGACTGCGAATTTCTGCTGTTTCTTCTCGCCCGTAATAGGATCGATCACCTCGGAAATCTTCACGGCAGTCGTGTAAACACCGTTGTTCAGCTGGTCGGTGATGTATTCAATCAGGTTGTTTTTCTTCTCCGAAACGCTCTCGTAAGCCGACATCAGCGGTCCGGAAGCATAGACAACTTTCACCACGGTCGGACGAACGAGGTCGTTCATCAGTCTGTCCATTCCGTTGTAGTCCGTCTGGATGCGGAGCATGTGCTCGCGGTCGGTGGGTAACTTGACACGGAGAGAACCGAAGATCTCACCATTGGACGCGTCGTTGAAAATAACCGGAATGGGTTCGCCGTTGTTTTGCGCACCGAACCATAACTGCTCGGTCTTATGGTATGAGGTGATGTGCCCTAATTTCTGGGCGTACATACCCGGCTGGCTCCAGACATACATAGTACCGGTAATGGGCACTTGGTTAACCACGATGTCTTCGTTCTTGACATCCTCAACGAGAGAGCCGATGCAGCAAAGGAAGACGATTACTACGATTCCGATGACGGAAGCTAATACGATTTTTTTCATCGGGAGTTTATTGCCTCCCTGCGGATTGCTAATAGCCATATTCTTGAAATGATTAAAAGTTATCAAACCAAATCTTCCATCCGTAGAACGGGATGAGTGTCTTCTTGAAATCTACGTTCTTTCCGAACATGTTCGTGAACAGATGCGCAATTACCGTGGCATAGTATATTGCGAGGATGATGAGCAAAGCCCAAACGATTAAAGATATGAATCTCATATTGTAGTCTATGTTTGTAACAACAAATTGTTTATTACAACAGTTTCTTCACCTGTTCATAGACGTTCTGGGCGGTGAAGCCGAGTTTCTCGTCGAGGACTTTGTAGGGAGCGGAGAAGCCGAAGGAGTTGAGACCCCAGATCGCGCCGTTTTCGCCGACGAGACCTTCGAGGGTGCAAGGCAGACCTGCGGTCATGCCGAAACGCTTAATCCCTTTCGGGAGGACGGAGTCTTGGTACTCTTGCGGTTGCTGGCGGAAGAGCCCTTCGGAAGGTACGCTGACGATTTGCAAGCGGATGCCTTCTGCGCGGAGGAGTTCTGCGCCGGCAAGGAGGGTTGAAACCTCAGAGCCGGAAGCCAAGAGGACTACTTGGGGATATTCGTCCTTGGAAACGATGTATGCACCTTTGCGGAAGCCTGTGAGGTTCACATTGGGAACCGGTGCTATGTCCTGACGGCTGAGAATGAGGGCAGAGGGCGTCTCTGTGTTCTCGATGGCAACGCGCCAAGCGAGGGTGGTCTCCTCGGCGTCAG
>JAFPNK010000111.1 GCA_017401985.1 Paludibacteraceae bacterium | reverse complement strand
GTTATTGCTCCACTACTTTCAGCAGATAACTCCGCTCGAAATTCGCCTCAATCACCGGATTCGCTCCGCTCACCTCAAACTCACGCGGTTCATCCGCTGTATATTCAATCGCCTTATAGATCTTGCTTGCATCCAGTCCGCGCAACTCCAACATACCCTCGTAAGCCGGGTCATTGTCAATATAGAATGCGTAGTACATCGCATCGTTTTGACGAATAACGTGAGCCTCCGGATAGTCGTATCCCCATGTGTAGAGGTTCATGTACTCACCGCGCGCCAGGTTGTTCTCCTTATATATCTTCACCCATTTTTTGATCAGCGCCTCTTTCTCCGGCGTCAGTTTGAACGGACCTTCGGTCCAATCAGGATTATCCTCGGGGTACGTAAACTTGGTACCAATCACAGAACCGGTTCCTATCTGCGAAGCAAAATCATTGCCGTTATCGGTCAGCTCCACATGGTCGCCATAATACGCCAAACCGGGAGCCATCGCAGCGTACGCTTTGCGTTTCATACGCACCTGGCACGAACTCATCGGGTCAGAAGCTACCGCCTGATTGATCTGCGGAATAAGGAAATAGTTCACCGCACAACCGCACGGGCAAACTTGAATGACTGCATCCGGTTTCATAGCACGCGCCTGCTCATACACCTTGCCAAAATATGTCGGCATCAATGCCGGAGCATCCCAAGCGTTATTCAAACCGCTGGTCTCATTGTAATCCGGCAGACAGCAGTTCAGGTGCTGACCATCGATCTTGAGTCCGTCGAAGTTCCATCTCTCCAAGAACATCTTCAGCAAATCCGTCGTGTACGCATCTACCGCCGGGTTCACCGGGCTGAGATACCAGCTGTCCCACCAGGTGATGTACTCGTGTGCCCACTCGTCCGTCAGCAACAACATCTCCGGGTGCTCTTTCACCAACTTGGTGTCCGGGTCGGCAGCCAACGGTGCCCACCACAGTTTGGCTTTCATACCGCGCTTATGTATCTCGTCCGTGATATGACGCATATCAGCATCACCTCCGGGGAACAGTTCATTCGTGTTCCAATCGCCTTCTGCAATCTGGTAACCGTCATCTACATCCACCCACGTGAATCCTAACTCTGCCACCTTATCCAGCGTACCCAACACCATATTCATCTTAAACGGACGTCCGTAACCCCACGCGCACCAAACCGGCTCGAAAGCCTCCGGCTCCGACGGCTTCATCTCTACGCCCTCGTGACCCTGCATGTACTCCGAGAAGGTACGCAGCGCATTGAAATAATCGCCCTTGTGCGTATAGCGGAACGCCTTGAAGCAACGCAACGTATCACCGGTCGCCAACTCCATCGGTTCCGGTAACTCATAGCGCAGTGCCATCGACACTTTGTTGTCATAGCGCTTCCACTCTACCGGCATCGAGATCATACGAAGCACCGGTTCGAACAGACCGATCGCTACGCCACCATCGCGTTGCCACAAGTCCACTACCGGAATACCGCCTCCGTAATCGGAGTTGTTCATTCCCAGATAGTTCTCTTTCTCAAATCCCTCCGTCACCGGCAGCACCCAATCCAAACGGGCATTAGAACTACTCGGCTGCAGCGACCAGACAACGGAATCGTTCGCTTCCACCTCCGTGCGGCAGAGCTCGTAGGCCTTGACGGTAACCGGCTTGCCTTCGTTCACGAAATACGTCTCGATCACTTCCAGTCCCTCCACACCTTCAACCGGTGTAACGGTTTGATGTTTGATAACGTGCAAGCCATTCTCGTAGTACGGGAACGACTGCATATCTGCCTCAGCACAGACAAGACGATCTGTGTCCTGCTTCGGCGCGCAAGCAACCATCAAGGCTGCAAAGCTTAAGAATATGAGACTCTTTTTCATAATTATTTGTACTCCGTCAGGATACGCTCTGCGTTGTCATGATACAATTTCTTAAGCACCTCATCCGGCAGATTAAATCCGCTCAGTGCCCAATGGTAACCGTACTCCGGAATATAGAAGTGCTCGTCGTTCGTTTCCAACACGCGGAAGATGTTACGATACATCTCCGGATCCATACCATTATCCGTTCCGAACAGCACGCGGTCCTGATATTTAATAAGGAACTCACGCGTAGCGCGCGGCGTGTGAGCAGATTCAGCTACACGAGCGGAAATATCAAAGTACATATTCGGATACTTATCCAGCAGCGCGCCCAAACGCGGCAGATCGTGCGTCATGTTCAGATAGTGGCACGCAATGAAAATAGCCTCCGGATTCTCGCGAAGGGCATTCTCAAAGGTCTCCATCAACTTGTTATACCCGTAACAATTGGTCGTATCTACATGCCATGTTACCGCATTAACCAATCCGTCATTCGTCTCATCCATAGGCAGATACATCCAATACGGCTCTGCGATATGAATACTGATCGGCATTTTCAACTCAGCTGCTTTCTGGATCAGCGGTTTGATACGCGGGTCATCAATATGAATATCCTTGCCGTCACCCGGACGAGCGTACGTATCGCCTTCGCCTTTGTCGCCCAACTCACCGACGCCGACTGCGCCCAACTCATTGTGATAACGCTCCAGCAACTGACAAGCCTTCTCAATTCCCTCCGGACTCATGTCCGTATAATCGAAACAGCACCAGAATTTGAAGTGATCCTTATACGGTCCGTACAGCTCTACGTATTCCTCAAACGGACGACCGATCCACGAGCAGTGCATCACTGCGGTATTGAGAACGCCCACCTCATCCATCGTCGCGCACCACTGTGCTACCTCTTCGGCATTAGCGGCGTAATCATGTGCGTGCATATCGATGATGTCGAATTTAGCCCGCTCCACTCGCGTTACCGGAATATTATTCACCACTGTCGGATTAAAATCCTTGAGCAAAATCCGGTCGGCAGGATTAGCCGCCGTTTGCTCACTCGTTTGCTCGGCGCTGCAAGCCGCCAAAACCACCGCTGCGGTAATAAAGAAGAAGAGCTTTTTCATATTCATTAGAATTTGTCGTTCACAGTATTTGTAATTTCGGGTGCAAAGTTACAACTTTTTTTCCATATAGAATAATATTTCTATATGTTTTACAGCATATTTTACGCAATTTTAACAACTAACACACATATATTCAGTGAATTACGAAACGGCAAAAGAACTTTCGTAACGTTTCGAAAATACAGAACGAAACTTTTTATTTGCATGTTTCGAAAAAAAGTAGTAATTTTGCAGTCGAAAATGACTAAATGGCAAACAGTTTTATGAACTCATCATCGGCAAAAGAACGCAGAGCCCTCATTCTAAGGCTGCTGGAGCAAAAAGGGGAAGTGCAGGTGACCGAATTGAGTCGGGATACCGGTATTTCGGAAGTGACTATTCGAAAGGATCTGACTATTCTTCAAAACCGTCATTTACTCTTACGTACCCGAGGCGGCGCGATGAGAAAACCTATTGAGAACCAAAACGAAGATACGACCATCGCCAAAAAGCAGATGTTTAATTTCAAAGAGAAAGAGCATATTGGCGAGGAAGCCGTTAAGATGATCAAAGAGGGAGATTTCATTATGCTCGATTCGGGCACCACTACCATGGAAATTGCGCGCCATTTGGGCGGGTTCCAGCACCTGCGCATATTAACCAACGCAATGAATATCGCCACGGAACTGATGACGTACAAGCGGTTTGACGTTGTGCTGTTAGGAGGAAACGTGCGGGTGAACAGCCACTCGGTAGTAGGACCGCTGGCCTTGTCGGTACTTCGTAATTTCAGCGGATACAAACTGTTTTTAGGTGTCGATTCGTTCTCCATCGAGAACGGCGTCTCTACTCCGAGTCTGGAGGAAGCGCTGCTCAATCAGATTATGATTCAGCAAGCGGACAAAGTGATTGCTGTTTTTGATTCTTCTAAATTTAACAAACGCAGTTTTGTACACATTGCGGATAGTAAGGATCTGGATTGTATCATCACCGACCGTGCTATCCCGACGGTAATGGCATCTAAGTTAAAAGCCGCAGGTGTAGAGGTCCGAATCGTGTAAGGGGCGCATCGAGGGCGCATCGAGGGCGCATCGAGCCATTCACGTATCCCACACCACCCTATAATATACTACGTATATTATCCCGTGATTTTAGAAAACTTCCTATTTAATATCCAAAAACAGCCCGCATTCCTGCGAGCTGTTTTGCTTATAAACGCTTCGAAGAAGCTATAAACGGCGAAGCCTCAAACGCGGCTTGCCGCTATAAACTTAGCGGAGCTCTGCTCCTTGAGCATTGTAACGAACACCATTCTTGATGATAATAAGCTGTCCGTTCTCGATGGTCTTAACAACCGTAGCTTTTACTGCCGTGTTGTCAATGCCGTCTGCTACGTTTTCAGGAACATAAATATAACCGCTGAACCAACCTTCTCCGCCGTCTGCATTCGGACGGAAATAAACGGTCTTCTCACCTGCGTGATTAGCATCAATCACATAGTTACCACCGGTAGCAGGATACCATGTTACAGCATCATTCTCCGATTTAACAACCTTCAACTCATCACCTTCAACCAGCGTGATTTGAATCGTATATTCAACACCTTCAGCTTCAGTATTCAGAGCCATCTTCTTGTCATCGGATACACTCCAAATCTCATTGGCACCGAATTTACCTACGAGGTAGTAACCATCTTCGTGTTGTGGAACATAAGGAGCACCGTATACAGACCAAACACCGGCATTCCAATCTGTGATAGTACACATGTTCTTGTCTGCCTCGATGGTCATATCTTGTGTTTGGTTCCACTTGTTAGTCCAGTTGTTTTCTGCAGCACCACCATTCATGCGGCAGAAAATAACCTGCGTAATAGCCTCAGGGATTTCAACCGAATAAATAGCTGTCTCGCCGGTAGCAAGTGACATATCGTACCACTTTTGGTCGTCAATCGTATAGATTGCGAAACGAGCTTGGTCATTGAACCAACCTTGCATAGGAGCTAAGTAAAGCGTTCTCATTGCAACTGCCGGCCACCAACGCGGGTCACCAAGGTT
>JAFPNK010000110.1 GCA_017401985.1 Paludibacteraceae bacterium | reverse complement strand
GAGTTCGCAGAACAAACGCTGCGCATAACCGGTGTTCAAACTGCCTTAGCTTTGGACCACACGCAGGAAGGCGTTGACCGCGCGCAGAATGTACAGGAGTTGCTGAACGCCATTCGGGAATTCGTAGAACAGCGTCAGAACGAAGGTATCGATTATACTCCTATTACGGATTTCTTGAGTGAGGTCAGTCTGCTGACGGACCAAGATGATAACTTGGCAGACACCACCGAACGCGTGACATTGATGACAGTTCATGCCGCCAAAGGTTTGGAGTTCCCTGTTGTCTTTATCGCCGGTTTGGAAGAGAATCTCTTCCCGTCGCAGTTCTGCGTCAAGCCGCAAGAGATAGAAGAAGAACGCCGGCTGCTGTATGTGGCTATCACACGCGCTATGGATCGTTGTTACTTGTCCTTCGCCCGTCAGCGTTTCCGTAACGGACAGATGGCATTTAACAGTCCGAGCCGATTCCTCAATGACATTGACCGGCGGTTCTTCGAGATGAGCCGACCAGCGGTTCCACGCTTTACAGCAAGGCCTATGCAAATGCCGGAAAGACCAATTGCGCCGACAAGACCAGTCACTCCGGTGTCCGGGGCGACGAGTGAGATTGCTTCATCGGCATGGAAAGCAGGAGACCGCGTGACGCACCGCGTGTTCGGAGATGGAACGGTCGTGCGCGTGTACCGCGACGAAGTGACTGAAAACGACAAGATAGAGATTCACTTCGACAAGCAAGGCACGAAAACCTTACTTCTCACGCATGCGAAGTTAGATAAAATTTAGCGATAGATGAAGTAACCGGCGATGCCGGAAAGGATAATTAGAAGAATCGGGTGACTGAGGATATCAGTCGCCTTGTTTTTTACAATGTTCGGCAGGACGGTAAAGAATGCAACCAATGCAAAGATGATCCACGAAGTGGCGTCTATGAAATTGGTCGGTTTGATCAGGATTAAGGCCGCCGATGCCACGAGTCCGATGACGGTAAAACGAAGCATACGGAGTGTCTGCTCGAAATACGGATTACCATGAAAACGATTCGTAAGCCAGAAATAAGCCTTACAGATACTGAGCATGATAATCAAACTCGGTAATACGATAGCAACGGTGGACAACACACTCCCCCAGAAACCGGCAGTAGTATAACCGACATATGTTGCACAGTTGATGCCAATCGGGCCAGGTGTGACCTGACTAACGGCTACTATGTCCACGAATTCCTGCTGACTCATCCATCCGTTCGACTCAACTTCCATCTCGATGAGGGACAAAATCGCCAAGCCGCCTCCGAAGCCGAAGAGACCGATCTTAAAGAAGCTCAGAAAGAGTTGCAAATAAATCATTTCCGCCTCCTTTCCACAATATCCACAATGACGAGCGTGATGATGATCGTGGCGAGAATGACCCACACGGGATTCACATGTCCGAGCCAGATGAGCAAAGCCGCAGCAATAGGAATGAGGAGCGTGAGCCATGATATCTTTGCTGCCCGCGCCATCTTCATTAAGGGCGCCGCGATAAGTGCTACGACAGCCGGACGGATTCCTTTGAAGGCCGCTTCCACGGCAGGTAGTTCTTTCCATTCCGCAAAGACCGTAGCGATAGCGAGAATGATGAGAAAGGACGGAAGAACGGCGCCTAATACGGCTCCGGCGACACCACGCCATCCGCCTACACGCCAACCGATGAAGATAGCGGAATTGACGGCTATCAATCCCGGGGCGGCTTGCGCGAGGGCAATCATATTCAGAAATTCTTCTTCGTCAATCCACCCTTGGCGATCGACTACCTCACGCTGGATAAGGGGTAACATGGCATAACCTCCACCGAGGGTGAAGGTTCCTATTTTGAGATATGTCCAGAAGAGTTGGAAAAACAAAATCTTAAAAATAGAACATTTTTTGCATAGGATTTACCCAGCATTTACATAGCAATTGACCAGCAGATTACCAGCAGATTAACCCCTGCAGGTTAAAAACGCACCAAATCTTAATAATCGTATATTAATCTTTGTTCTCGCGTAACTGCTGTTTGACGAACTTCGCCAGCATATTGATGGCCGCGTTGTTATGTCCACCCTGCGGCACGATCACATCGGCATAGCGTTTACAGGGTTCAATAAACTGCTCGTGCATCGGTTTGAGTACGCGTTGGTAGCGCTCGATGACTTGCTCGGCAGTACGTCCTCGCTCGAGTACGTCACGCTTCATCACACGTATCAGGCGATCGTCCGCATCGGCATCTACGAAAATCTTGAGGTCCATTTGCTCACGCATGCGGGGTTCACGAAGCGCCATAATTCCTTCCACAACAATTACTTCGCGCGGCTCGATATGAATCGTTTCTTCCGAGCGCGTACACGTAATATAGGAATAGATAGGTTGCTCTATCGACTTGCCCTCCTTCAGCATCTTGATATGCTTGCTGAGCAATTCCCAATCGAAGGCATCAGGATGGTCGAAGTTGATATTCTGACGTTCCTCGACGGGTACGTTACTGCTATCCTTGTAATACGAGTCTTG
>JAFPNK010000109.1 GCA_017401985.1 Paludibacteraceae bacterium | reverse complement strand
GGTATATTGATGGAGACAAATTGGAGAACCTGCTGCATTTCCGCGCCAACGTGCCGGTGAAAGAGTACTTCGCGCAGATGGCGAAGGCACCTTCGCTGCCTTGGGGTATCAAATTCGCATCCAAAACGCACATCGCCAAGCTGTTCCCGCATTGCGTCAAGTTGGCTATGCGTCATCTGGCGAACAGCGAAGAGCACGGCACGCAGTGGTGGATCCGGATCGCATCCGGACGTGAACAGGCGTTAAGCGAGCGTGTGCGTAAGCGCATTGCGGCTTACTATGGTTCGTTGGAGGCATATAAGGCTATTCCGGACTGGAAGCATTTCGATGTAAGCCATAACAGCGAGACGCCGGTGTTGCTCGATCACGGATACGACGAGAGCAAGGATGTCGATGCGCTGACGGATGCTGAATTGAATAAGGCTGCGGCTTTCCGTGGTGGTAAGTATCTGGGTAATGACACTTGGGAAGACGCGAACGGCAACACGTTCAAGGCCGGACGCAGACTGATCCTGTTAGGCGGGCACTGGTCGCCGTTTGATATGCCGTACCCGTACGCACATGAACCGAAAGAGAAACAAGTACCGTGGCATTGGGATCGCGTAGCCAAACAGAACCCGTTCTTTGCACAACTCTGGGCTCCGCTCCATGACGCAAGCGAAGATAATATCTACGGCCCGGAAGTGTTCGAAGGTTGGGAGCGGTAGATAAAGTTGAAAGTTGAAAGTTGAGAGATGTTCTTCGACGAATTAGCATTATCGGACGAGGTGTTGGATGCATTGTGGGACATGCATTTCGATGAGTGTACCCCGGTGCAGGAGAAGACGATTCCGGTTATTTTGGAAAGGCATGATGTGATCTCGTGCGCCCAGACCGGAACCGGCAAGACGGCGGCGTATATACTACCGCTGCTCACCAACCTGGCTTTCGATAATCATGATCCGGACAAACTGAACGCCATCATCATGGCTCCGACGCGCGAATTGGCGCAGCAGATAGACCAGCAGATGGAGGGCTTCGGTTTCTACGTACCGTTCTCGTCTGTGGCCATCTACGGAGGCAAGGACAACGGCGCGTGGGGTAATCAGGTGGCGGGATTGCAGCGCGGAGCGGACATCGTCATTGCCACGCCGGGACGTTTGCTTAGTCAGATGAATATCTACGATGTCGATTTCTCCGGCGTCAAGTATTTTATTTTGGACGAAGCGGACCGAATGCTCGACATGGGATTTTACGATGATATCATGACCATCGTTCGCAAGCTTCCTAAAGACCGTCAAACGCTCCTTTTCTCTGCTACCATGCCTCCGAAGATTCGCCAATTGGCCAAAACGATACTACGCAACCCGGTTGAAGTGCAGATAGCTGTTTCCCGTCCGCCTGAGACCATCAAACAGATGCATCAGTACGTGGATGAGTCTAAGAAAGTGGAGGCGGTGTTAGCTACGCTGGAGCGGTTACGGGTTACGGGTGATGGAGGACAGGAGTCGTCCCTGAAGAAGGTGATCGTATTTGCCGGCAAGAAGCAGCGGGTGAAAGAGCTTACGCGTACCTTGCGCTCCTTACAAATAGACGCGCGGGCGATGCATTCTGATCTGGAGCAGAACGAACGCGATCAGGTAATGCTGGATTTTCGTAACGGCAAAGTGGGAGTGTTGGTGGCTACCGATGTAGTGGCACGCGGAATAGACGTGACGGATGTACCGCTGGTTATCAATTATGATGTGCCGCACGACCCGGAGGACTATGTGCATCGCATCGGCCGTACCGCACGCGCAGAGAACAGCGGGGAAGCAATGACGCTTATCTCGCCGGATGATGTGCATTATTGGAAAAGGATAGAAAGGTTTTTAGGGGTTACGGGTGACGGGCCACGGGTTACAGGTGGCGAATCCGCCACTCGTTCGGGTAAAGGTTATTCAGGCGGTTCCCGACATTCTTCGCGAAACCGAGGGGGACACCCTCATAAGTCAAAAGGACCAAACCGAGGGGGACACCGGCGAGCTGCAAAGCCTCAGTCCTAAGATAACTGAGCGCTTGTTCACGCGTCAGTTCCACCATAGGGAACGCTTCTTTGCGAATAGCTTTGGTCATACTCAGACTATGCTGAGGCGCGATACCGCGACCGCGCTCTTCACCGAGACCAAAACCGGTGGAGATACACGTTAACTGGGTAGATAACCAGTCGATGATTTCTTTGTATTTGAGCGGATAGGCCGTTGCAAAGCGGTCGGAATAACGGATAGTCCACTCATCAGGATGCTGGAGCCAACTGTTCATCACCGGCATATACTCCGGATGCGGCATAGCGACAGGTTTCTTAGGCGCTTTAATCTTGGCCGGATCCAGCATGCCTTCGTACTTACGCAAGGCGCATAAGTAAAATCCCTCTCCCTTCGCCCGATGCGGATAGAAATGATAACCTACCGATCCTTCGACGATGCCCCATTCGGGTTCGTAATCAATCGGCAGCACCTCTGCGCCCAGCGTCTCTGCCATCCACTCTACGTTTTTCTCATTCTCCTCTTGATTGAAGGTGCAAGTGGAGTAGAGCATAATACCGCCCGGTTTGAGTGCGTCCCACACATCCATCAATATGCTTCGTTGTCTCTCGGCACACTGCTTGACGGCTTTGAGGCTCCATTCGTTGCGGGCTTGCTCATCCTTGCGGAACATACCTTCACCGGAACAGGGCGCATCGACCAAGATACAATCGAACAGGTGCTTGCACCGCTCGCCGTATTCAGCCGCGGTGTTGTGGGTGACAACGGTATTGCCATTGCCCCATTTTTGTATGTTCTCGCTAAGAATGAAGACCCGCTGACGTATCACTTCGTTGCTAAGCAGCAATCCGTCCCGTCCCAGGTATTCGCTGATCAGGGTACTCTTGCCGCCCGGTGCTGCGCAGAGGTCCAGTACAATAGACGATGGATCAACGTATTGCTCCAGCGCCTGTTGAATGAACATTGAACTGGCCTCTTGCACATAGTAGCAACCGGCGTGAAAAAGCGGGTCAAGTGTGAACTGCGGTCGTTCACTCAGATAATATCCGTCGATGTGCCACGGCACTTCGTCCGTGTCGCAGTCGAACGTAAGGACGTCCAGTTTGCTATTGAGCCGGATAGAAGTAACAGGCTCTGTTTCCAGCGCCTGGATCAGCAATTCGGCCTCATTGCCCATTTGCTGATGCATACTTTCTATAAAATCAACCGGCAGCAATCGTTCGTCCCCTCTTTTGACGATTAACGAACGCGCTCGCAGTAAGAACCGTCGCGGGTGTCGATGCGGATGATCTCACCTTCGTTGATGAACAACGGAACGCGTACCTCAGCGCCGGTCTCAACCGTAGCCGGTTTGAGCGTGTTGGTAGCGGTATCGCCTTTCAGACCCGGCTCGGTGTAGGTAACAGCGAGCTCAACCTTAGTCGGCAGTTCGGCGAACAGTACGGTTTCGGTAGAAGCATCGGAAACAACTTCAACTACCATTCCTTCTTTCAAGAAGTCAACACCTGTGATCAGGTCGTGTGCAATAGGCACTTGCTCGAAGGTCTCGTTGTTCATGAAGATATAATCTTCACCCTCTTTGTAGAGGAACTGGTACGGACGGCGCTCCACGCGAACATCCTCCAGCTTCTCACCGATATTGAAGCGGCGCTCCAGAACGCGACCGTCCACTACATCTTTGAATTTAACACGCATAATAGTGTTGCCCTTGCCCGGTTTAACGTGCAAGAACTCAATTACGAAATACAGACGGCCGTCCATGCGAATGCATACGCCGTTTTTGATGTCTTGAGAGTTAATCATATTCGAATAAAATTTATATTTTCTTGAAAATCGCTGCAAAATTAGTAAAAAATTTGCATATATGCAAGAATTTTTGTAATTTTGTGCCCTAATTCGAAAAAAAGCTATGGATACATTGCAACAATTCTTTGCGCAATTGGATATTTGGCAGATTTTATCCGCCTTTGTATTCATGATTGCTATCATTGATCCGTTCGGCAATATTCCCGTCACTATCAATATGGAGAAACGAGGGATCAAGATTAGTGCCTGGCGTGTTTGTCTGGCCAGTCTGATTATCTTGCTTGCCTTCCTTTTTGCGGGAGAGTGGATTCTAAAGATTTTCGGAGTGAAGATAGAGTATTTCGCTATTGCCGGTGGTTTTGTTATCTTCCTGATGGCGATGGAGATGGTGCTCGATATAGTCATTTTCCAAAATGACAAACTGGAGGGTGAAATAGGAAGCGGCAGTTCGATCGTGCCGTTAGCCTTCCCGATGTACGCGGGTCCCGGTGCGTTCACTGCACTGCTGGCTATCACGGCGGAATATACCACCGTGAACCTGTGTATCGCATTGATACTCTGTATATTGGTGCTGTATTTTGTGCTGATCGGAACCCACTGGTTGACCAAGTTTATGGGACAAACAACGCTGTATATTATCCGTAAGTTCTTCGGTATCATCGTGCTGGCGATCGCCTGCAAGTTGATGTTTGCTAATCTGGCGGCAATCTTTGTTCCCGCTCTTCCTGTTCAATAACTTTAAATACTACATATATGAAACCATTTAGTGAAATGACTATCGCGCTGGCTAGCGATCATGCGGGTTTTGAATTGAAACAACAGGTACAGCTGTTCCTGGAGGACAACGGTGCTAAAGTGAAAGATTTCGGTTGCTATAACACCGAGAGTTGTGACTATCCGGATTTCGCGCATCCGCTGGCAGCCGCTGTGGAGAAAGGGGAATATGAGTTCGGTATCGTCATCTGCTCGACCGGAAACGGTATTTGCATGACGGCTAATAAACACCAGGGTATTCGCGCAGCGCTCTGTTGGGAAACCAAACTGGCAGAATTGGCTCGTGCGCACAATAATGCGAATGTGCTCGGTCTGCCGGCTAACTTCATTTCCGCACCTAAGGCGCTGGATATAGTGCGTAAGTTCTTCCAAACTGATTTTGAAGGCGGACGTCATGAACGCCGTGTTAACAAAATCGCGTTGCATTAATGCACTGCGGTGCTATTGGAATTACGCGCTAAGTCGTTTCGGCTTAGTGCGTAATTCGCATATGCCTTTGTTCGTGTCGGTGGAACCGGCCGCAGTGTGCCAATTGCATTGCCCTGCCTGTCCGGTGGGGATGGGTAAAGGTGAAAGGTTAAAGGTGAAAGGTGAAAGGTTCATCTCCCGGGAAGTATGGAAGCGCGTGTTGAGCGAAACGGCACAGTACGCTCATACCATGCAATTCTATTTTCAAGGCGAACCGCTGTTGCATCCGGATCTGCCGCAGATGATAGCTCAGGCGCATGAGGCGGGTTTGTACACCATCGTCAGTACGAATGCTCAAGCGATGACGCCTGAACTGGCAGAACAACTGGTGCAGTCCGGGCTCGACCGTATTATCATCTCGATGGACGGCCTGACGGAGGAGTCCTATAATGCGTATCGAATAGGCGGCAGTCTCGAGAAAACGAAGGCAGCACTGCGGTGGTTGAGAGAAGCGAAAAACCTCTCACCTCTCACCTCTCACCGCTCACCCTTAATCGAACTCCAATGCCTCCGCTTACGTACCAACGAGCACGAGTGGGAGCAGTTCCGGCGCGACTACAAAGCCTTAGGCGCAGACAGGCTCGTCTTCAAAACCGCGCAGTTGTACGACTATGCCGACGGCCATCCGTTGATGCCGACCGAACCGCGATACAGCCGGTATGTGAAAGGAGCGGATGGTACGTATCATCGCCGCGCGTTACGCAAGGGGTGTTTTCGTGTGTGGAGTGGAGTGGTCGTTACGACAACGGGTGAGGTGTTGCCCTGCTGTTACGACAAAGCGCATTCGCATGCGTACGGCAATATAATGAAAACGCCACTCGCACAGTTGTTCGCAAGTGACAAAGCGAAAGCGTTCCGCCAAGCTGCTTTTGCTCAAACTCCCAAAATTTGTCAGGAATGTTGGAAATAAAACGCTTCATATTCGGTCCGTTTGAGACCAATTGTTATGTGGTGACAACCGATGAGCAGGTGTTGCTGATCGATCCGGCGTGTTCTTACGAATACGAGCAACAGCAATTGCTGGATTATATAGAAAATCAAAAATCTAAAATCCCAAATCCTAAATTGTCGCTCATCGCCACTCACGGCCACTTGGATCATCTGTGGGGTGCTAAATGGGCGTGCGATCAATGGCAGACAGCGGTGTACATGCATGCAGCGGATATCCCCATGGCTCAAGCCATGCAGCAGCAGTACGATCTGTTCGGCGTGAGAAGGAAAGCGGAATCGTTTCCAATAGAAAATCTAAAATCTGAATTGTCCCATCAACAATCTCCAATAAGCAATTTTCAATTGCTCGAAACTCCCGGCCATACTCCGGGCAGTGTGTGCCTCTATTTTGAGGAAGACAAAGTGCTCTTCAGCGGTGATTCGCTTTTTCAAATGGGCTACGGTCGAACCGATTTGCCGGGAGGGAATTATTTCCAACTGATTGATTCGCTGGAACGCCTGTTCGCGTTGCCATCCGATGTACAAGTCTATCCGGGGCACGGAGAAATGACTACTATCGGAGCAGAGAAACGATAAAAAATGCAAAAAAAACGCGCATAAACTTGCATATGTCATAAAAAAGCAGTAATTTTGCACGCTTTTTTGAAGGAAAGATGGCAGAGTGGTCTATTGCGTCGGTCTTGAAAACCGAAGTACTGAAAGGTACCGGGGGTTCGAATCCCTCTCTTTCCGCAAGACACGCCAATCTTGACGTTCAGGGCGTCAGTAGTGGTCTTCACGGTGGTATCGACCTGGTCTGCCATGCCGGCAACCGTGTTGCCCGCATCGTTAATCTGCTGGATGATGCCCTTGATGGCGGGGTTCAGGCGGTCAACAGTCTTGTCGGCGCTCTCGAGGATGCCTTCGATGGTGCCCATCACGTTCTCGTAGATTTCCTGGGCGGACTGGTGCGTGGAATCCCCGTTCGCGATAAGCATTATTACTTCGCGGACGCGGGTAATCTGGGCGTTCACGTCTTCCATGTAGCGCAGCGCCTCGGCGATGCCCGGCTCGAACTTGCCCTGGTGAATGTAGTCTTGGGGGAGCACCTTGCCGTGCTTGTTCGGCTCAATCTCGAGCCTGCGCTGGCCCATGATGGCGTAGTTCACGTTGTTGAACTGCGTACCTTCGCGGATGGTGCGGGGCTCGTCGAACTCGATTTCGACGCGGGCGCGGTCCCCTAGCCAGGTGACCTTCCCGATAG
>JAFPNK010000108.1 GCA_017401985.1 Paludibacteraceae bacterium | reverse complement strand
TACGACTTTCCGCATCTACGGACACCTGTAACAATCTTAATCATGTCATTGTTGCTGGCGCTGATAAGCTTTTGAAGATACAAATCACGATTAAATACCATAATTTTCAGAGTTTTTTTGTGGAGTTCCACATTTTTACGCTGCAAAAGTACTATATTTTTTTGAATTGTGCAAATATTTTAGATGGAAAAGTGCAAATTTTCAGAGTTTTTTTGTGGAATTCCACAGATTTACGCTGCGAAATGGTCATTTTGTGCCGGTCAGTCAATGAGAAAGCGGGTTGCCCCGCTTCTCACTAAGCTCTGAAGATAAAGCCATCGACCTCCGTGTAATCGCCACCGGTATCGAGTGAGCGCCACACTGCCGAATAATCAATGCAGCACTGGAGCCACTGCGGGAGGTTCTTGAAGTAGCCGCACTCCTCGCAAAGGTACTCGGCGAAATCTTCCGGGCTATCGTACTTGCCCTCGAAACGATCTTCAAAATCTTCGAGCGTGCCCTCATCCCAATTGCTCAGATACGCTTCGTAGGCTTCGCGCTTTTCCTCGCTCAACTCGGCATACTCTTTGATACGTTCGAACGTTTCTGCACCCATGCAGCCTTCACAATACCACTGCGACGGGTAGTGCTCGTAATCCTGAAACATTAGCTCCGCATCGGCTTCATCCGCGTGCAGGCGGTTGCAAAACTTAATAAAATCGGCGTACTCATCAAAGGTTGATAAATCAATCCACATGCCGTAGAGACTGCCGTTGTTGTACTTGGCATAGGTGCCACAATAAACTGCGGGGTTGCTGTTCTCATAGTGTGCAGCGTGTGCACGGATTTCTTCTTTCGTTAATGGTTCTCTGTAATACATAATCGTAAAAATTTAGAAAGTTAATAAAATGTTATTTATGCCCATGTTTGGTTGCAGTAGGAAAAATCTTCGTAATCCTCGTAAATATCTCCCCAATCGACATCCTCATCGCTCATATATGCGGTAATAGTGGAGGTGGAATGTTTTCTTTTATTAATGTTCTCCGGGGTGGTGGCTGGAACAAAAAGATTGATTTCAAATAAACTGGTTTGCATAGCGGTGATATTTTTAAAGTTGTTATACATGCGTACAAAAGTATCGGTGTTTTTTGTTCCATTTACAATGCTTTCAGAGTTGACGCAGTGCAGTTCCCCAGATCCGTTAACAGCAAGACTTCCGCAAAATTTACTATCTGAAGGACTGGAGAAATTTTAAGCTTCAGCGCCGGAACATGTTTTAGCCTTGCCATACGGAAAGAACCAACTACCTTTGCATTGCTAAAAGGAACGAAGAAAAAGCGCAGATACTTTGCATGTATCAACGCAATAGCACCGCACAAACACAGTTTATATCAAGCGGGGGTGTTCATCACAGCGACCGCACTGGAGAACAGGGGAGGAAAATGCGTCATGCCGGACGCTCGCAGGGTGTAGTCGAAGCCGGTACAGCAAAGGGCTGTAGTCTTCCACCGGAGGTAGCTGCAGCCACCGGCAGGTAGAGCACGTCTCCGGCGGCTATAAAAAAAGCCACCGGCAATGTCGGTGGTCAATTAGGATAATATATCTTTACAATAGTTTTCTCTATGGACTCATAATTATGCACTTTATCAACATATTCGTTGCTGTTGATTACTGGCATACTATTACCATCACCAATAAGCAATACGGGAATTTTCTGCTTCTTAGCAACCATCTTTAGCAAATACAGATTAGCCATGATTGCGTACTCTTTAGAAGTAACAACAAAGTCAGTTTTCATCTGCGAGAGGTTGTCAACGACGATGACCTCAATGGCGTGTTTGTTGAGCAGACAGATGCGTTGGATTGTAGCTTGTATAGAAGCGTAACTGAGTTCAGAGATGTCCTCTATCCAGATGGGGAGTTTTCCCATCTTATACAACATGAGGTGTCGGCGTTCAATATCGTCGAATTGCACATCTGCGTCGCACATTTGCCAATAGATATCAAATAGCATTTGGAACATCGTACGACGATCTTTCTCTGAGGAGAAAAGCAAGACACTATTGTCGCGCGTTGCCAACCCCATTACCGTCTGGGCAATGAGGTTGGTGCGCTCTTGTTCATCAAGGCAGAAGAGGCAATACAGTTTGCCGTCTTTCAGTCCTCGAAAGCCTTTGTCAATATGTTCGATACCAGTTTCAAGACCTCTCATGATAATTGGAAGGGAATACCTTTTTTGCTAAAGTACATCGCACCCATCACTCCGTTGGGTTGGAGTTTGAGTAAGAACTCAAGGCGTTTTTTGTAGTCCTCTTTCTCTATGGCCGTCTGGACAATATCCAAAGCGCTTAGCTTAGTAAGAGGCAGGTTCAGAATATATTGGGCTTTTATATAGCCAATCTCAAACCGCTTCTGCAGGCGAGAACAAGCGTCTTTTGGGTCGCGTGATTGTCTAATGAGCCGAATAACTTCCTCTAAATTCTCCGCTGCAACGTGTTGTCCGTCAAGCTCTTCAAGGTGGCGTTTGATGGCGTTGATTTCGGAGTTAACATGTCCCATCATGTACCATGCGGAAGTGTGAAGCAAACGAATATTACGAAAGCAGATAGAACGTTCATCCAGTGCCTCAAAATCCATTTCTTCATCCTCATCTATCTCTTTGAGATAGGAGTTTGGAGGAGTGGTGAATGTCTCCTTGTACATCCTAATGTAATGTTCCAAAAATGCTGCGCGTTCGGGGCAGTCCGCTTGGGTAACTTCCTGCTCGACGCATTCGATAGGACTAAAGCCGAAGTTGTCCAAGAAAGAGATGTCTTTGTAATTCGGCATATTGATGATGGCTTGACCATCGGGCGTGAAGTCTAATAAATTGGGTCTCATAGTTGTAATAGTTATTTGGATAGACAAACTTTAACTGCCATAATCTGCGCATAGGTGCGTAATTGACGCGTAGAAGATATATGTCGGGTTAATTCTACAAGATACTCCATTCCTCCAACCTGATCCAGCGTCCCATCAAGTTTCATTCGCTCTGCAACCGAATCGATGAACTTCGGTTGCTTCTTTTTAGCTAACTGGTAGATAGCGTCATATACCAGACGGTTTTGAGGTTTTTCAAACACTTCCGGGTGCAAAAAATCTGCTACCTCATCATATGCATCTCGTTCGCACATTATGGTACCTAATACAATATCTTCAAACATTGCTTCTTTAGCACAAAGTCGTTTGATTGTATCGTAATTGGGCAGGTCAATCTCAATATCATTAAAATCTTCAATATACACCAACTTGACATCATGTTCCTTATAAAGACTATTCAATCTTGATCTTAGCTCTGTTATGGTCAGATTTTGTGTGTCATCCAAATAGATGGGTTTATCACGAAGTTCTTCCGAAGAAAATGTCTTTAATATATGAGCCGTTGTCTCTTTGTTCCCTTTCTTGGTAAATAACGCAACCGGAGTTCCTTTAGAACCAATACTTACCATGGACGAAATAACTTCGGATTCTATTTCATCTTCTTTCAATCCAGCGACGATCAGTTGATGATAATTGCCGGGCTTGAAGCGAGCGTCCGCAACCTTGTTGAAAGTCTCGGGGAAATGCATCTTGAGCCACGCGGTGCGGAGGAAGAGGACGCAGCGTCCGTAACAATGCTCGCGATTGATAGTAACGTGCTTGCCATTCTCAAATGGACGGTCGCCAAAGATATATACCATATCTTCAAGGGTTGGGTTGTCAAGTCCGCGAAGTCGATCCATATCACACTGCCCGAAATAGGTGTATTGACGCCAATTGTCATCGTTCATGAAGAACCGAAGTAGTTCCGGGGAATCGTAAGGGATGGCGCTGAAGTTGATGTCGATGTCAAGGTTAGCAATGGTCTGCTCGACGATATCCATGATGTAATAATAGCGATAGACAATCTTCGATGCCAGATCGCCGTATTTCTCCTGCGTGTATTGGTCGGCAAAAGCAGTTCCGGGTTTGGATAGTTCTATGAACAAGTCCGGGAAGGTAGGACGGTAGAACATACCGGCTTCGCTGAGGTTAGCACCGAGGGGTTCAACATCGGTTATACCGAGGCAGTAGGCTACGACGCTGCCAGCGGTGCGGTTGCCTCCGGGAGTGGTGCAGAAGCGGTTTTGGTGCAGTTCGCGCATCAGATCCCACATGATGAGGAAACGGTCTGCCCAGTGCCGGACGCGGATGGCTTTGAGTTCGCTTTTGATGCGCGCGGACACCTCATCGGAGTAGTGGTTCTTGTAGCGCTTGCGAGCTCCTTCCATGACGACATCGATGAGGTAATGGTCAGCGGTGTCGTAGCCTTCCGGCAGTGCAAAATGCGGTTGCGGAGTGAGCACGTAGCGGTTGTCTAGGTAGTCCGCAAGAGGCTTCTGCATTTGGGACTGCACCTCAGCGAAGAGTTCGGGATAGGTCTTTATGAACGAGGAGAGCAGCAGCGGTTCGTCCAAGTTCTTTTGCAGGTCGTCGAAGAGCAGTTCGGCGAGCAGGTACGGATATGGGTGTTCCTCTGCTTGGAGGTCACCGAAGAAGTCGTCCACGTCTTCCGGGCGGCAGTAGAGGAGGTTGGTGAAGATGAACTCGGTGTTGTGGCTGATTTGCGCGAGCACTTCGGGTTCGATGTAGGGGTTGTTGGCTTTGAACCAAGCGAGCGCTTTGTCATCGTGCATCACGTTGGTGATTCCGATGAGGTGGCTGACGTTCTGCTTGATGCCAGCGAAGTAGCCGTTCGATTTCTCGTTGTAGCACATTGCGAGGCGCTGGAAGGTGGCACAGTAGGGGTTGCCCTTGTAGTAGCACGAGGGGGTTATGTAGGCATCGGAGAAGATGGCCGTCTGGTGATGGGTGTGCTCGGTGTATTTAGATTCGATGCACAGCATCGTCAGGCAGTCCTCGCTGATGAGCACGACGTCCATGTTCGACGGGCGGTTGACAGGGCGTCCTTCGGTGGACTTGGTGAAGATGGGGAACTTGACTTCGAAATAGACCTTGTCGTAGGTGGTGCCGTTGAGCGTGAGCGGACGTTCGGGGCTGATCCAATGGAAGAAATTGTACGCGAGCATAGAGGACGAGTAGATCGATCGTGCGTGGGCGATGCGCTGCTTGCCGTTCTCGTCGGTGTAGTCTTCGAGTTCGTGGCCATCTCCGGCGAGGAACATATCATGGAACTTGCCTTCGGTGAGGGCTTTGCGTCCGCCAATATAGACGTTCTCGGCGTAGGTAGCGAGGTGCGTGTCCGGGCGGTCTTCGAGGAAGAGGGGTACTTGACGGAGGTGATTGGTTGACTCTTGGGTCGTGTTGGTAATGTTAATTTTGCGATTCATAACTTCAAAAATTTAATTGTTATGAATCTATTATACGAAAGAGGGTTGTTATCGTTTTTGCTAATTTTGCGTATTAGATAGCACGAAAAAGCCTCATATACAATGAGATACGAGGCTTTTAGGGGTGAATTGTAGGTGGAGAGAAAAATGCGATTTTATTGATTTTTTAGCATTTTATCTAACTATATAGCATGTATAGACATCCTTTTCGGTATTGTCCCGCCAGTCTTTAAGCTTAGCATAATACACTACTATATCGCTACCTGCAAATTGAATCGTTTTATATTCTTGAAACCCAAGTGCCTTTCTGAAATTCTCATAGTCAATCTGATTTTGTGTGCCAATATTTGAATCATAGCACCCAAAATGTAAGCCATTGGATTTATACACAACTACTGGCATAAAGATGATCTTTGCGTCTTCTCTAAAAGAACCAGCCAAATAATACAATAGTTGGTACCGCAAATTTTTAATTTCTGCAGGCACGTCCGATAACTCGGGAAAACCGCCTCTGTCAAATTGCACATGCAAGAAATTATGTAGCAAGTTCATCAATCTTTCATGTTGTTTTGTGGTCGGTTTTTTAGCTCGGTGTTTTTCGATTTCAAAAGCCTTTTCGCCTATAGTTTCATCAAAAGTTTCATCTACTTTCGCTTCCACACCAATAAAGAATGGTTGATCATTTCGAAATTTCCCAAATGCAGCCAGATCCTGCATCCGGGCTTTTCCTCTAAATCCATCAATCTTACTTTCGTGTTCAATATATGCCTCAATGTTGCCTGCAATTTCGGTTCTAGTTATCTGCTCCACTATTTGAACAAGCATCTCTCGTCCAGGCGTATTGTTTAGCATAAAATCCCCAGCCAAACTTTGCGCACTCCTTCCATCTTTCCAATGAATAGGAGAATCGTGCTTAATGAAGGCCTCTTTCCATCCCTCATAACTCTGGATTTTATTTACTTTAGGTCTCTTTTTTGGACCATACTTAAAAACAAATTCAGCCATATGATTCTATTCTATATTTAATTCTTTAAGGAGTTGTTTATAGTACTTTGTCTTCTTGACGTAATTAGCGGAGTGGTTCATTAACTCACGATGCTCCTTGCGCACTTGAGCGACCAGTTGCTTCTCCAGCGCCTCCCGCTCTTTCTCGCGCGCAGTCTCCGCGCGTTCCTCTATATTAATGGGGGTAGTCTCAGTCGGCAGGATGTCCAAACGAATATCGAGGACATCGGCTATACGCACCAACGTCTTGTAGGTAGGCGAGGTCTGCCCGCTCTCGATATGGCAATAATTAGGCGCCGCAAGCCCAACCAACATAGCTACGTCTCTTGCTTTCAAGCCGCGCTGCAGACGCACCTCGCGAATAAGCGCACCGATATTCTGTCGGCTCTGCTCGTCGTCGAAGTAGAGACGCGGAGTGAATCCCTCTTTCTTGCACTGCTTGATGACAAACGCGATGATGTCCAACCGGTCTGCGGACTTATAGTCTTCGTAGAACAGATGGTCAAGGCGATAAGCCATCCAGTCGTTGGTGATCTTGCCTTTTTCAGGGGGCAATTCCAACGAACAGAATAACTCGCCTTGCGTGGTGTAGATACGGGCTATATTGCCGTTCTCAATCGTTACTTTAACTTCCATGCGCCAAAGTTTTGGCGCAAAGGTACTGCTTTTTTCTGACATATGCAAGAAAAAAGTTAAGATTTCCGCTGAAACCACTCCAGTACAGCGTAGTAAGGTCTCACAAACCAATACTCCCAGAGCGATAGCTGCGAGCAAGTCCTGTACGGATATTCCTCATCCGAAAGATACATATCTGCAATCCCCAAAGCCTTGCCGACGTTCTCATAACTGCCATACACTACAAACACGGTCTTTTTCTCCGGACCATAATACAATTCTCCTCGATAGATCATATCTTAATAATGTTTACTCGTTTACCCTCTCGTTCCATCTTGCGGATGGAATCATACGTACCTTTCGATTCTCCGGACGGAAAGGCAACCATCCTGTCTGCATCGTTGACGATGAGCGTGTTCCGCATCAGCGGAGCCCTGCGACCGTAGGTCTCATAGTCAGGGAGATGCTCAATCAACGGCAGGTTATTTTCTTCCGCATAGCGCTTGGCGTAGGCATCAATACCTACCGCGCCACCGGAAACAACCGCATCCACTTTGTAAAAGATCACTTGCCCAAGTTTTTCTTTAAATTGCTCGTACGAGATACTTGGATTTCTCGTACCGACGATAGCCAATTTCATTGCAACCTCCTTTCCATAGCTTTTCGAACAAACCAAACTGCATAAGGGACAAACTTGCAACCAGAGGCGGGGTCGTACTGATGCCAAGCTTCCAACAGCCCTTCCTCGCCGAGCGAGAACAATTCCTCATCAGGGAACGGATTGCCGCTTAGTTTTTGCCGGCGGGCGACAGACTCCACAAACGGACGGAACTGCTGTTTGACTTGTTCTTCAGACAAATTTTTAACACCGGACTCAACGTCCGAAACTGATTTTAAAGTCTCTTTCATATCAATAAAATTTAGAACACTACTATATATTATACGAAAAGGAGTTGTTATCGTTTTTGCTAACATTTTATAGGATGGAGAACAATCACATCCCCCCGCGTTAGGGATTGGAAGGGCTTGGGTATTATGCAATAATGCGGAACTTGTGAACCCCTGCAAAGCCCGACCGACGTAGCTCTGGAGAAACGGATCTGCAGAACTATGCCGGGAACGCCCAAATAAAAATAGTCATAAAAAAACGCTGCAGACAGTCGGGGAAAGAAAGAGCCTAAATCGGCTCTGGCTATAAGTAATACTTATAGGCTTCAGCGCGGAGGGCTTCGAACTCTGCCATCATTCTTGCCGCTTTGCGCTCGTGTGCTAACTCACGCTCCAATTGAGCGTAGAGCCAAGCACCACGGCCATTTATTAAATCATTCTCAAGCGCCATTTGCGCTTCGAACTCTGCCTTGGTGATGGAATAGCGTGCGGTGACTGTTTGCTTGACCTCGCACTTATTTTCTTTCTCAACGACAGTGGAAACTTGATTGAACTCGAAATCAAAACTGAGTTGTGTGTATTGCGCTTTCATAATGGCTATTGTTTTGAGAGGTTATAGCCACCCGCCATTTGAGGCGAGTGGCTTTTCTACTTATTGTGCTTGGCAAACTGCCTGCGGTACATAAAAATGGGTAACGGGGAAGAATGTGTAGGTTTCACCTGTTTCCTTGTTTTTCCGGCTTACCGGCTTGCCCCATGCGGGAAAGCGATTGAGAGAGGTATCAAATACTTTGTAGCCTTCATTCTCCCATTGTTCGCGGGTTTTGAGGATGGGGAGATTGTGCAGCTGCTTGTAATAGGTGCAGAGGAGGATGTTGATGCGCTCATCAGTACCAAACTTGGCGCGGAGTTGCTTGCATAACTGACGGAGGCTCTGACGCTCTGTTTGCGGTTGCTCCACTTGGATGTTCTGAACTTCTGTGGACTGATTGTTCTTCTTAGATGCTTTCATAATTGTACTGTTTTTAGAATTGTTAGACATATTGTTTTGAGATTTGTTTCTTTTACAATGCTTTCAGAGTTGACGCAAGTGCAGTTCCCCAGATCCGTTAACAGCAAGACTTCCGCAAAATTTACTATCTGAAGGACTGGAGAAATTTTAAGCACTCGTGCGCCGGAACATGTTTAGCCTTGCCATACGGAAAGAACCAACTACCTTTGCATTGCTAAAAGGAACAACATAAATCTCCAAAGCGATATGGCAATTCGGAGCAGTACTTGAAAGCCAAGAAGGACGAGCAGCAGAAGCGGAACACGTGGCAAGTGCATGAGCGGTAGTGCCCGGCGTGCAAGCCCCGCCTGTTGGGACATCGAGCCACAACCCTCTGCCCATTAAGCAGTAGCACAACCCACCTCATAAGCGACCGGGAGAAAGGCAAAAAGTGATACCTAAATAATCGTTCACCGGAAATAGACGGATAGAAAAACCGAGAAACAGCCTCCACAACTTCTATAACCTGATTTTACCGCAGATTGAGCCAAGTAGGATTGTAGAAAATACCTCTAAATGGTGGAGATATTGTGGAAACGAATAAGCATTGTGGAAAAGTGTGGAAAGATGCGGAATCATGTACACAATGACAGTGTATGGAGTTCTTAAGTTTCCTATAGCAAGAAAACATAGCAAAGCAATACCGTTATAAACGCCGCGAGCATAGAAGAAAAAATAATTTAAAACCGAATAGATACATTTCCCATTCAACGGATTCAACACTTGCAACAAAGACGTAACTGCTTTATTTATAGATATTTATATATTATACTATTTGTTGAATATTAAATAAATTGTTGTATAATGTTGAATATCATCCTTTGTGGCTGTTGAATGGTGTTGAAAATCGTTGAACGGGTGTTGAAAGCCTAAAGCCGCCCTAACATGTTTAGAACAAGGGTGTTGCATTTGTTGAACGTGTTGAACGGCTTTTCACGGCAATCCAATCGTTTTGAACAGACATAAAAAATGCCGCCCATTGGAGAGCGGCATTCCCGGATGAAGGAAGCGTCATTTTTCTTCATCCTCACTACCTAAACCATAAACTATATCGAGATTGACTCCATAGAGTTCGACGATCATATCGTAATCAAAGCAGTATGCTTGGTCCAGGACAGACTCCGAAGAGAAAGCCGTTTGCCCATCGGGAATACTGGACTGCGCGTAACCTTGGATGATATTCTTGAAACGGAAACTGCGTTTCTTACCAAGGTAGGCAGGCGAGTGCTCCATGTAGAAGGGCAAGGAGGACTTGGAGAGCAGCGACTCGCCGATCTTCTTGCTGTGCATCTGATAGAGTTCAAAGACACGTTTGTAACGCAAGTAGAGGATCTTCTTCGGTTGCGCGAACTCAATCGGTGTGGCACTGTTATCGACCTTGAGGCGATTGATGGTCTCGATACGGAAATCAGCCTGCATGACCAGATGACCTTCCGTGCGCAGGAAGTTGATGATGTCCCACAAGGTGGACACTTCACTATTGCGCTTGGTCTCTTTGTTCTGCTCGATGATACCGTCCACGGCGATAGCGAGCAGTTCGTCATACGTAAAGGGCAGGTCGAGGCGGGATTGCAAGCAATGGAAAGCCGCCACCGCCGCTGCCCAGTTATTGGCGATACGGTCCTCGATGCCGGAGTTCTCCAGCGCAGCACGCAGATCGGATTGCACTTTCTGATAGGAGTGTGCGTACTCCGCTTCTACCAAGGTGCGATGACGAAGGATATCCATCGTCAGATGCGTGCAACCCATCTTGCGCAACTCTTTGAGTTGCTGGAACTGCATCTTGGCTTGCGGCGTGAACTCGGACTTATCGTAACGCAGGAAGATGAAACGGGAGAAGAGTGCGATGTCGGCTGTCGCCATCTCTTGACCGGAGAGGATAATGCCGCTGTTGACGCGAGTCACCTCGCGTTTCTTATCCTTATCCATGTTCATGCGGTTACGACCGGTGCCATCCCAGAGACCTTTGAGGAACTCACGCTTGTCAATGTCGATGGTGTTCTTGAACTCATCTATATGCACGAGCGCGTTGGCACACTGTGCGACAGCGTCGGCGAGGGCAGGAAGTGTTGAGTTCTGGATATTCGGCGGCGTGTTCTCGATGATAAAGAACGACATGAGCGAGTGACCCAGTTCGGATTTACCGGAACCTTTCGGACCGAAGAGATTGAGGATGGGGAAGGACTTGGTTTGCGCCGTGACCACGTCGCGAAACAAGGTGGCGAGCAGGAACGACAGACCGATCTTGGCGTTGTCGCCGAAGACGTTAATTAGTTGCTCTGCGTACTTGCGAAGCGTCACCTTGC
Organism: Paludibacteraceae bacterium; assembly: GCA_017401985.1. Classification (GTDB taxonomy): domain Bacteria; phylum Bacteroidota; class Bacteroidia; order Bacteroidales; family Paludibacteraceae; genus Colicola. The sequence continues at coordinate 2,995 of JAFPNK010000108.1, read as the reverse complement.
CCAGCCCATGATGGACGAAGCTGCGTTCGAACTGGTAGAGCGATTTCTGCTTCTCATAAATGGATGAGAAAGCAGGCAAGTAGAAGTTGCCACGGTCGCCCAGACGGACGATGCCGAACTCATCCACTTTCTGCCACGAACGACCATCGAAGACACCATTGCCAAAGGCAAAGAAGCCTTTGTCCTGCCAGCCGAGTTGCGTGATAGGTTCTGCCGTTTCGGTGGCTTTGTAGAGGAACTGCTTGAGGCGCGTCAAATGTTCCTCTTTCGCCAGCCAGACGTAGTTGCCAATACTCTCGACCTTCTGTTTGAAACGGCTGAGACTGACGAGGTCTTCGGACTTGAACTCGATGATGCGTTTCTCATGGTCCTCGTTCTCTATCTCGAAGAGACGGAGCGCCGATGAACTGCCATCGGAGATATGGAACAGCGGCTTGAGGGTGAAGTTCGACCAGTTGAAGATCTTACCACCGGCACCGATGGAGATATAGGCATTGCCCTTGGTCTGGAAGCCGTATTTCTCGAAGAGGTCGAAATACAAGGCGTTCGGATCATTGGATTTGAGCGATTCTTCGCGGCGGTTCTGCTGGGCCGCATGGATAGCCTTGCGCCACATGGACTTGCCGGGAATGACATCGTGGAGCAGGTTGATGTACCGGTCCACTTCGTATTCGCGTTCCAGGCGCGAGAGGAGGATGGCCACTTTGTCCACTATCTCCGTAGGTGATAGACAGGGTGTTTGCAAGAGTTTCTTCGCATACCAAACGGGGAAGTCCTCTGTCTCCAGATCATCATAGAGGATACGCGCTTTGCAGAACGAATCCGGGTCTTGCTTGGTGCCGTCCTGCCCAAGCGGAATCTCCTTGACGCTTATCTCGAAGCCGAGGTTCCAAGCCTGTGCGCCGGACTTCATCACCTTCTGTATGCCGGTACCATACGGAGTGCCTACTTTCGGGCAGTCCGCATCGGGTAAGAAGATGAGTTTAGTGGCTTCGCGTTGCAGTACTTTGAACTGGTCATCCGTCCAGTCGGAGCCTAATGAGGCAACGGCGTTGAGGATGCCGATGGACTGCAGGCGGAGCACATCCGGAGCACCTTCGACCAAGACATACGTGCCTTCCTTCGTGGCAGCACGCGCGGCAAGGTTGATGCCGAAGACGGACTTGCTCTTTTGATAGACGAGGCTATTGGAGGAGTTGAAGTACTTAGGCGTTTTGTCATCATCTGCCATCGTCCGACCCGTATAACCGATGATGCGGTTGTAGCGGTCACGGATGGGAATCATGACGCGAGCACGGAAGAAATCATAATCAGAGTCCTTCTTTTCCGAGTGCGCGATAAGGCCAAGCTGCTTCAGTATCTCTTCCGAGAGTACCGTTCCTTTAACGTAGTTAACAAGACCGTCCCACGCGCCATAAGCGTAGCCTATGCCGCTCTCTTCGACGAAATCTTTGCCCCACCGGTTGCACGCATACGTGTAGGCTGCGCGTGCTTCGTTATCATCATTATGGATGTTGGCAACGTAGTACTTCTGGACATACTCATAAGCCGTGAACATAGCTTCGCGTTGCTTGTCTTGCTCATGCTCTTCGGCTGTGCGTTCGCGCGTATCTTCCTCAATAGTTATGTGAAACTTATTCGCAAGGATGCGGACCGCTTCCGGGAAATCAACGTTCTCCTTCTTCTGGATGAAAGCGATGGCATCACCGCCTTCGCCACAACCGAAACAGTGCCAGGTGTTGAGCACGGGATTGATATGGAACGACGGTGTCTTTTCATGGTGCAACGGGCAGCAACACTTGAACTTACTACCAGACGCTTGCAGGTGGGCATAATCCGCGACAACGTCGTGGATGTTCACCTGAGCGTGGACTATCTCTATAGTACGATTAGAAATCATATCAATTTAAGATTATAAGGTTTGAAGAAAGAGTTGGAACACGTCCAACTCACATTAACTACCGTCATTGAGAGATATGATAAGTTCTGTAATACCTCTCAGCGAATCGTTGTTGCGAACGATCTGCATAACGGAAACGAGCGATGATAGTGTCGATTACTTCATCCTCCAACTTGGTTAGGTTCGCATGGTCGCACTTGTAGTAAAAAGTGGAGTTGCTCCAGCCAGTGCGCTGCATGACTTGGTTCTTGAACTGACGGCGACGACTGCCGTACAATTGCTCATAAAAAGATTTAAAGCTCTTCATAATTATAGGTTTTTGGTTTAAAAATTTAGTTCTAGGTTAAAAAAGTACGCCAAAATTTTGTCAATCCAAATATTTGTTGTACCTTTGCGAGTGCAAAATTATGCAAATTCTACCACATGACCAAATTTAGGATAATAAAAGTGTGCGAAGTTAGTAGTTTGTTATAATATAATTTCGCAAACGATATAAGTTGAACCATAAATAGGTAAAAAATATGTACAATCCGGAGATGATAACCATCTTGCTGGGGCAGCAAGGAAAACGTGTCAAAGATTTGGCAAAGTATCTGAGTGGCAATGAACGTCAACCGTTATCAAACATTACCAAAGAAGGCGCCAACCCGACAGCAGAAACGCTGGAGAAGATAGCGGATTTTTTCTTGGTGTCCATTGATACGTTATTTATACGAAATGAAAAGTTGCCCGAAGTGGAACAGGTGTGGACATTCGACAAACGAGCCGAATACTATGAGCGTGCTGTGGTTGCTAAAGATCGTCTGATTCAAGCGCTGGAGTTTGATAGAAAGATTCAAACAGACATGGTGGAGATGCAGCGTGAACGAATCATGAATCTGGAGGATGAGATACGCGAGATGCGTGACCTCTTACATGCTAACAATATAAAAGTGCCCCGGCATAAACCTACTGAGCACCCGATACCGAAAGATGCTTTCGGATGGGAAGGCGAACGACCGACTGGATTCAAGGAAGATAAATAGAATCCGATAGGGGCTGAAAAGCCTCTATTTTTTTGCTTTCCGAGAAAATCTTATACACGATAAAATAAGG
>JAFPNK010000107.1 GCA_017401985.1 Paludibacteraceae bacterium | reverse complement strand
TTTGAAATTTGAAATTGGTTCCCCGAAGGCGAGAATGACCATCAATTCGCCCTTGTGATTGTTGCGAATAGTAAGTGTTCGCAACAGGCCTTGATGCGTGTGTTCATTATAGAACGTCAGCCCGTGAGCGCGTGCGTACTCGCGTATGCCGTTGCGAATGCGGTTATTGATCTCCGGCATCAGATGGCACTCCCGGATATCCAGTACTTTGTCAAAGCAGTTGGGAATATGGAAACCAAGACCGTTAGCCATCTTCTCGTTTATCTTTTGCTCGTCACCACCGGCCTGCTCATAGATCTCTTTGAACGCTTCTGTCGGCAGCCATTGGCGGTCGGAGAAGGTGAATTCCAGCTTGTTGCGATACTCGTATATATGCTTGCTGCCCAAGATAGGACTAATCTCCGGCAGCTCGATCTTGCCGATGCGCGTTAGGTTGTCCACTATCTGCTGCTGCTTGTATTTCAACTGCTCCGCATAAGGTAGGATCTGCCATTTGCAGCCTCCGCATACGCCGGAATGCGGGCACCTGGGTTCGCAGCGAACGGGGCTCGGTTGAACCACTCGTATCACACGTGCTTCCATGAAACTGTGTTTCTTTTTGGTGATCTGCAGATCCACTACATCGCCCGGCACACAGTTCGGCACGAAAGTGACAATATCGTTAATGCGGACCAGCGCTTTTCCCTCTGCGGCCACACCGGTAATCTCCACATTCTCATATACAGGTAAGTTCTTTTTCTTCATTGCTTTTTCCAATTAGCCCGCAAAGGTACGACTTTTTTTTGACATACGCAAATTTTTCTGACAAAAATAGTTTAGCTTGATTTCCAAAAACTTTATCGAGCCGTTCACCTGCCGTTCTCGAGCCATTATCGAGCCGTTTACGAGAGTGATGGCGGTTTCGCCGACTATAATCCCACTTTTGGCTCGTTCACAAAAAATCTGACATATGCAAGAAAAAAATAAGGAAAAAGCACGCGGGCGCTTGCGTATGTCAAAAAAAAGCAGTACCTTTGCAGTCGCAAAGGTTTATTAATCACTAAAGAATGCCCGTATGAAAGCAAAAAATCTAATGGTAACAGTGCTGGCAGCGCTGTCCATCACCATGTTTAACGCATGTTCCCCATCCGAGACCATTATCAAAGCCGCAGTGGCCGGTACGAATATGGTTTGTCCCATTGAGTTACGTGACGGTGTGTCCATCACCGGTGCCGAGTATACAGGCGAGTACCTTGTTTACTCCGTCTATTGCGATGCAGAGCAATATGATGTCAATAGTGATTTCTTTACCGAGACCACCAAAGAGGAGCTTATCGAAAAGGTAAAAGAAAAAATGGCAGAAAGCAACAATGATTCGCGATTGAAAGATGCCCTCATGGAGAATGAAATAGGGTTGATAGTCCGTTTCTATAACGAAACCGGTTCTTCGGATCTTGTGCTTGAAGCTGAAGATTTGCTACGTTTGTTTGAATAAGATGCATACTATCTGTGCTATTTCCACTCCGTACGGTTCGGGAGGAATCGCGGTGATTCGTGTGTCAGGTGAGGGGAGTGTCGGTTTGGTGGATACGCTCTTCTCCGGCCGTGTGAAGCTGGCGGATGCGAAAAGCGGTACTGTTCATTTTGGTCGAATTCAACGGGCGGAAGAGGTGCTTGACGAGGTGTTGTGTTCGGTGTTTCGTGCGCCTCGTTCTTTCACCGGCGAAGATACGGTGGAGATAGCCTGCCACGGCAGTCTGTATATTCAGCAGACCTTATTACAGTGGCTTGTTGATGCGGGTGCGCAGATGGCGCAACCCGGTGAGTTCACCCGTCGTGCGTTCCTGAACGGTAAGATTGACCTGACACAAGCGGAAGCGGTGGCGGATCTGATAGCCGCACAGAGCAAGGCGGAGAAAGATCTGGCGCTTAGCCAGTTACGCGGGTCTGTCTCGCATGAGTTAGACGGGTTGCGCGAACGATTGCTCCAATTCACCTCACTGGTCGAACTGGAGTTGGATTTTGCTGACCACGAGGAATTAGAGTTCGCCGACCGCACGGAGTTGACGCTTTTAGCGGATGAAATCGAGCAAAAGTTATCGGCTCTTATGGATTCGTTCCGCACCGGTAATGCGATTCGTAACGGTATCTCCGTAGCGATAGTAGGTGCGCCTAACGTAGGCAAATCGACGCTTCTCAATGCCCTCTTGGGCGAGCAACGCGCCATCGTGAGCGATATACAAGGTACCACGCGCGATACGATTGAAGACACGCTTATCATCGACGGTATCTTGTTCCGCCTGATTGACACCGCCGGATTGCGAGAAAGTGCCGATACCATCGAGCAAATGGGAATGGAGAGGACGCTTCGTGCTGCCCAAGATGCGCAGATTGTCATTCTAATGAATGACAGCACGAAGATTGAAGATTGGAGATTGAAGATTGAAGATTTGAAAGGTACGATTATTCGTGTGCGGAATAAAGCAGACTTAGTAAAAGTGAAAGGTGAAAGGTTAAAGGATGAAGGGATTTCTATTTCTGCCAAGAACGGCGAGATTGAGCCGCTGAAGCGCGAATTGGTACGTGTGGCGCGGGCGTCGATGCAGACGAGCGCGGTGATGCTGTCCAATGCGCGGCATTACGAAGCGGTAGCACGGGCACATGAAGCCATCGTACGCGTGCAGCAGGGACTGGCGGACGGATTGTCCGGAGAACTGCTCTCGATGGATCTGCAAGACTGTCTGACTGCGCTCGGCGAAGTGACAGGAAAAATAACGAATCAAGAAGTATTGTCGAATATATTCAGTAAATTCTGTATCGGGAAATGATATTATCAATGACAGGTTATGGCAAAGCCGAAAGCCAATTGCGAGGACACAAACTGATCTGTGAGATTCGTTCGCTCAATTCCAAATCGATGGACTTATCCACCCGTTTGGCACCGCAGGTTCGTGCCCGTGAATTAGATATCCGAACGATGGTTGCTCAGCGTCTGGAGCGCGGGAAAGTAGATTTGTCGATTTTTGTCGACGAAGGATTAACGGTGAGCGGTGAGCGGTTAGCGGCTATCAATTGGGAGGCGGCTAAGAGTTATGCGGAGCAATACAAGGCGCAGTTCGGAGGCGAAGTGCCGGCAGAGGTGATGGCGGCTATTCTGCGTTTTCCGGATGTGCTGAAGCAACAGGAAGATACCGCCGATTTGACCGAGGAAGAGTGGGCGAGTGTGCAGGCTACGCTCCAACAAGCGATGGATGCTTTTATCGCCTTCCGTACGCAAGAAGGTGCTGCGCTGCAGGCTATGTTCAATGAGAAACTGGACGGTATAGCAGACCTGCTGGCACAAGTGGAACCGTTCGAGAAAGGACGCGTGGCGAAGATCAAAGAGCGCCTGGAGCAGAGTTTGGGCAAACTGTCCGTTGAAACGCAAGCAGAGGTTGATCGTAACCGCCTGGAGCAGGAGATGATCTACTATTTAGAAAAACTCGATATCACCGAAGAAAAAGTGCGGTTGACGAACCATATTAAGTATTTCCGCGAAGTGATGAATGAAGGAGTGAATGAATTAACGAATGAACGAGCCGCCGGGGTAGGTAAGAAACTCGGATTCATTGCGCAGGAAATGGGACGGGAGATCAATACTCTTGGTTCCAAATCCAACCAATCGGAGATGCAGATTATAGTTGTGAAAATGAAAGACATACTGGAGCAAATTAAGGAGCAAGTCCTTAATGTACTCTAATTTGTGATTTGTAATTTGTGATTTATGATTTATATTTTTTGTGCGCCTTCGGGCAGCGGTAAATCCACGATGGTGAAGCATCTGTTGACGATGCATCCGAATTTGTTTGAACTCTCTGTGTCTTGCACGACGCGTGCTCCGCGCGGGCAGGAGGTACACGGAAAAGAGTATTACTTCATCTCCGTAGAGGAGTTCCAAAAACGCATAGAAAACGACGATTTTATCGAGTACGAACAGGTCTATGACGGTCTTTATTACGGTACGCTGAAGGAGGAAATCGACCGTATCGAGGCGGCCGGACGGCAGGTGCTGTTTGACGTAGATGTGAAAGGCGGACTGAAACTGAAGCGTATCTTGGGCGACCAGGCGACTTCTATTTTCATCTGTCCTCCGTCTATTCCGGAGTTGCGCCGCCGCTTGGAAGGACGCGGGGATACCAGTCCGGAGATGATAGAGAAACGTTTGGCCAAGGCGGAAGAGGAACTGTCTTACAAACCGCAGTTCGACCGCGTGGTTGTGAACGATGATTTGGTACACGCTTTCGAGCAATTAGACGCGATCATCGACGAGGCGAATGGCTAAAATCGGTATATACGGAGGGAGTTTCAATCCGGTGCATTTCGGGCATGTGGGATTGGCCAAATGGGTGATTGAGCACACGGATTTGGATGAGTTATGGCTGTTGGTCAGCCCGAATAACCCGTTGAAACCGGTTGAATCTTTAGCACCGGAGCAGGAACGTTTGGCGGCCGTTCGTGAGGCAGTGAAGGATATACCGCACGTGACAGCGTCGGATTTTGAATTCGCTTTGCCGCGGCCTTCTTATACTGCTAATACGCTACGCGAATTGCAAAAACGCTATCCGGAGCACAGTTTCACGCTCGTGATAGGCGAAGACAATATCGCTATTTTTGACCGATGGAAAGAGTACGAATATATTCTGTCCCATTTCCGCATTTTTGTCTATCCGCGTCGTGGCAGTAACGGTGAGCGGTTAGCGATAATCGGTGATCGAAAAAACGTTGTTTTTTTGGCCGATGCCCCGTATTTTGATATTTCTTCCACCCAAATACGTGCAAAAGTGTAGAAATAATTTGCATATTTGAAAATTTTGTTGTACTTTTGCAGACTAAATTAGAAATTTAACCTCATCAATAGTATGAAAGAATACAATTTGACAACGAAAATGCGTTCCTATCAGTGGGACGAACTGAGTGACGAACAGCGTGCTGTGGTGGCCATAGCCAAAGAGCAAACGGAGAACAGTTACTGTCCGTACAGCGGTTTCCATGTAGGCGCAGCGGCTAAGTTGGCGAACGGCATTATTATGCGTGGTGCCAATCAGGAGAATGCGGCTTATCCGAGTGGATTATGTGCAGAGCGTACGGCGTTGTTCGCAGCGGGAGCACAGTACCCGGATCAACCGGTGACCCATTTGGCCATTGCATGCTTCACGGACGGACATTTTACGAAAGAGCCCGGTGCACCGTGCGGCGCATGCCGACAAGTGATGCTGGAGACCGAGCACCGCTACGGCGGTAAAATGGAGGTACTGTTGTACGGCGAGGAGGGGACATATGTGTTCGAATCCGCAGCTGACCTGTTGCCGCTCATTTTTGTAAGTGAAAATCTGAAAGGATAGTAAGGTTAATAGGTTAATAGGTTAATAGGTTAGTAAGTTAATAGGTGTTAGGAGTAAAGAAGATAGACATATATCTGCTGCGGAATTTTCTGGGGCTGTTCTTTGCTACTTTCTTTATCGCGATCTTTATTTTACTGATGCAGTTCATGTGGATGCACGTGAACGATTTGGTGGGCAAGGGAATAGGGTTGTCCGTGTTAGCGGAGTTCTTTGTGTACGCCACCGCATCGGTTGTTCCTTTGGCTTTACCGCTGGCCATTTTGCTCAGTTCGCTCATTACGTTCGGCAATCTGGCGGAGAAATTCGAGCTGACGGCCATGAAAGCGTCCGGTATATCGCTGTTCCGCATTATGCGGCCGTTGATTTTCACCGTAGCGTTCCTGAGCGTGGGCGCGTTTTTTTTCAGCAATAACGTGCTGCCCAAATCGCAGATGAAGTTATGGGCGTTGATTTTCTCACTTCGGCAGAAGAGTCCGGAACTGCAGATTCCTGTTGGTGAATTCTACGACGAGATAAGCGGGTATCACATTTATGTGCGTGACAAAACGCGAAAGGGTGATTTGCTGAACATCATGATCTATGATTACTCGTCGGGTTTTGACAACGCGAAAGTGATGGTAGCGGATACGGGCCGGTTGTCTGCCAGCGCCGACAGACGGTTCCTAATGTTAGACCTGATTAACGGAGAGTCGTTTGAGAACCTGAGTCAGAAGCAGCAGCGCGCCACCAAGACGACGAAGAATATCCCGTATCGTCGCGAGACGTTCACCCACAAGCGCATTGTCATTGATTTTGCTACGGATTTCAACCGATACGACGAGTCTATATTGGAAGACCAGCACGTGAGCAAGAATGTGGCGCAGTTGATTGAGTCTATCGATTCGGTACAGTCCTTGGCTGTTGAGAAGAGCCGAGAGCAGAGTGTAGAGCTGGTGAGCAGGCGCTATTTCGGTCGGGATAATACGCGGAACGAGGTGCTTATTCCCGTGTCCGTGACGCCCGAAGAGCGGCAGGCGTACAATCTGGATTCTCTTCGCGCAGGGATGGATGTGCGCAAACAACGGCAAATGTACCGCACGGCCTTGCAACGCGCGCAGACCTACCGCGATCAGATTGAGTATAACTCCATCGTCTTGGATGATTCGGAGCGGTATATACGCAAACATGAAATAGAATTATATCGTAAATTCACATTGGCTTTTGCCTGTCTTATCTTTTTCTTCATCGGTGCCCCGCTTGGTGCCATCATTCGAAAAGGAGGTTTGGGTGCGCCGGTCGTGATTTCCGTTATACTATTCATTATTTATTATATAATAGACAATACGGGGTACAAAATGGCGCGTGAAGCCTTGTGGCCGTGTTGGACGGGAATGTGGCTCAGTTCGTTTGTGTTGCTGCCGGTCGGTATGTTCCTGACCTACAAAGCCACCACCGATTCGCCGCTCTTTAATCCCGAAGCGTGGGAGATGGCGTATAAGCGGGTGCTTAAACGCGTTAAAGTGTTAAAACGTTAAATTGTTAAACTGTTAGTTATGCTAATCAATACTATACAAGAAGCGTTAGACGATTTCCGTGAAGGTAAGTTTGTGATCGTGGTGGATGATGAGGATCGCGAGAACGAAGGCGATTTCATCATTGCAGCCGAGAAGATAACTCCGGAGAAAGTGAATTTCATGTTACAGCACGGTCGTGGTGTGCTGTGTTGTCCTATTCCGGAAGCGCGTTGTGCGGAGTTAGACTTGATGCATCAGGTAGCGAACAACACCTCGATGTTAGGCACTCCGTTCACGGTCACGGTGGACAAGCTGGAAGGCTGCACGACGGGTGTGTCGGCCGCAGACCGCGCCGCTACCATCCGCGCATTGGCAGACCCCGCATCCAAGCCGGAGACGTTCGGACGCCCGGGACATATTAATCCGCTGTACGCCAAAGTGGGCGGTGTGCTGCAGCGCGCAGGACACACCGAGGCAGGTGTTGATCTGGCACGGCTGGCAGGATTGCGACCGGCTGCTGCTTTGATTGAGATCATGAACGCAGACGGTACGATGGCGCGTATGCCGCAATTGCAGGAGGTGGCGAAGGAGTTTGGACTGAAGATCATCACCATCAAGGACCTGATAGCCTATAGGCTAAGTAAGGGTGAAAGGTTAAAGGTGAAAGGAGAAGGGGACCAATGCCAAAGCCAAAGCCAAAGCCTGATTGAGCGGGGAGAGACGGTCTTTTTGCCAACGCAGAACGGGGAGTTCATGCTCACGCCGTTCCGCGACCTGACGACCGGATTGGAGCATGTGGTGTTGACCAAAGGGGAATGGAAAGAAGACGAACCGGTGCTGTGCCGCGTGCATTCCAGTTGTATGACCGGTGATATCTTCGGCTCCAGACGATGCGAATGTGGCGAGCAGTTAGCCAAAGCGATGCAGATGATAGAAGCGGAAGGGAAAGGTATCATCGTGTATATGAATCAAGAGGGACGAGGCATCGGACTGATGAACAAGATACGCGCATACAAACTGCAGGAACAGGGAGAAGACACCGTAGAGGCCAATGTGCACCTGGGATTCCGTCCCGATGAACGCGATTATGGCGTAGGCGCACAGATATTATGTGCAATGAATGCGCATAAACTGAGACTGATGACCAATAATCCGGTTAAGCGGGTAGGATTGGAGAGTTACGGAATAGAAATCGTTGAAAATGTGCCGATTGAGATTCAACCGAACCCCTGGAACGAGCGGTATATGCGCACAAAAAAAGAGAAAATGCATCATAATCTGCGGTTGGTTTGATAGTTTTGGCACGGTATTTGAATGATAATGGGTGAAACCCTTTAAAATAACACGATTATGAAAAAATTAACTACACTTCTGATGACGCTGATGCTGATGAGTACGGCGTTATGGGCAGACGAAACAAT
>JAFPNK010000106.1 GCA_017401985.1 Paludibacteraceae bacterium | reverse complement strand
ATAGGCAACGAATAACTGTGGCCGTCTAATTCAAACTTACCACCGCCTATGCGGTTCGCCACGCGTCCGCAGATGGCATTGAAATACGTCTCTTTCTTCTGCCACTCTGCTGCCGTCTTAAATCCCAACACAACATCCCTGCCGCCAATAAGCAACTTGGTAATCTTCGCCCCAAGATTACTTACCTCGACCTTCAGTCCTCCGCTGCTCTTAATGGTATAAAATTGAATATTCTTCATGAAATCATAAATTTGAAATCATAAATCATAAATTACGCCAAGCGTGCCACTCCATCCCCGATCTCTGCCACATAGAAATCAGCCTTCAGACCGGTCTTCTCCTCGTATTCTTTACCTACAAACGCTTTGAACTGCTCAATCGCCTCGTCCTTCACCAAGCTCACAGTGCAGCCTCCGAAACCACCTCCGGTCATTCGGCTACCTAACACACCTTCTACTTGCCATGCGGCTTCAGCTAAAGCATCCAATTCCGGGCCTGTCACCTCATAGTCATCGCGCAGCGATACGTGGCTGGCGGTCATCAGTTCGCCGAAATAAGCGATCTCTCCGCGTTTCAGTGCTTCTACCGCAGCCGCCGTACGGGCTACTTCCCCTACCACGTGACGCGCACGTTTGAATGCAATCGGATCGGTAATAGCACTTTGCACTTCTTTCCAGTCCTCTTCGGTCAATTCAGCCAAGAACTTAATCGGTTTCACTTTGCTAATCTGTTCCACCGCCAGTTTGCATTGACGCACGCGGTCGTTATAAGCACCGCTGTCCAAATGGTGCGGGCTGTGCGTATTGGTGATAACCACTTTGATGCCATCCAACTTAACCGGCACATGCTCGAACTCCAAGGTGTCGCAGTTCAGATATATAGCATGATCTTTCTTGCCTTGCGCACTTGCGAACTGATCCATAATACCGCACATCACGCCTGCGTACTCGTGCTCGCACGCCTGGCCAATCAAAGCCAACTCCGTGCGATAGGCCTTGTCGTCTGACGACTGACAACTGACGGCTGACATCTCTTCAGTGAACGCACGCGCGGTGACTACTTCCATAGCGGCACTGCTACTCAGACCTGCACCGGCAGGTACGTTGCCGTAATAGAGTAGGTCGTAACCACTCTTCAATGCTGCCTCCGGATGACGGCGTTTGATGATATCCAGACATCCGAGTGCGTAGTTACACCAAGCTTTGTCAGGCTGAGGGCAGATGGCCGACAACGCAATGTTGTATGTCTGCGGCATATTCAGCGAACGGAAACGAAGCACTTGATCTTCGTTCTTGGCGATTAACAACCATGCTCCGAAACTCAATGCGCACGGAAAAACACATCCGCCGTTGTAATCGGTGTGCTCTCCAATCAGATTAACGCGACCCGGGGCAAAATACATCTTCTCGGCCTTGTGACCGTACGCCTGTTCGAATGCAGACATCATTTCCTGTGTTGTCATAGAAACTCTATTTTAATATTTTATTTTCAAATTTTGCGCAAAGATACGAAATAATTTGCATATATGCAAAAAAAAGTGAATTTTATGCTGTAAAACATATGCAAAAAGTTGCATATTTCATTAAAAATAAGTAACTTTGCGGCGAATTTAAAATATAACTCCTTGTAACCCTTAAATTTATACGCATATGACACTCGAACTTTTACTCTACGTGTTCCTTTTCGTCATTATCGGATTGACGTTAGTATCGTTCTTTTTAGTATGGCAATGGTTCGATGCTAAGGATCGTTTGAAAGTGGTTCGCGAGGTGACCCGCGAGCAGACACTTCATGAAATTCGTTGGTCTCACAACAAGTGCCGTATATTGCTCTATATCGGCATTGTCCTGGCCTTGGCGTATATCCCGCTGCCGATCTTCTACGTGAAGGGCGCGTACAGCACACTGGTGTACCCGGGAGTTGTGATCTTAGCGGACTTGTTGATTCTAATTGGGCTGTTGATTAAATCCAGACAGTACAAGGCTTCCATTGATGATTACGTCAATGCCAACGAGGAGCATGTGCGTGAAGCCGCTCTTCAGCGTGAGCAGCAACGTGAGCAGTGGCGGAAAGAGGCTCCGGAGCTGAATCCTAAGGCGATGGCGATTATCAAAGAGTCGTTAGGGGACTCCTACGAAACATGGTATCAACATGACATCCTTGTCGGCCGCAATGTGCTGGCGAACAAAGAGGCAGGACTGCTTTACGTACAAGGTATCGTCATCCCGTTCTCGGAGATCATGGAGGTTCGTCAGGGACGTAAAGACCTTAAGCTGGTCACTTCGAACAGTACGCACCCGTTCATCACCATCGATTTCGGAGCACTGCCTATCAACCCTGAGACAGGTAACCGCTACAAAGACGAGATCGCACAGAAGATAGAAGCGATGTTAGCATAAAAAAAAAGAGGCGCCTGCCTCTTTTTTTTGTAACCTTTTGCCTTTAATACGATTCTTCTGCATTGGGGAAAGACTGGTCTTTCACGGCCTGAACATATTCACCTACCGCAGCTTTTACCTCTTCTGCCAAGTGGGCAAATTGGCGCAGGAACTTAGGCTTGAAACCTTGATTGAGACCTAACGCATCGTGTAATACCAGCACTTGTCCGTCACAGCCGTTTCCGGCTCCGATACCAATAACCGGACAGTTGACTGCTTTCGTCACTTTAGCGGCTAATTCAGCAGGAATCTTCTCCAACACAATCGAGAAACAGCCTGCTTCGTCCAGCAACTTGGCATCGCGCAGCAGTTTCTCCGCCTCCGCCTCTTCCTTGGCGCGCAAACCGTAACCGCCGAACTGGTTCACACTCTGCGGTGTCAGTCCAAGGTGACCCATCACCGGCACACCGGCTTGAATCATATGACGAATGGCCGGAAGGATCTCTTCTCCGCCTTCCAACTTAACCGCATCGCAACCGCTCTCTTTCATGATCTTAATCGCATTGCGCACTGCCTCTTCTTCACTCACTTGATAACTTCCAAAAGGCATGTCGCACACCACCAACGCGTGTTGCGCAGCGCGAACCACTCCCTTGGTCAGGAAAATCATCTCATCCACAGTAATAGGCAAGGTATATTGGTTGCCGCATACTACATTGCTCGCACTGTCGCCTACCAAAATCATCTCCACACCTGCTTCGTCAACCAAAGAAGCAAGGGTGAAATCATAACTGGTCAGCATTGCGATTTTCTCGCCGTGCGCTTTCATCAGACGCAGCTTAGCTGTCGTCATTCGGGTATTTTGTACGTGTACACTCATATTTTTTTTCAAAAAAGCGCACAAAGGTACAACATTTTTTGGATATATGCAAAAGTTTTAGTAATTTTGCAGTCGATTTGAACAAAAACGCAATCATATTTATCGGCTTAGGTGCACTTTTGCTCCTTTTCTTCGGCTTGGACGTGTGTAGCGGCAGCGTTTGGTTGTGGCCGTTAGGTGACCTGTCTGCCATGGACCAGACGATCCTGCATGCTATTCGTCTGCCGAAAGCCATAACCGCTGTTTTAGCGGGCGCCTCGCTGTCCGTAGCGGGTCTGATTATGCAGACGCTGTTCCGTAACCCTCTGGCCGGTCCGTACACACTCGGTGTCTCGTCCGGTGCCAGTTTAGGAGTGGCGCTGCTGACTATGTTCGGAACGCTTCTTGCCACGGTCAACATGCAACTCTCCACGATAAGCTTGCCGATTGCAGCCGTGATAGGCGCCAGTCTGGTGCTGTTGCTCGTCTTGGCGGTCAGCAAACGAGTGACGTCTAACGTCAGCCTGCTTATTGTCGGTATGATGTTCGGTTCGATTGCCGGCGCGTTGGTCAGTCTGCTGCAGAACTTCGCCAACCCTGACGCACTCAAGCTGTTCATCGTCTGGACACTCGGTTCGCTCAGCAGTGTAGGGTGGAAAGATATGACCATCTTACTGCCTATCCTCATGGCAGGTGCGCTCTTTGTGTTGTTGGCTCTCAAGCCGCTGAACGGACTGCTGTTAGGCGAAGACTATGCACGCGGCTTAGGCATCAATGTGCCGCGAACGCGTCTTTTCATTGTGTTGGCAACCGGACTGTTAGCCGGTGGTGTCACTGCTTTCTGCGGTCCCGTAGCGTTCATCGGCGTCGCTGTTCCGCACATTGCACGTGGGCTGTTCCGCACCTCTAATCACCGTATTACCGTACCCGCTTCCGCCATTATCGGCGCTTGTCTGCTGCTGGTATGCGATGTGTTGTGCTCCCTGTTCACGTACCCGCTGCCAATCTCTACCGTCTCCGCCCTCTTCGGCGCACCGGTTATCATTTGGATCATACTAAAAAACAAATAACTATGAAACGTCTGTTGTTGGCTTTAGCCCTCCTCCTTTCATCTTTCACCTTTCACCTTTCACCGTTATTCGCTTTCACAAACCCTATATTGCCGTACGACTATTCGGATCCGGATGTTATTCGGTTGGGTAAGTTCTATATGACCTACAGCACCTTCGCTTGCACGCCGGGTCTGCAGATACTTGCTTCGGACGATGGTATCCAATGGAAGATAGTGGATGCGGCGCTGCCGGATACGGTGCCCGGCTATGGCCATTTGGATGCTTGTCCTGCCGGGTGCGGTGTGTGGGCGCCTTCTATCCGCTTCTACCAGGGACGTTTCTATATCTATTATGGAGATCCTGATTTAGGTATCTTCTGTATCCGCTCGGAGAAAACGGATGTCATTCCTTGTCAATGGGAACCGGCAGTGCTCGTCAAACGCGGTAAAGGGCTGATTGATCCGTGCCCGCTGTGGGATAGTGATGGTAAGTGTTACCTCGTGCACGCGTTTGCCGGTAGTAGGGCTGGATTCAAATCCGCGCTCGCCGTTTGCGAACTGGCGCCCGATGGCTTGTCTGTCATCAAGGATGACCGTCTGGTCTTTGACGGACACCCTGCTAACCCTACTGTGGAGGGACCTAAGTTCTATAAATCGAAAGGCTATTATTATATTTTCTGTCCGGCCGGCGGAGTAGCCACCGGTTGGCAATTATGCTTGCGCAGCAAGTCCCCTTATGGCCCATATGAGGTGCAGAAAGTGTTGCGTCAAGGCAAAACGAAGATTAACGGCCCGCATCAAGGCGCATGGGTGGAGAACTGGTTCTGGCATTTTCAGGATGTCGGAGCGGCCGGACGTATTGTCCACCTCCAACCGCTCAAATGGAAGAAAGGATGGCCGGAAATAGGCGATGAAGGCATACCGATGAAGGTCGTCGGTACCGATGAAATATCCACCAAGGTCGAACCCGTTCGCGATGAGTTTGAAGCTATGGAGATAGCTCCCGAATGGCAGTGGAGTGGAAACAGACGGGCGCTGTATTCTTTCTGTCACGCTGATTCATCTTTCCTTCGTCTCTTTACCTTTCCGGCGGATAGTATCCAGACGGCTTCTAACCTGTTGCTGCGTAAGATTCCGGCAAACACGGCTTTCACGTTCGAGGCACGTGTGCGTTTCACACCGAACGCCAAGAATGCGGACCACGAACAGGCAGGAATCATCATGCATGGACGCCAATCAAAAACACTGCCTATCCCGGGGGACAGGCAGTGGTGGTATGTGCGCGTCACGGTGGATAAGACGCAGAAGTGTCAGTTCTATCTCTCACGCGACAGGCACTCTTGGGTGCTCAAAGAGGCGGATTTTCAGGCGGTGGCCGGTGAATGGATAGGTGCCAAGATCGGCTTCTATTCCTTCCGCGACCGCGAACCGATTAACGATGCCGGCTATTTGGATGTCGATTGGATGACCCTCACGCCGACCCGTTAGTTCCTGAACGTCAGTTCGCCGTCTTTCAATTCTACGATGACGGGTCGCTTGCTATCGACCTTACCACCGATGATCTGCTTCGACAATTCGTTAAGAACCAGTCGTTGCAGTGCCCGTTTGACGGGTCGAGCTCCGAACTGCGGATCGTAGCCTTCTTTGGCAATATAGTCAATCGCGTCATCCGTTACACGCAGGTCAATACCTTGCTCTTCCAGCATCTTATGGATGCGGCTGATCTGCAGACCTACTACCGCTTTGATATCCGCTTCACTTAACTCGCTGAAGTGAATGATCTCATCGATACGGTTGATGAACTCCGGACGTACACTGGCACGTAACTGCTCTTCGGTCAAGTTAGACGTCATGATAATCAAGGTGTTCTTGAAGTTAACCAAACGTCCCTTGTTATCCGTCAGACGACCGTCGTCCAGCACTTGCAGCAGCACGTTGAACACATCCGGGTGGGCTTTCTCTATCTCATCGAACAGCACCACAGAGTAGGGTTTTCTACGAATCGCTTCGGTCAACTGACCACCTTCATCGTAACCCACGTATCCGGGAGGCGCTCCGATGAGTCGCGTCGCACTGAACTTCTCTTGATATTCGCTCATGTCGATACGCGTCATCATGTTCTCGTCGTCGAACAGGTAATCTGCCAACGCTTTCGCCAATTCGGTTTTTCCGACACCCGTGGTACCTAAGAAGATGAAACTGCCTATCGGTCGTTTCGGGTCTTGCAGGCCTGCACGGCTACGACGAATAGCGTCACTCACGGCCTCGATGGCGGCATCTTGACCAATAACCCGCTTGTGCAGTTCTTCCTCTAGATGCAGCAGTTTATCACGCTCGCTCTGCATCATTTTCGCTACCGGAATACCCGTCCAACGAGCTACTACCTCTGCAATATCGTCCTCGTCCACCTCTTCCTTAATCAGGCTCTCCTGACCAAGTTGATGCAGGGTGTCTTGAGCGGCTTTGATATTTGCTTCAGCAGCCGGTATCTGCGAGTAGCGTATCTCTGCTACCTTGCCGTAATCGCCTTCGCGTTCAGCCACCTCTGCCTGGTGCTTCAGTGTTTCAATACGCGCTTTCTCGTTTTGGATAGTAGCGACATAACCTTTCTCCTTGTTCCAGCGCGCGTTGAGCTCGTTGCTCTTTGCCTTCAACTCTTTGAGTTGTGCTTCGATGGCTTTCAGTTTGACCTCATCCTTATCTCGCTTGATGGCCTCGCGTTCGATCTCCAACTGTTTGATCTGACGGTCGAGCGTATCGATCTCTTCCGGTTTGCTATCTACTTCCAGACGTAACTTGGCGGCGGCCTCATCAATCAGGTCAATCGCCTTATCCGGCAGGAAACGATCGGTGATATATCGTGCCGACAGACTGACTGCGGCAATAATAGCATCGTCTTTGATACGTACCTTGTGGTGCGTCTCGTAACGCTCTTTCAAACCACGCAGAATAGAGATAGTCGCCGCCTCATCCGGTTCGTCCACCATCACTTTCTGGAATCGACGCTCCAGCGCCTTATCGGTCTCGAAGTATTTTTGATACTCATCGAGGGTGGTGGCACCAATCGCACGCAGGTCACCACGCGCCAGCGCAGGTTTCAATATGTTCGCTGCGTCCATCGCGCCTGAACTCTTGCCGGCTCCTACCAGCGTGTGTATCTCATCGATAAACAGGATAATCTCACCCGCGGCATTCACCACCTCGTTTACTACGCCTTTCAGACGCTCTTCGAACTCACCTTGATACTTGGCACCGGCAACAAGAGCACCTAAGTCCAGGGAGTAGATCTGTTTTTTTTTCAGGTTCTCCGGCACATCGCCGCGCACAATTCGGTGCGCCAGACCTTCTGCAATAGCCGTCTTGCCGACACCCGGTTCACCTATCAGAATAGGGTTGTTCTTCGTTCTACGGGAGAGAATCTGAAGTACTCTTCGTATCTCATCGTCTCGCCCGATAACGGGATCCAGTTTGCCCTCACGAGCCCGCTCACAGAGGTTGATCGCGAACTTGTTCAGGTTCTCATTTTGATTGTTTTGATTCGTTGCATTCATAGTCGTATATTGTTTAGTTGTTGATATTCAGCTTTCACTTTTTATTTTTCAATTATCAAGCCAAACCGCTTTCAACTGACAAAATGGCAGTCCATGTGTTTTTTTCGCTTCAAACCTTGCGTATTCCAAAAAAAAGTAGTATCTTTGCAGCCGAATTAGTGTCGTTTGAAGAATATGCGCGCATCCGTGTGGTTGATTATAGGTATCACAATACTCCTGCTGCTGGTAGCGGCAGTCTTGCTGTGCGTCGGTATCTTGTTGCGAAAAGACCATTCTTTCCGCTCCCAGCATATAGCTGAGAACGAGCGAATGAAGGAGAGCAAGATTCATTGCGCAACTTCGCAGGACCGAGAGGCACGGCGCGACAATACTCGTAAAATAGATGTAAAACAATTATAATTATGAAGAAACAACTTCCTATCATTATTGATGCAGTTTTGGCAGTCGCTCTTATTGCGCTGTACGTATTCTATTTCGCTGGTAATCCCTTTGCTAAAAAGCCTGCCTCAGACAAGGCAGAGGCGGAAGGTGAGTTGATGCACATTGCAGTAGTGAATACGGATTCGATCCTCAAACACTACACTTTTGCTATCGATGCACAGGATCAGCTGATGAACCAATACGAAGAGTCCACTCTGAAACTGGACACCAAGGCTAAAACATTCCAAAAGGAATACGAGACCTTCCAGCAGGACGTGCTGAACTTCCAGCGCAAACTGGAGGCCGGTGCTTTCCTCAGCCGCGAGCGCGCAGAGAGTGAGCAGGCTCGTTTGCAGAAGAAAGAGCAGCAACTCTTGGCTAAACAGCAGGAGTTGGAGAACCTGCGTCAGCAGTTGGCGAACGATTTTATGGAGCAGCAGGCTGACCTCACCCAACAGTTGCAGGACTCCGTTCAGCAGTACTTGCGTGAACTGAATAGCGACGGACATTATCACCTGATTCTCAACGATGCTGTGCTGCTCAACCAGGTAGAGGGTTATGATATCACTGAGCAGGTGATTGAGGGTCTGAACGCACGTTCGGTTAAATAAGACCGCTTCCCTAAAGAGTAAAGACTGCTCGCTATGTTCGCTAAAAGAGTAAAGACAATCCTAAGTAGGCCAATAGTCATTGGCCTTTTGTCCTTGTTCTTTTTCCCTTATTCTGCCCATGCGCAGCGTATTCCGCAGGCCTTGGAGTACACCGAGATCTACGATTTTATTGAGGAACTGACCACGGATGGTATCATCTCTTCCAATGCGGCCGTCAAGCCTTACACACGTGACGCGATAGCGAAGATGCTATTGCAGGCGCAGCAACGCGATTCGCTGTTGTCCAAGCGCCAACGAGAGGATCTGCAGTTCTATCTGCAGGACTATGCGCTGGAGTGCGACACCTTGCCCGTTTACTCCAGTTACGGCCATCGTCACGTCACGCAGTGGATCACACCGGTGTCTAATCTGTCTCTGGCAGATCCGAGCCTGCATATTCTGACCAAGGATAAGGTCTTCAAAATGCGTTTCCGCCCGATCTTGGGTATGGATCTGAATTACAACACCCACGGGTTGTTGATGCATCGCGTCTATGGCGCGGAGATTCAGATGGACATAGCGCATCATTTCTCTATTTGGGGTTCTATCCGCGATAACAGTTGGAGCGGACAAGGAGTGAGCGGCTCTAAGATTACGCAACCCCTGTTCCTCAATGACCTTGCGGGTGTGCAGTACAAAGAGGCCTATTACGGCGGCGATTTCTCGGATTCGCGAGGAGGTGTGTCGCTATATACCTGGTGGGGTAGCATAGGCGTGCAGCGCGAGCGCATCCAATGGGGTGACGCGCAGCATTGCTCGAACATCCTCTCCGCTCATAACCCTGCCGTGCCGATGGTCACGCTGCAACTGACGCCCTGTAAATGGTTCCAGTTCGATTATTTCCACGCGTGGCTGGTCAGCAATGTGCTGGATTCAACCTATTATTATGTAGAACAGGAGAAAGAAGGCGTGACCGGCAGAGAGTATCGTCCGGCCAATAAGTTTATGGCGGCGAATATGTTCACGTTCATGCCTTGCAAGTACGTGCAGTTCAGTTTCGGTAACTCTATCGTCTATGCCGAGCGAAATGTGCAGGCCACGTATTTTATTCCGATTGCCTTCTACAAATCGCTGGATCACTTGATGACCAAAGGGCTGGGGTCGGAGAACCAGAACAGCCAGGCGTTTGCGTCTATCACTGTTCGTCCTACCGACCATCTGCGCTTATACGGTTCGTTCTATCTGGACGAGTTCAAGTTCGCGCGGCTTAAGAAGGGCAATGCGGAGAATAATCCTGTGTCCTATTTAGTGGGATTTAACTGGAGCGGTTGGCCTGTACGCGGTCTGGCTTTGCGCGGTGAGTTCATGCGCTCGTATATCGCGTGCTATACGCACTCGATTGCCGTGCTCGATTATACGTCCAACAGCTATAAGATGGGTCATTACATGGGCGACAACGCGCAGAGTATCTTTGTGCAACTGGCGTATCGTCCTTCGCGTAGCCTGCGTCTGACGCTCGATTACACATGCGACACCAAGTATCGTGCCTACGAATACCTGCGTTACAATATTGCCGGCAGTCGAATACCGGATCCTATTATCGCACAGAAACCGTTCAGCGAACCGATCTGGCGTAACGATCAATTGCGCTTCCGCGCCGTGTACGAGGTGTTTAATAACTGCTATGCGCACGTGGACTTGACGTATAGCAATATACGTGCCTTTGCGCCTACCAGTGCGCGTATCGAAGGAGAAGACCGCGACTGGAATGCCGATGGCACTTCCCGGGAACTGGCGGGAGATGATCTCGTGAATTATTATCTGAACAAATATACGCCGACGTATCTGCAAGGTAAGAATGTGACCTTGACGTGCGGCCTTAGTTTCGGTTTCTAATACGCTTTGCGCATCTTTCGGTAATCGCGCCGCGCTTCGAACACCGCTTTGCAACTCTTGGCACGACCCTGCAACAGATACAGACACGCAGCGGCGTAATCCAAGAAGAATCGAACAAAGAGCACTCCATACGGGTGCCTTTTGTTTTTGTATATCATCAGCAGGTTATTTCGGTGATTGAGGTAAGTCTTACGCGGGTTGTCATAACTGAGCGATCCTCCTCCCTGGTGATACACCACGCTCTGTGGCACGCACGCTAATTGCCATCCGTGATTACGCATGCGCCAGCAGAGGTCAATCTCCTCCATGTGCGCGAAGAAGGAAGCATCCAATCCGCCTAAATCCTTATATATTTGCGTACGCACGCACATGCATGCGCCTGTTGTCCAATCAATGATCGCTACCTCGTCGTATTGGCCTTGGTCCTTTTCCACACCCCATAACCGTCTTCCGCGGCAATAGGGATAACCGAGTTCGTTCACATAACCACCTGCCGCACCGGCGTGCTCGAATCGCGTCTTGTCGCGCCAACTGCGCACCTTCGGCTGCACGGCCGCTATCTCTGAATGGGCATCCAGATAATCGAGTAGGGGTTCCAACCATCCCTCCGGCGTCTCTACATCCGAATTCAATAGTACCACGTATTCCGAATCGACTTGTGCAATCGCTCGGTTATAGCCTTCCGCAAAACCATAGTTTTGGCCCAGCACAATGGTCTTCACGGTCGGGAACTCTTTTGCCAACACCTCCAGACTGTTGTCCGTACTACCGTTATCGGCCACAACGAGTTCGACCTGATCGCTGATAGCAGACTGCTGACAGCTCTTCACCACGGACGGCAAGTACGTGCGCAGCATCTGAGCACCATTCCAATTCAATATAACGACACTACATTTCATTGCTTTTTCTTCCATTTAAAGCGGTTATGTGACCATAACCATGATTCCGGTTGTTCGATGATGTTTTGCTCCAGCGCGTGCGCATAGGCAGTGGTGATCTCTCCGTCCGATGTGTGCGCGGGATCGGCGCTGATCAGTTGGAATACGCACCGGTAATAGCCACGTTGAGTGCGGGTTATATGGGCGTAGAAAACGGGGTAACCGAATTTGCGTCCTAACATTTCGCCTCCGTCCAGAAAGCCTGTCTCCTGGTGCAGAAACTTCACCCATGTGTGCGTCACTTCCGGACGGGGTTTCTGGTCACTAATCAACCCGATAGTCACCGGTTGGTGCTCCGCCTTATACCGCACCAATTCGCGCAGAATACGTTTCTTCTCCACGCACACTCCGCCTCTGCGTTCGCGGAGGGCTAACATCAGCCGGTCTGCCTTTGGGGTCTTCTGTTGCCGATAGACGTTAATCTCTTTCACGCCCGGACTCACCCATTGTTGAACGGATGCCATCCATTCCCAATTGCCCAAGTGCGCTAACATGAAGATACCTCCTCCGGCCTGATTGACCAATCGGTTCACCTCGTCCATGGGTTCGAACACCACGCGCTGACGCATTTCCTCGTCCGACATTCGGTAACCGTATATATTCTCCACCACCGTATCACATAGGCGGTGGTAGAAGGCTTTGCGAATGTGCTTACGCGCTGCTTCGCTCTTGTCCGGAAAAGCCAATTGCAGATTACGATCCACTACCTTGCGCCGGTAGCGTGCCACATAGTACACTATCGGGTATAGTATTCCGTCTGCGATGGCGTAGTGAACGCGTAGCGGCAAACGGCTCAGAACAGAGGCGCAGCGTAGTAACATAACCAGCAGAAGGCAGTTATAACAGGGGCGGCTAACAGAATACTGTCAAAGCGATCCAGCACACCTCCGTGACCAGGAAGGAACTTACCGGAATCCTTCACACCTACCGAACGCTTGCACAGGCTCTCCATCAGATCGCCCATCGTACCGAAAGCACTAACCAGGAATCCGAAGGCTACGGCAATCCAAACACCGAATTTCTCCACCTCAATGGCGCCGAACCATCCCAGCTGATGCAGCAGCACGGCAGCGCCGATAGTGAATGCGAAACCGCCTATCAGACCTTCCCAACTCTTCTTCGGGCTCACATGCGGAGCCATCTTATGATTGCCTTTCGGCAACTTGGCGGTCAGCGAACCGACGCAGTAAGCACCCGTATCGTTCACCCAAACCAACACAAACAGCGCCAAGAGCAACCATTTACCGTAGGCCAGATCAAGGAAATAGATGAAGGACATCATCGCCAGCGGCAGGGCTACCATAAATTGCGAAATAAGGAAATTACCCCAATTGAGCAACGGCTTGTCCGAGTGATTCCATATTTCATCCAACAGGGCGATAATGACGATCGGCATATACACCAGTGCCAAGGCAAAACCCATCTTCAGCGTTTCCAAGCCTTCATCGAGGTGCCACGCTATGTATTGGAGCGAAATCCAAAGCACGATGGTCGCCAGAAAAGAGTAGAAACGAAGCAATCCCGACGATTTGACCAAACGGTGAAACTCATCAACTGCCAGCAGAGCAATAATCAAAAACACAGCGCAGAAAACATGCGGATCATACAATATACTGGCTACTACACAGCCTACATACACTATCCCGCTTAGGGTTCGTTTGATCAATTCTTTCATTTTTTTTCAAAAATTTTTGCAAAATTACAAAAAAAATACTACCTTTGCAAATAATTTTTAATTTTTATGGAAAATAATTCAATTGAAATGGCTCTGATGGAGCCCGAAGAGCGTGAATTAGTGGAATTTATCTACCGTTCTATTCCTGTAGAAGACCGAGGCGACTTGACGCCCGATGATATCCTGCTGGTGCTGGATCTGATGGATGACTATCTGGAGGAGCAGGGGTTGCTGCGCGAGGATCCCAAGACAGGTGAAATGGAGTATCTGGACGGCGAAGTGGATGAGACGGAGCAGTTGAATTATGTGCTGTCCGCGATGAATGAAGAAGGCCGCGCCATCACCGGCGTGCAGATTCAATTGATTCAGGACGCCGAACTGCAATACGGCATCAAAAAAGGCTATTACGAGGAGGAGTAACCGGGTAGCACCCGGAGGCGAATAGTTAACGGGTAATGGAGGCGCAGTCCTCCATTATTTGTTTTTTGAGTTCGTCCAGACTGCCCATTTGTTTCTCGTCGCGAATAAAGCGCATAAAACGAATCTCCATATTCTGTCCGTATAAATCTCCGCTAAACGAGGGGATATATACTTCGATGATTCCTTGCGTATCTATATTGAGCATTGCCTTCGACCACTCAATGCCGTATGCCCGCACTTCCACGGCATACACACCGGCCTTGGGAATGATCAGATGCGGGTCCGCGGGTTGTATATTGGCCGTGGGGAAACCAATAGTGCGCCCCAAACCCTTACCGTGCACCACGGTGCCGCTAAGCGAGTAGAACCGCCCCAGCAGTTCATTGGCCATAGCTATATTGCCGTTCGCCAGGGCGGAACGAATCTCCGTGGAGGACACATGCCATTCGCCTTCCGTGAACTCACACATCGTGATAACCTTGATACCCACTTGTTCTCCTATGCGCCGGTAGTCTTGTGGATGACGAAGGCGATCCGAACCGAAACGATGGTCATAGCCCATGAGTAGCACTGATACCTGGTATTGCGTATGCAGCCGCTCCATGAACTGCGCAGCCGTCAGGCTGTGTATCGTGTCAAAAGGAAGCATCAACACCTCGCCATACGCGCTGAGCAGCCCTTTGCGCTCGTCCGCCGTGGTAAGCAATTGCGGCACGTAATCACTCTGCAGCACCTCACGCGGGTGTTGCTCAAACGTGACGATGAAGGGTTCCAAACCCCATTCGGAGGCAAGCAGATCTAAATGCCGGAACAAGAACCGATGCCCCTTGTGCACGCCGTCAAAAAATCCTATGGTCGCAATCTTATTCATGCTGATAGCATCCGGCATCGGGCTTGATACCCGCGCGGTTCACTCCGTTACGATCCGTTGGATACGGTAGCGCAGCGATGCTGTCGCCTATGCCTATGGCGGGACTCAACGAATCCAAACGGAAATCATAATAGACGTATTCCTTGTATTTATAGAAATTATTGACGAACACGTTCGCGGTGTCCGTTTTTTGCCAATAGACATTATCGGCCGCGTGCGGAATAGCCAGCGTGTCGGTTTTCAGATAATTGCCTACAAAAGCCCCTGCGTAATACCTATCCAAAGGCGTAGCCACCACCAACTGGTTCTTCAGAAAACCGGTAATGATGCTGTTGTAGAACGAGGTGACGCTCTGCGGCGCCGTCTTGCTCAGATTATCGATATACACCGCCGCGGCGTCCTCTTTCGCCACTGACTGAATGCGAATGGAGGTGTAATTGAAGTACGAAGCGATGGTAGAGTGGACGAACGTATGCGTACCGCCCGCGCAATACACGCAGTACGAGGCGCAGTTACTGATCTCGGTGTTCGTCACCGTGGCATCCGTATTGAGCAGCACCAGACCGTACAAGGTGTGGTTATGAATGCGGCAACCGTTCATCTGCAGCTGCGAAAGCGAACCGGTGCCAGGGCTGTAGCAGTACAGACCGATGTTACCGGAGAGGATATCCACATAGTTCAGCGCATAGCTGTGCGCTTGCTCGCTAATCAGATAGATACCGTTCCAACTGCCTCCGGCGTACAGATACGGCACGGAGTCGAACAGATTATCCAATCGGTCTCCGCGAATAATAACGGGTGCCTCCAGTGTACCGCTCGCTTGCACATCGTTGAGCGCGTACAGACACGCACCTTGATGCATGTACAGTCGTGTGCCGGCGTCGACAGTCAACGTGCCGTTCACCACCAGTGTGTCGTAGATCAAGTAGGGTTTATCGGCTGTCAGATGCAGTGCACCGGCATTGACGCGACCGATGCCCGGACGACCGATACGCGTCACGTCTTGACCGTAGGCCTCTAACTCAATCTGCTGACTCACTCCGTTGGTCAGATGGAAATGCAGTTGGTCGGTTACCAACAGCGGCATCGTAGCGCCTGTGGGGTCAATCTCCACGCGAACAAACACAAACACGCTGTCTCCTCCGTTGATCTGCAGTTGCGTCAGACGGTCTAAAGCGGGTTCGCCATCGACATTCACTTTGAAAACCGTTCCGTTCGTCATCCATACGCGGTCCACCAGCACGGCACAGGCATTGCGGTTATACACCAGCACTTGCGCCGTGGCACTGCCTTGCGCTGTGAAGACCGTGTCAAAAGACAAGGTGTCGGTGGAGAACTCCAACCGAAGCGACGGATCATCACTCACGTTGTATTCGCGACAACCCGTTAGCGTCAGGAAGAAAACACCCAAAATAAAGCCTATAACCCGTAACCGATAACCCATAACCGTTATTCAAAATTGAAGGTCAAGCACACCGTGTGATTGGTTAGACGCGAGAGCGATTCGGTGTAGAAGAACTCTTGCGGCGCCAATTCCATACGGCCGTCTGTCGGTGCCAATTGATTGGCGAATCCGATGCGGTAGGTGATCTCCGGACAGAATTTGAACCATCGGAAATAGAGGTCACATCCGAAGCCCACCTCGCAGAAATAATCCATCGTGTTGAGCAGCACCGGTTTCTCGCGGTCTCGGCTCACATTGAAACTCACACCGCCACCGCCAATCACGTACGGACGGTAGTTGCCTTCACGGGCAGCCGACCATTTGAGGTACAGCGGTAAGTTAACCGGCATCGCCAGCACATCTAT
>JAFPNK010000105.1 GCA_017401985.1 Paludibacteraceae bacterium | reverse complement strand
GAATCATTAGCAGTACAGATGGCTAACCACTATTATCAAAAAATAGATTTGGGAAGTAGAAAGGCCTTTGATAGTAGCGACAGTCTATATAGAATTCATCAATTGGACACGCCCGAACGGTTTTCTCCTAACGAGAAAGCAACCATGTGGCTTGTTCCTGTTGAGGATGGATGGGTCATACTTTCCGGCAGTATCAAAGCCACCCCCATATTAGCCTATATTCAGTCATTTGAGAAACCCGTATATGACTCCATGCCTCCTGCTGCGCAAGAGTTGATAGATAGTTATGAAGATTACTTAGTGTAATAGATAGTTATGTGGTATCGTACTTGAGGTTTTTGTGATACATGGGAAAGCATAGGTCTGTAGGCACATGGCCCGTATTTGTCCCTTTGCACCCGCAATCCGTTCCCAGCCGGCGAACACCACTTGAGGCTAGGAAAATCAATGGATTGCAGCGAGACCGTATTGGGTGATTATTGCGCGATTATTGCGTGGTTATTGCGTGATTAGCAACCTCTTCTGAATTCCGCCAAAACGATAGCCGTGGCAATAGATACATTCAGACTCTCTGACGTCTCCGCCTCTGGCGGGTAAGAGGGAATCAAAATAGGGTGGGTGATCAGTTGGCGCACTTCCTGTGAGATACCATTCCCCTCGTTGCCCATGATAATAACGGTGAGCGGTGAACGGTTATCGGTGAGCGGGCGTTCCTTTAGTACCTCATACATATTTCGGCCTTCTAATAACGTGCCGTATATTTTAAGGTCTAAATTCTGATTTCTGATTTCTGAAAGTTTCTGTGGCAGATTCACGTAGTGGAGATGTACACGAGCCAGGGCACCCATCGTAGCCTGTACCACTTTGGGGTTATAGCAGTCCGCCGTGTCCTGCGAACAGAGAATGTCATGCACTCCGAACCAGTCGCATGTGCGGATAATGGTGCCTAAGTTACCCGGATCTTGAATTCCGTCCAAGGCAACAACCAAATCTTCAACCTTCAATCTTAAATCTTCAATCGGTTTTTTCTCAAAAACCGCAATCACTCCCTGCGGGGTCTTCAGAACGCTCATCTGCTCAATCTCCGTACGCGATGCGTTTTCCCCTTCTCGATACAGATGAACCAACTCAAACGCCTTGCTCAGTTCGGAGACGCATTTCTCGCCTTCAGCAACAAACAAACCCAACTCGTCCCGATACTTTTTTTGCTGCAACGAGCGAACCATCTTAACCTGCGCCTTGCTAATTTTCTCCATAATGATTGAATTTGGGCACAAAAGTAATAAAAAATTTTGATATATCAAAATAAAAAAAATTTCGTAATTTCGGCACGCCCCAGAGGGTTCCCTCCGAAATTCCGGTCGCACAAAGTGCGAATAACAATCCTTATGAATACTGAAAAAATCAAATAAATAAGATTTTTTTATTCAAAGGCTTGTATATTCCATTTTTTTGTAGTAATTTTGCACGCTAATTATGAGGCAACGCATATGTACATATGTCTTTTTGAGCCTGAGTATTCTCTTTCTGGCTTCCTGCAACACAACTAAGTTTGTGCCGCAAGATCGCTACTTGCTCAACAAAGCGCGCGTCACATGTACGGATGACAAGTCCGTTTCTACGGGCGAGTTGGGCGGTTATCTGCGACAGAAACAGAACACCGAGATCTTCGGGTTCTGGAAACTGCAGTTGCATATCTACAACACCGCTCCTCTGGATACTACCACCAAATCGAAACGCAAACTGGCCGCGAATGCTCATAAGATGGGTGAGGCGCCGGTGATCTATGACGACGATCTGACGCGTATCAGCATGCAGCAAGTGCGTCAGCAGATGTATAACATGGGGTATTTCCACGCGGAGGTGGATACTATCCAGCGGGTGAAGGACCGCAAGATGAACCTGACTTATGTGGTCACAGCCAATGAGCCGTATAAGTTCCGTAACTATGAGGTGGATATCCCTATCGAAGAAGTGTCGCGGATTGCGCATGACTCGCGTTGTAAAATCCATAGTGGCGAACAGTTCTCTACCGCGTTGCTGGATGAAGAGCGCGAACGAATTGCCACGGTGATGCGGAACAGAGGGTATTTCTATTTTGAAAAAGCACTGCTGGAGTTCACAGCGGATAGTTCGCTCAATTCGCATGAGGTGGATGTGCGAATTCATCTGGCCGGGTTTGTTACGCAGGACTCCGCTGCTATGGCGCGTATTCAGAAGCGCTATTCCATCCGAACAGTACACTATCAGATTGACTATGACCCCGACCATCTGCCGGACTCGGTAGAACTGAAATACGACTACGATAAATTCGGCAACGAGTACAGTTGGACGGGGAACCGTTTCCTGCGTAAGAATGCCATCCGCACGGTCAGTCGTATGCACTGTAACGAGCGTTACGCGGACTGGCGCGTGGAGCGGACGTACGCGCGCATGAACGCGCTGGCGGCTGTGCGCTACGTGGATATATCGTTCACTGAGATAGGAGATACACTCCTGGATTGCTTCGTTACCGTTTCGCGCAGCAAACTCAATTCGTTCGGCGTGGAGGTGGAAGGTACGTACAGCGCCGGAGACTGGGGAGTGGCCGCGGGATTGAATTACAGCAACAAGAATATTTTCCACGGAGCTGAAGTGCTGACGGTAGGCGGACGGGCGGCATACGAGTGGCGTGCCAACGGAGGACGAGCCATCGAGGCCAAAGCGGAGGCAGGGTTGCTCTTTGCATCCAATGTGCAATTCAACATCGCGTATAACTACCAGCAGCGGCCTGATGAATATACGCGTACGATCGCGAATGCGGGACTGAGCTATTATATTCCCCGTCGACCGGGTAACCGCTGGACGCATCAGTTCAATCTGATTGATGTCAATTATCTGTATGTGCCCTGGATGTCCGACCAGTTTGTCAAACAGTTCTTCGGCAAATCGTCCGTTTTGCGAGCCAGTTACGAAGATCAGTTCATTGTAGATTGGAGTTATACGGCCAATTACTCCACCTATAACCAGCGTACCCCTTATCGGTCTTACGTGCAACTCAGCCTGCGGGCCGAAACGGCCGGTAATGCCTTGTATGCATTGAGTCGTGCGGCGGGTTTCGAGCAATCCCAAAGCGGGCAGTACGAGTTATGGAAAATACCGTTTGCACAGTACGCGAAAGGAGATATCAACTTCACTTACCACGGTATCATTAATCCCCAGCACAGACTGGTAACACACCTTAGTCTGGGCGTGGCGGTGCCGTATCTCAATGCTACGGCCGTTCCTTTCATCAAACGTTATTTTGCCGGAGGATCGAATAGTGTTCGTGGTTGGCAGGCCCGCACCTTGGGACCGGGTACGTTCCGCGGGGACGGATCCCGACTGGTGTATGACCTGCAGGTGGGTGATATCAAACTGGATATGAACCTTGAGTACCGCTTTAAGGTGCTTTCGTTCCTGGAACTGGCGGCCTTCCTGGATGCCGGAAATATATGGACTATCCGCGATTACCAGGATCAGGCAGGAGGTGTGTTCCTCTTCGATCAGTTCTACAAACAGATTGCTTGGAGCTACGGCGTTGGTGTGCGTTTTGACCTTTCGCTGTTCATCTTCCGTATCGATTTCGGTGTCAAGTTGCATGACCCGAGTCGTATAGCAGAAGGTAAACAGTGGCGTACCGCAGCGAACGGCTTAGGTTGGAACGATGATATGACTTTCCATTTTGCGATAGGATATCCGTTCTAAGTTTCGATAAATCGAAACGTTAAATAGTTAAAATGTTAAAGACTTGCATGATATCAGGGCTGATGGAAGCCGGGTGCGATGAAGCGGGAAGAGGTCCGTTAGCGGGAAGTGTGTTCGCTGCTGCGGTCATCTTGGATCCCGAACGGGTGGAGCAGGTGCCTGAATTCGCATGGCTCAATGACTCCAAGCAATTGACTGACAAACAGCGATACGCCTTACGACCGGTCATTGAACGCGAAGCGCTCAGTTGGGCGGTAGTGGAAGTGAGTGCGCAGGAGATAGATCAACGCAATATATTGCAGTGCTCCATCTTAGGCATGCAGCGGGCGCTGGACAGACTGACCATTCGCCCACAGCACATCCTTGTGGATGGCAACAAATGGAAACCTTATGTGCCGGAAGGAGAACTGCTGGAGATACCGGCGCACACCGTAGTGCACGGAGATGCAACGTATATGTCTATCGCTGCGGCCAGCGTGCTCGCCAAGACCTACCGTGACGATTACATGCTTCGCTTGCACGAAGAGTATCCGCAGTACGGATGGGCGAACAACAAAGGGTATCCTACAGCGGAGCATTATGCGGCGTTGAAGCAGTACGGCCCGACTCCGTATCACCGAATGACGTTTAATTTAAAAATTTGAATATATGCTTTTTTCAAATCAAAATCAAAATGCGGACGGCAATGCCCAGAAAAAACGCAATTTAGGTTGCTTGGGCGGTTGCTTGTTGTTCTTTGCTATTTATTTGGTAACGAGTGCAGTCCTCGGCTTGTTGATGAGCACGATGATGGACACTTCCGTTGTGGATGTGAGGGAGAATACCGTTTATCGTTTGCAGATGAAAGGTGTGCTGATTGAGCAGGCGCAGGAGGAAAACCCCTTCGCCGATCTGATGAACTCAACGCCCTACGGTGCGTACGCTTCGGAGCAAACGGTGGGACTCGATGATATATTGAGCAACATACGCATGGCCAAGAACGATGACCGTATTCGCGGTATCTGGTTGGACGGTGCGGAGTTATCTATGGCACCGGCCAGCGCGAAGGCTATCCGCGATGCGTTGGTGGATTTCAAATCCAGCGGTAAGTGGGTTATCGCGTCTGCGAAGAGTTACGGGGCTACCAATTATTATGTGGCTTCCGTGGCGGACCGTATCTGTCTGGATCCGACGGGACACGTGAACTGGAACGGTCTGACGGCGCAGAAGATGTACTACACCCGATTGATGGAGAAGATAGGCGTGGAGATGCAGGTACTCAAAGTGGGTACGTTCAAATCGGCTGTTGAGCCTTTCTTCCTTACATCAATGTCCGATGCCGATCGCCTGCAGACACAGCAGTTCCTGGATGGTATTTGGAGCGAATACAAAGCTGCGGTAGGCGCATCGCGTCATTTGAGTGAAGAGCAGCTCGATGCCTTGGCAGACCGATACATGGGACTGGAGCCGGCGCAAGAACAACTGGCTGCCGGACTGGTGGACACGATACTGTACACGCAAGATATCGACTCGTTGCTGCGCGTCTATACCGGCACCAAGAAATATAAACTGATCACTACCTCCAAACTGGCGCAGGTGGAGCGGTCTAAATCGAAATCGAAAAACAAAGTGGCCGTGTTGTATCTGTCCGGGGAGATCACGGACGAGTCAGGTGACGGTATTGTGGCCAAAGATGCGGTCAAGACGATCGCTAAGATTCGCAAAGATGACGAAGTGAAAGCCCTGGTGGTGCGTGTCAACAGCCCAGGAGGATCGGCCGATGCCAGCGAACAAATATGGCACGCGCTGCAGAATGTGAAGGCAGCAGGTATACCGGTCGTTGTGTCGATGGGTGACTATGCCGCATCGGGCGGGTATTATATCTCTTGCGGAGCGGATTATATTTATGCAGAACCGACTACCATCACCGGTTCTATCGGTATATTCGGTCTAATTCCCAATGCAGCATCACTTCGTGATAAAATAGGTTTGGATATAGACGGCGTCTCGACCAATAAGCATTCGGATCTGGAGTCGAACATGGTGTACAAGGGCATGGACACAGAAGAGCGGGCAATGATGCAAGCGATGATTGAGCGTGGATATGATTTATTCACTTCCCGCTGTGCGCAAGGCCGTCACGTGGATCAGGATTATATCAAATCGATTGGCGAAGGACGCGTGTGGCTGGGTACCCAAGGCGTGAAGATCGGTATCGTGGACGAATTGGGTAATATCGATGACGCTATCGCAAAAGCAGTGGCGATGGCTGACCTCGATTCCTATAAGATCGTGTACTATCCGGACAAAGTGGATCCACTGGAGGAGTTCCTCAAAATGCTGGATAACACGACCGAAGAGGAACGCATGATTCTCAAGATACGCGACTTGGCTACCAAACCGCGTGTGATGGCATTGATGCCGGAAGTAACGATTAAGTAACGATTATTGGTTAATGCTTAAGAATCTGATCTATATTCCGTTGAGCGGGTGCTACAAGTTAGGAGTCGCCATTCGTCACCTGTTGTACAACCAGCACGTGCTGCCTTCCTTCAGTGTGGATGTGCCTACTATCTGTGTGGGTAATCTGGCGGTTGGCGGTACCGGTAAGACGCCAATGACGGAGTATCTGGTGCAGTTGTTGCTGGAGAACGGATACCATCCGGCTGTGCTTTCCCGTGGTTACAAACGTTCAACGCGCGGGTTCCGAATGGTGGACGCTGCGGCTACTGTGGAGACGGTAGGAGACGAAGCGGTGCAGATGCGTCGTAAGTTCCCGGACGTACCTATTGCCGTGTGCGAGAACCGCGTGCGGGGTGTGCGCCAATTGATGCGACAGGTGAATACAATCGATGTCATCATTTTGGATGACGCTATGCAGCATCGAGCCATTCGATGCGGATTGACGATCCTGCTCACTCCGTATGACCATTTGTATATTGATGATCATATGTTGCCCTGGGGCACCTTGCGCGACCTGCCTTCTCGTTCACTCAAAGCGGACGCCGTCGTGGTAACCAAGTGTCCGGATAAGATACAACCTATCGACATGCGCGTG
Source organism: Paludibacteraceae bacterium (assembly GCA_017401985.1). Taxonomy (GTDB): domain Bacteria; phylum Bacteroidota; class Bacteroidia; order Bacteroidales; family Paludibacteraceae; genus Colicola. The sequence goes on along the minus strand of JAFPNK010000105.1, from coordinate 13,508 downwards.
GTGGATAACCGTTTACATCTGCCTACGTATCAGCAACTCCATTTTGCCGGCATCGAGTACGCTCCGATGGAGCAGGAGGGAACACCGTTAGTGCTCTGCGGAATTGCGCAACCGCAGTACATGATGGACTATGTGCTGCAGCATTATCCGCACGCGGAATTGATGGCATTTAGGGATCATTATCAGTACAAACCGAATGACATTGACGCTATCATGGAGCGTGCCAAACCGTTTGATTTTGTGTTGACGACGGAGAAAGATATCCAGCGTCTGCGCACCACTCCGTTGGTGGAGAGACTGCAGGCGGAAGGGAAACGCCTTATCGCTTTGCCGATTCGACAACAGTTCTATTCGCCCAAACAAACATTCGACCGGCAGATACTAACTTATGTGCGAGAGAATGCACGAACTCATAAATCATAAAACATAAATTTGAAAACACCAATCGTCCATATATTACGTCGCTTTGTGCCGCCTTACAAGGGACAGATGGCATTGAATATACTGTTCAATTTGCTTTCTACTATCTTGTCGCTGTTCTCGTTTGCGGCTATTATTCCGGTGTTGCGTATTTTGTTCGGCCTTACGGCTGCCGATGCGCAGTGGACGGATCCTGCTTCCGTCAGTGGATTGCAGGACTATATAGCAGCGTGGCGCAGCAATCTCTATTACCTCCTTAATGAGCAGATTGCCATTCATGGAGCGAGTTATGTACTGTTGATGCTCGGTCTGTTCCTTATCCTGATGACCGGACTCAAGTGCGCGACTGCGTGGCTGGCGAATTACTTCATGGTACCTATTCGTACCGGCGTGTTACGAGACCTACGCAAGCAGTTGTACGACAAGATTCTATCCCTCCCGATGGGCTATTTTACCGAAGCGCGCCGCGGGGATGTGATATCTCGTATGACGAATGATGTGAACGAAGTGGAAGCGTCCATTATGTCCGCGTTGGATATCCTGTTTAAGGATCCGATCATGATACTTGTTTATCTGATTACGATGTTCGTCATCTCATGGCAATTGACGCTGTTCGTGCTGCTCTTGATGCCGATAGCCATTTTCCTTATCGGTCGTATCGGACGCAGTCTCAAGCGCGCTTCGACCAAAGGGCAGGAACAGAATGCAGAGATATTATCTTCGATAGACGAGACGCTGTTAGGTTTGCGGGTAGTCAAGGGCTTTAATGCACAAGACAAACTGCGATCGCGCTTTGATCAACTCATCAATGCCACCCGCACCACTTTCAATCGCATCAACAGACGCTATTACCTTGCTCACCCGTTGTCTGAGTTCCTCGGCACGGCGCTGATAGCGGTTATTCTATGGTTCGGAGGCTTGCTCATTTTGGGAGAGCACTCCACCATCGATGCTTCCACGTTTATCTATTACCTCGTCATCTTCTATTCCATCATCAATCCGTCCAAGGATTTGAGCAAAGCGTCATACGGCATTCGCCGCGGAATGGCATCTCTCGAGCGCATTGATGCGGTGCTCCAAACGCAATCGGATATCATTGAGCCGGCTCAACCGATCGCTGTGACGTTTGACAAAGAGTTGCGCTTCGATCACGTCTCGTTCCGTTATCAACCGGAGCGGGAAGTGCTGTCGGATATATGCCTGCAGATAGAGAAAGGTAAGACCGTGGCGTTGGTCGGGCAATCCGGAAGCGGTAAAACGACCATGACAGACCTTGTACCGCGCTTCTATGATCCGCAGCAAGGAGCCGTTACCATCGACGGAACGGATATACGTTGTTTTGCCACTCGCGATCTGCGCGAACTGATGGGTATCGTCTGTCAGGAACCGATCCTGTTCAACGACACGGTGTATAATAATATCACGTTTGGCGTCGATACCTCGCAACCGGCACCGAACGGCGGTACATGGGAACAAGCGGTGGAGCAGGCGGCGCGCATTGCGAACGCCCATTCGTTCATTACAGACCTGCCGGAAGGCTATCAAACGGTAATAGGTGACCGCGGTTCGCGTCTGTCCGGCGGACAACGACAGCGTCTGTCTATTGCACGCGCAGTGCTCAAGAACCCGCCGATACTCATTCTGGATGAAGCCACTTCGGCGCTCGATTCCGAATCCGAGAAACTGGTGCAGCAAGCGTTGGAACACTTGATGCAAGATCGTACGACACTTGTGGTGGCGCACCGCCTGTCAACCATCAAGCATGCTGACCTCATCTGCGTAATGCACGAAGGACGCATCGTCGAACGCGGCACACATGATCAACTCCTCGCCCTCGGCGGGTATTATACAAAATTAGTGGAGATGCAGCAATGAAAAAACGTGTGCTTTTGGGAATGTCCGGGGGAATAGACTCTACCGTTAGCGCTATGCTTCTGTTGGAGCAGGGGTATGAGGTCGTAGGCGTCACTTTTCGAACCTACGATAGCATCAAAGAATCGTGTATCGCCAAAGAGAAAGGTTGTTGTTCCATCGAATCCATCATGGAAGCCAAGCACAACGCGGAGAAAATGGGCTTTGAACATTACATTGTTGATTTCCGAGATACGTTCAGGCGCTGCGTGATAAGTAACTTCATTGACGAATATATGTCCGGTCGCACTCCGAACCCCTGCGTGCTATGTAACAGTCACATCAAATGGGGCGAACTGGTTCGCGTGGCCGATGAGCATCATTGCGATTATATTGCCACCGGTCACTATGCGCGCATTATCGAACGCGACGGGCACGTCTATCTGGGCGCGGCTGCTGACACGCACAAGGATCAGACGTATTTCCTATGGATGTTAACCGAAGAGCAGCTGCGTCGGACAATATTCCCATTAGGCGATTTGACCAAGGACCAAGTGCGCGAAATAGCGCGGCAACACGGTTATGAGAAACTGGCGACCAAACGGGAGAGTCAGGAGATCTGTTTCGTGCCCGATGATGACTACCGTGCTTTCTTGCGCGCGAACGTGCCTAATTATGATGAACGCGTGCACGCGGGCGAGTACGTGAACGCGCAAGGCAAGGTACTCGGACAGCATGAAGGATTTGTCAACTATACCATAGGGCAACGCAAAGGACTCGGCATCGCCCTCGGGCAACGTGCTTTCGTCACACATATCGATGCGGCTACCAATCGCGTCACACTCGGCACCTACGATGATCTCTATGCGACTGAACTGCGCTTCAAAGGTTACGGGTTACGGGTTATCGGTGACGGGACTCCTATCAGCGCCAAAGTGCGTTATCGTAGCCAAGCGGTGGAAGTCAAAAAAATAGACGAGAGCCGCTTGGAATTCGCAACTCCCGTCTGGGGTATCACACCGGGCCAATCGGTTGTCTTATATCAAGATAATCTGGTGATTGGCGGAGGAATAATTATTTGAAGTAACGTTTGTACAGACCTTCGAAGCCTTTACCGTGACGAGCCTCGTCGCGTGCCATCTCGTGTACTGCATCGTGAATCGGATCGAGGTTCAACTCTTTTGCACGTTTAGCAATCTTCAGTTTATCTTCGCATGCACCGGCTTCAGCCATCATACGCTTCTCCAGGTTGGTCTTGGTGTCCCAAACAACCTCACCTAACAACTCAGCGAACAGCGAAGCGTGATCGGCCTCTTCGTATGCGTATTTACGGAACGCAGCAGCGATCTCGGGATAACCCTCACGATCAGCTTGACGAGCCATAGCCAGATACTGGCCAACCTCGGTGCACTCTCCCATGAAGTGCGCACGCAGACCTTCGTAAATGATCGGATCTTTCTCGTCCTTTGCTACGCCTACTATATGCTCGCAAGCAAAGTTCAGTTTACCTTCCTCTGCTACTTTCCACTCTACGATTTGTTTACACTGCGGACAACGCTCCGGAGCCTCTGCACCCTCATGTACGTAACCACAAATAGGGCAAATGAATTTTTTGGTCATTGTGATAAAAATTAAAAGGTTAATAAGTAAAAATGATTTACGCTGCAAAGGTACGCAAAAAAAATGACATACGCAAGTGCGCATGCCATTTTTTCGTAATTATTTGATTTTTGCTAACAGCTCTTCCGCCCGTTTGAGTGCTACGTGAATATTCGGACAGATATTATCCGGATCCATTTGTTGCTCAATACCACCGGTCTGCAATTGATGCAGCACGTGCGTCTTGACGCCCGAAAGAATGATGGTTATTCCTTCATTATGACTGCGTTGAATGAGCATACTCAGGTTGTGCATGGCCGTCGAATCCACAAACGGTACTTTACGCATACGAATGATACGAATCGGATATTTCTCGCCCGACACGTGAGTCATGACGTCATCAAAACGGTTCGCGATACCGAAGAAATACGGGCCGTCAATCTCATACACTTCTACTCCGTCCGGAATTGTCAAGTGCTCCAAGTTCAACTGAATGTCTGTGTCTTCGTTCGGGTCAATCTCCTTATGCAACGTGCGAATGTGCGTCTGCTCGTTGGTACGCATGAGGAACAATACCAGAGCCAACAAGATGCCAACCTCGATAGCCACCGTGAGGTCGAAGATCACCGTCAGGAAGAACGTGATAAGCAGCACCCACATGTCGCGATTGCGGTGCTTGAAGGTGCCGACAATCGTCTTCCAGCCGGACATAGAGTAGGCGACCATGATCAGCACGGCAGCCAGACACGACATAGGAATCAGTCCTACCAAATCGCCCAGGAACAGCAGCACCAGCAGCAGTACGATCGCGTGAATGATACCCGCTACGGGCGTGCGGCCGCCGTTGTTAATGTTCGTCATCGTACGTGCGATAGCACCCGTGGCAGGGATACCACCGAAGAACGGAACAACTACGTTGGCTATACCTTGTGCGATCAGTTCGGTGTTCGAATTATGCTTGTCGCCAATCACACCGTCTGCCACCATTGCGGAGAGTAGGGACTCAATCGCACACAACATAGCAATTGTGAAGGCCGACGGGAACAATTGTCGAATCATCGACAAGTACGATTCGCCTTCCGCCAGTTCCATACTCGGCAAGTGGGGCATTGGAACGCCGTGCGGCAAGTCATAAATGTCGCCGATGGTTTTGATTCCGGCTATGCCCCATTCTGCAGGTGCATATGTTTTGAGTAACCAAACGCCGAAAGTGGCAAAGATGATTGCTGCCAGACTGCCCGGAATGCGCTTCGTCAATTTGGGCATGAAAATACAGATGAGCAGCGAGAACATACCCACGCCGAATGCCCACCAGTTGACATTACTGAAGTGCTGGAAATAATACACCCACTTATCCACAAAGTTCGCCGGTACATCCTTCAGTCCCAGACCGAAGAAATCGTTCATCTGCGTGGAGAAAATCGTTACGGCGATACCGGCAGTGAAGCCCACAATAACAGGGTAAGGAACGAATTTAATGACAGATCCTAAACGCGTTAAACCCATTATAATCAGCAAGATACCTGCCATCACGGTAGCGATGGTCAGACCGGCCAAACCGTACTGCTGGATAATACCGTAGATGATGACAATGAACGCGCCCGTAGGACCGCCAATCTGCACTTTGCTACCACCGAAAAACGAAATGAGGAAACCTGCAATAATGGCGGTTATCAAGCCTTCCGTCGGGCCTACACCGGACGAAATACCGAACGCGATGGCGAGCGGAATGGCCACAATGCCGACAATGAGTCCGGCTAAAGTGTCCTGCCCGAATTGGGCTTTGTTATAATTCCGAAATGTTTGAAATAACTTCGGAGCAAAAACGTCTTTAATGTTATACTGCATCTTTTTTGTACCCATATTTATCTTTGATTCTAATGTTCTATTTCGGCAAAATATTTCCATAGTGGCGCGGCGTGCAGCGCTTGAATAATCTCTCCGTCGCGCAGCATTTCCAACACCTGTTCGGGCGTCATCACGTCCACGTGTATGTCTTCCGTCGCCTCTTGGTGCTGCGCCCGTTTTTGTTCTACACCGGTAGCTAAAAACGTGTAACTGAGGTTGTTATGATTGGTCGGGTTGGGAGAAAGAGTCATGAACAAACGCCACTCTCCGCCTTCATAACCCGTCTCTTCGCTCAGTTCTCGTTTCGCGGCTTCCAGTGGACTCTCTCCTTTGTCAATCACGCCCGCGACTAATTCGTAATGTGTTTCGCCTAACGCGTGACGATACTGATCCACCATCACCATCTTCCCCTCTTTGGTCACAGCAATTACGTTAATCCAGTCCGGGAACTCCAGCACGAACCAGGTCGGAATCTGTACACCGCTCGGTAACTCCACGCACTCCTGCCGCACCGATAACCACGGACCTAAACGAAGTATGTTTTCACTCTTGAGCACTTTCCAGGCCCGATTAGTCAATTTTGGATACATAATACTACGTATTTTGTTGAAACCGGGCGCAAAGATACTGCAAAATATACACATACGCAAGAAAAACAAATTTTTTTCGCATTTTTTTATAAAAAAACTTGCGTATGTAAAAAAAATGTCGTACCTTTGCACGCTTTTTCGTGTAAATATGCGGAAAATGCCCTGATTTTGAAAAAAATATAAAAATATATAATACAATGTCAAAGATTTGTCAAATTACAGGCAAGAAAGCCATGGGCGGCTGCAATGTCTCGCACTCGAAGCGCCACACAAAGCGTACATTCGATGTGAACCTCTTCCGCCGCAAGTTCTACTGGGTAGAACAGGATGTATGGATCGAGCTGAACGTGAGTGCAGCCGGTCTGAGAACAATTAACAAGATCGGTCTCGACAACGCGCTGAAACAGGCTGCGGAGAAGGGCTATCTGAATTAACGAAAGGAGCTGAACAATGGCAAAGAAAACAAAAGAAGCACGCGTTCAAGTTATCCTTGAGTGCACAGAGCAAAAGAACAGCGGTGTTCCCGGAATGAGCCGTTACATCACGACCAAGAACCGCAAAAACACCCCGGATCGTTTGGAGCTCATGAAGTACAATCCCTATTTGAAGCGCTATACGCTTCATAAAGAGATTAAGTAATTAACCCCTAATTAGAAAGGCTTAGAACTATGGCAAAGAAAGCGGTCGCAACCCTTCAAACCGGTAACTCCGGACGCGCGCACTCTAAGTGCATCAAGATGGTTAAGTCGCCTAAAACGGGTGCTTACATCTTCCAGGAAGAAATTGTTCTGAACGAGAAAGTTCAAGAGTTCTTCAAGTAAAAAACCTAAAAATTAGCGCACTACGTTTTTCGTGGTGCGCTAATTTTATCATTAAACATTAAACGTTCAGCGTTAATGCTCGGCATTATTATCAATCCCAAATCGGGTAAGAAAGCCTTCCGTGCACAGCGTATCTATTTGTGGCGTTTGCTTCGTAAGCGTCATCAACCTTTTGCGTATCGGGTGACCAAGTTCGCCGGGCACGCAACGGAACTGGCACGCGAATTGGTGGAGAAGGGGTATGACGAGATTTTGATTCTTGGCGGGGACGGTACGCTCTCCGAAGCCATTAACGGCATTATGCGGGCTGACTTGAAACCTGAACAGCGGGCGAAGATACAAGTGGGACTGATGCCTCGAGGTACTGGAAACGATTGGAGCCGGTACTGGGATCTTACTAAGAACCATAAGGAGAGCCTCAAACGCTTCTTTGAAGGCGAAGGACGCCCGATAGATATTGGCTGCGTGACGTACTGGCGGAATGGTATTGAACATCATCGGTACTTCATCAATTCTGTTGGTTTCGGAGTCGATCCGCTGTGCTGCAAGAAAGCCGAGACGCTTAAGTATTACCTGGGTAGTCACAGCATCAATTATGCGTTCGCGCTCGTGTCAGCGATCATTCACCACAAAGCGCAACACATGACGCTTCTCGTGGACGGAAAAGAACTGGTCAATGATCTGCTCTTTACAATGAACATTGCGAACGGCCCGTACTCCGGCGGCGGTATCAAACAGAACCCAGACGCCGACCCGACCGACGGACGCTTCCATGGCATGTTCATCAAGAAACCGACGTTTGGTCAGGTGCTCAAAGCGCTGCCGAACCTGTTCAACGGTAAACTGGCGGAACTGCCATTCGTGTATCCTATTCTTGGCAAGGAAGTGGAGGTCGTTTATCGCAAGCACTTGATGATTGAGGCAGACGGTATCCTGGAGAACTTCATCGCTCCGTGCAAAGTGACATGTATTCATCATGCACTACAGTTTAAATGCTAACCGGATAGCATCCGGTGGCGGAAAGGTTTATAGTAATGGCTATTCAACAGCAAGGTTCCAATAGAGTCTATACGCGCGAGACGGACGCGAACGGGCGTTCGGTGATTCGCGTGGTGGGTACTAATCGCGATGAGAACCACGCGTTCATTTATATGGCGCGGCATTTTCATGCGCTCGGTTTGCCGGTGCCGGAACTGTATTGGGTGAGTGAGGATGAGATGACATACACCCAGGAGGACCTGGGAGATACTATTCTGTTCGACCATTTGGACGACACACCTTTATTAGAACGCACGATACGCGCGCTTGCACACGTACAGGTAACGGGCGCGCAAGACTTTGACTGGTCCGTGTGCTTCCCTGTGCCGGCAATGGACGAACGCTCCATTCGATGGGATCTCAATTACTTCAAGTACTGCTTCCTCAAAGGAACCAAGATTGAGTTCTCCGAACCGAAGTTAGAGGATGATTTCGACAGCATCGTAGAGACGATTCTTGCTCAACCGGCTGATACGTTCTTATATCGGGATTTTCAGAGCCGCAATGTGATGATCAAGGACGGGCAACCGTACTTCATTGATTTTCAAGGCGGTCGTCGATGCCCGACGCAGTACGATGTTTCTTCGTTCCTGTGGCAGGCGAAAGCTAACTTCGCCCCCGAACTTCGCGAGTACCTGATTGAAGAGTATCTGGATGAATTATCTTCGGTGATGGGTGACGGGTTACGGGTTACGGAATGGCGTGCTGCGTTGCCTCATTTTGTGCTATTTAGAACGCTCCAAGTACTCGGCGCGTATGGTTATCGCGGATACTTCGAGCGCAAACCGCATTTCCTCGAGTCCATTCCGATGGCGATAAAGAACTTACGCGACCTGTTCGTGGCTAATCCTGATTTACGAATTCAATACCCCTATATCTATGCTATTAGTAACGATTTATTCGTTCTCCTTTAAACGTGGTCTGCCGGTAGACGAGTCCGGAAACGGAGGCGGGTACGTCTTCGACTGCCGTTCCACCCATAACCCGGGTAAGTATGAGCAGTATAAACAACTGACCGGACTGGATCAACCCGTCATTGATTTTCTGGAGAACGACGGTGAGATTCTTACGTTCTTGCAGTCTGTTTATGCGCTGGTCGATCATCATGTGGAGCGATTCGTGGAACGCGATTTTACGAACCTGCAAGTCGCCTTCGGTTGTACCGGCGGACAGCACCGGTCTGTCTATTGTGCCGAACATCTCGCGCGACACCTGTGCGATAAATACGACGTGCAAATCCATCTAATTCATAGAGAAAGGGGCATAGAAAAATGGTTGGAATGATCTTTGCTGCCGGTTTAGGTACGCGCCTTAAACCGCTTACCGATACGATGCCGAAGGCACTGGTTCCTTTAGCCGGTAAACCCTTGCTGCAATGGCAGGTGGAGAAACTGCGTGATGCCGGAATAACCGACATTATCGTCAATGTGCATCATTTTCCCGATCAGATTATTGATGCGATTCGTCAGAACAACGGGTGGGGGTGTAACATCACCGTTTCCGATGAACGCGACCTGCTACTTGACACGGGAGGCGGACTTAGAAAGGTGAAAGGTGAAAGGTTAAAGGTGAAAGGAGAGCCTATTCTTGCTTGCAACGTCGATATTCTTTCTAATATAGACATCAAGGCGCTGGTGCGCGCGTACGAGCAGAAGGGTGAGAGTCAGTTGGTCGTCAGCGACCGTCCGACCCAACGTTATCTTTGTTTTGATGCGAACAATCGGCTCTGCGGCTGGACTAATATAGCGACAGGCGAAGTAAAAGGGCAAGACGGTCGTCATCTGGCTTTCAGTGGCATGCAGATTTTGAGTCCGGAAGTACTGAATCGATTGGATGAGATGAATGAAGAAAAATTCTCCTTGATTCCGTTCTATTTGCATATCATGGATAAGGATCCTTTGCATGCATACGTTCCCACCAACTACAAGATGATGGACGTCGGCAAAATTGACCAGATAGAAGAGGCAGAGAGGTTCGCAGAGAGCTTATAAATGTTCGAAAATGACCTAAAATGCATTTTTTGATAAAAAAAACGCAAAAAAATTTGGTCAATTCAAAAAAAAGCAGTACCTTTGCACCCGCTTTTGACGAAAAGCCGTCTCCCTAGCTCAGTTGGTAGAGCAACTGACTCTTAATCAGTGGGTCGAGAGTTCGAGCCTCTCGGGGGACACAAAAGACACTTTCGGGTGTCTTTTTTTGTGCCCGAGGGCTCAAACTTCTCGAGTTCTTATCTCACTTCGTTCGAACGATTATTGCTATTGCAATTTTCGAGCCTCTCGGGGGACACAAAAGACGCTGGTCAGCGTCTTTTTTTTATCCCATAGTAGCGGCAGAGGAGTCATTGATGGAGGCAGAAAGCGGGGTTATGCGTGGAAGGGATTCGCGGCGTTTCTTGGGGTGAACGGGTGAGAGGAAGAGTTGGTATACGCGGTGTCCTTTGTAGAAGGTGTGGCCTCGTTTGGTTTGTGGGCGGCAGATAACAAAATATCCGCATTGTTCGGCTTCCGGCAGTGTGTTCAGATGTCCACCTTCGAGGGAGAGGAGGTTCTCGGAGTGAAAAATGATTTCGATGCACATGTTGGATGTGCGTTTACGGCGGTGTACTATTTCGGCTCCCAGCGCTTTGCGCAGCTGGAGATAGAATTTGTACAGCACAGGGTGAATTTTGCAATTCAGCACCTTGCTTGGCGATATTTTGGATATTTTAACAGACATTTTCTAAAATCACGGAATATATACATATATATGTATATATAGGGTATGGTGGGATACGTGATTCTCTCGGTGCGGTCAGGGTATTCCCTTGTGGGCGGCTTATGGAGTTGTTGGTTTTGGGTGTTGGTTCTTAAATTTTGTGCAAAGGTACAACAAATTTTTGAGATAAGCAAATTTCTGGCGTTATTATTTACAATTTTATTGTAAAAATATTCTCATTTATTTGCATATGTCAAAAAAAAGTTGTACCTTTGCAGTCGCAAAGGTTTAGAACTCTATTATGACTACATTATCTCATTCGGAAAAAGAAGCTATCATGGCGGACATGAAGTCGTTTGACGAGCCCATGCCAGCGGTTGGAATCTTCTGGTACGACTCTGACGAGCATGATTTCTTCGGGGTTTACAAGAAAGAATTGACACCGAAGATGGTAGAGGAGGCAGCAGAGAAAGGCTTGCCGTATATTAACTACCAGACTTTGCATCGTCAAGTATGGCAAAAGCAGTATTTCCGCGCATTAGCCAAGCATGAGCCGACTAAATTCTCCGGTGACTATACACAAGTTCCTCGTGGTCGTGTGTCTTGGAGTGTAGATCATTTTGTGGTATTTGTTGGTCAGTGGGCCAAAGACATAGAGCCTGAACTGACAGCTTTATTGGATAAGTACTTTGCCTTGCCGTATTTCGAGTTCCGCTACGATGAACACTGGGATCTCGGTCACGGTTGGTCAGGCGACATGTAAATAATACGCTGGCACCGACAGCGTAAAAAAGCGGTGACATATTGAATAGCGTTTATTGACGCTTTGTGTTTGATGTACTGAAACTTCGCAACTTTCAAATTACAACTCAAAACCAAGGTAGCAGTATGTTGACGGTCAAATCCTTATCCTCCGAGGTGATCACACCTACACGCTAACCGGACAAGAGGTAAAATAAGTACTTGAAGTATTTTACGCAAATAGGGCGACTCATTGAGCCGCCCTGTTTTTTAGTTTTTATTGGCATCGTCGCGTGTTTATTCGGGCCTAAAATATAAATAATTTTACATTTTAGTTCAAAAATCTTGTGTATTCCAAATTTTTGTAGTACCTTTGCAGCGCATTTTATGTAGAACATAAAAAATACAACTATATGGAATTTAAGTATGCACCGATGTTTCAACTTGGAAAGGATGAAACAGAGTATTATCTGCTGACCAAAGACCATGTGTCGGTTAGCGAGTTTGAAGGACACGAGATTTTGAAAGTGCAGCCAGAGGCACTGACGCTGATGGCACAGCAGGCGTTTCATGATGTCAGTTTCATGTTGCGCCGTTCGCACAACGAGCAAGTAGCGAAGATCCTTCGTGATCTGGAGGCTTCGGCGAACGACAAATATGTAGCGCTTACTTTCTTGCGCAATGCGGAAGTGGCTTGCAAGGGACAACTGCCTCTCTGCCAGGATACCGGTACTGCGATCATCCACGGTGAAAAGGGACAATGTGTGTGGACAGGCTTTGAGGATGAGGAGGCTTTGAGTCGCGGTGTATTCAACACTTATACGGAGTGCAACCTGCGTTACAGCCAAAATGCGCCGCTTAATATGTACGACGAGGTGAACACCAAGTGCAACCTGCCTGCGCAGATTGATATTGAGGCTACGCACGGTGCAGAATACCGTTTCCTCTGCGTGACGAAGGGCGGTGGTAGTGCCAATAAGACTTATTTATATCAGGAGACCAAGGCGCGCATTCAGAACCCGGGTACGCTTATTCCGTTCCTGGTAGAGAAGATGAAGAGCCTCGGTACAGCCGCTTGTCCGCCGTATCACATTGCGATTGTCATCGGTGGTACGAGCGCAGAGAAGAACCTGCTGACGGTTAAGTTGGCCAGCACGCATTTCTATGATAGCCTGCCGACGACGGGTGATGAGACCGGTCGCGCGTTCCGTGATATCGAGCTGGAGAAACAGTTGCTGCAAGAGGCATACAAAATTGGTCTCGGTGCACAGTTCGGCGGTAAATATATGGCACATGATGTACGCGTAGTGCGTCTGCCGCGTCACGGCGCAAGTTGTCCGATAGGTCTGGGCGTAAGCTGCTCTGCCGACCGTAACATCAAGTGTAAGATCAACAAAGACGGTATTTGGATTGAGAAGTTGGATAACAATCCCGCTTCGCTCATTCCGGAAGAGTTGCGTCAAGCCGGCGAAGGCGATGCAGTACGTATCGACCTCAACCAACCGATGAAAGATGTATGCGCTATTCTGACGAAGTATCCGATCGGTACGCGTCTGAGCCTCAACGGCACTATTATCGTTGGCCGCGATATCGCTCACGCGAGGATCAAAGCACGTCTGGATGCAGGTGAACCGATGCCGGAGTACCTCAAGAACCACCCGATCTACTATGCCGGTCCGGCCAAGACTCCGGCAGGCATGGCTTGCGGTTCGATGGGGCCGACGACAGCCGGTCGTATGGATCCGTATGTAGATGAGTTCCAGGATCACGGCGGTTCGCTCATCATGCTGGCCAAGGGTAACCGCTCCATCGACGTGACGAACGCTTGCCTCAAGCACGGCGGTTTCTACCTCGGTTCGATCGGTGGTCCTGCCGCTATCTTGGCGCAGAATAATATCAAGTCCAT
>JAFPNK010000104.1 GCA_017401985.1 Paludibacteraceae bacterium | reverse complement strand
GTGCAAGAAAGGAATAACTGCCATGCCCTGTCCGCATAATTACATAGATTGCCCTTGTCCTAAAGACTGCCCTCGTCACGGAAAGTGTTGTGAGTGCGTCGCTCACCACAAAGCACACGGAACCAAACTCCCCGCATGCCTGCGTGGGATAGAATGGCAAAAGTAATTTTTAACGAACTCAAATATACAACCATCAATATGCAAACGATTCTTCTGAACAATGGTATTGAGATGCCGCTCTTGGGCTACGGACTGTTCAAGGTGCCGCCGCAAGAGGCAGAACGGTGTACACGTGACGCGCTCGAGGTAGGTTATCGTCTCATCGACACCGCACAGGCCTATGGTAATGAACAGGGCGTAGGCGATGCCATCCGCCAATCCGGTATCCCACGCGAGGAGATCTTCATCGTCACGAAGATATGGATCACCAATGCAGGCGAAGAGAAAGCGGCACGGAGCATCGAGCAGAGCCTGCGTAAACTGCAAACGGACTACGTGGACCTGCTGCTCATTCATCAGGCCTACGGGGATGTGTTCGGCTCCTGGCGCGCGATGGAGAAAGCGTACGCACAGGGGATGACACGCGCAATCGGTGTGAGCAATTTCCAGGCATGCCGATTCTATGACTTTGCTTCCGTAGTGGATGTCAAGCCGGCCGTGAACCAACTCCAATGTTGCGTGCTTTCACAGCAGCGTACCATCCTTCCGGAGATGGAGCGCTTTGACACTAGGATGATGGCTTGGGGACCGTTAGGACAAGGATCGGATGACCTGCTCAAGAGTCCCGTGCTTGACGCTATCGGTGAGCAATATGGCAAGACACCTGCACAGGTCGCCCTTAGATGGCTCATTGAACGCGGCATCGTTGCTATCCCCAAATCGATGCACAAGGAACGCATGGCGGCGAACTTCGACATCTTCGATTTCTCGCTCACAGAGGCGGACATGAAGGCCATTGAACCGCTCAATCAGAAGGACACCGGCTTTCGCGACTTCGCTGACCCGAACTATCTCCGCCGCATTCTTGGCATGTTTGACCTAAAGTAAAAAATCCACCATGACCCATTGTCCACATAATATCATTCTTGATTTTGGCGGCGTGCTGATGAAGCATGACAAGGCGGGGTGTCTAAAGAACCTTCGACAACTTATGTCAGATGAGGACATAACGAACGTGCTTGGCTTCGGGAATGACAAAGAAGATACTTTGCGGGCACGGTTCGAAAGAGGGGCATGCGGTACGCGCTGTTTCTTGGATCATGTGCTGCGGCTTTGCAAGCTCGGCACAACGGAGCAACAATTGATAGACGCATGGAATATGATACATGCCGGCATTCCGGACGAAGCATGGGAAACGATCAAGAAATGGCGCACCGAGGGTTGCCGCACCTATCTCATGTCGAACACAGACGCCGTTCATTGGCAGCATACCCTGTCGCTTTATCGGCAGCAAGTGGAGAGTCTGTTTGATGGCGTGTTCTTATCCTTTGAACTGGGGATGACAAAACCCTCTAAGACGTTCTTCTTGCACGTGGATAATGCGATTGACGATGGGCAGACGATCTTCGTAGATGACATGGAAGCCAACCGCCTTGCCGCACAACAATCCGTCGGCTGGCAGACATGCGCAAGTATAGAAGAACTAAAATAATAAACAACCATGAACCATTGTCCGCATAGTAACATAGAATGCCCTTGCACGAAGGAAGCATGTCCTCGTCACGGAAAGAGATTCTCAATTCGTTATAAGGAAAATATAACTGACACTGACCACTACACATAGTAACCTCCCCATCTGGCTTGGTACTTTTTTAGACAAATCTAACCAAAAACATACCAAGCTAAACGGAATGGAGAATCTGATTAACGAACGAAAGAAGGAATAATGAAAACGATCGAAGTAGTAGCGGCAATTATCTTTGACGAGCAGGGACGCATCTTTGCTACGCAACGGGGATATGGCGAGTGGAAGGATTGGTGGGAGTTCCCGGGAGGAAAGATCGAAGCCGGAGAAACAGCACAGGAAGCGTTAAGGCGTGAGATCAAAGAAGAGTTAGATGCGGAGCTTGAAGTCGGCGAACTCTTACGAACGATTGATTACGACTATCCTTCCTTCCATCTGACGATGCATTGCTTCAAGTGCCGCCTGGCTGATGGACATATGACTCTCTTGGAGCACGAAGCCGCAAAATGGCTTAAACCGGCAGACTTGGACTCGGTGAAGTGGTTACCGGCAGATGAAGAAATAATTAACGAACTAAAACACTAACCTCCCCACACATAGCTTGGTACTTTTTTGAACAAAATCACTCAAAAACATACCAAGCCAAACAATTGATCAAGTGAAAAAAATTTTTATCACATTATTCACGATCATAAGCACTATAGTTATGGCACAGACTCGTTTTTATAAGGGCAATTCGTCCTACTCCAGCGACATTCTTTATACCTGGGATGGCAAGTCGTTGTACAAAGGCAACTCGTCGTACAGCAGCGATATCCTCTATACCTTCGACGGCAAACATGTCTATCGCGGACGCTCGTCGTACAGCAGTGACATCCTCTATACCTGGGACGGGAAACACATCTTTAAGGGCAATTCGTCATATAGTAGCGACATCCTCTATACCTGGGATGGCAAGTCGCTGTACAAGGGTAACTCATCCTATAGTAGCGATATCATTCTGAACATTAGTGGTAATCGCGTCTATCGTGGTCACTCATCGTACAGCAGCGATATCCTTTATAGCATGGACGCCCCCATTCCGGTACCTATTCTGATGATGATCTTGTAAAACCCTCCCTAACCACAATATAGCTTGGTGCTTTTTTGAAAGAAATTAACCAAAAAACATACCAAGCCAAGCCACAAACCAAGATAAATACACAACGATTATGAATATAGCAAAAGGACATGACGAGCGCGTGAAGAAGTTAGTCCTTGCGATTGGCAAGGCGTCATACCCGCGGTGCCAACTGGTTGCTGATATGGGACTGAAACAGGGCTCACGCTACATCTTCCGCCACAACTACCTCAAACCGGCATACGAGATGGGACTGGTTGAGATGGTTTATGGCAATGTGCCGACGAAACCGGAACAGGTTTATCGTCTCACCCCAAAGGGACTGGCATTATGGGAAGAGTTGACTGCCCCTCAACCTGCTAAACAGGAAAGACAGAACGCTTGTCCGCATAATAACGTTGATTGCCCTTGCACGAAAGAAGGCTGTCCCCGTCACGGAAAGTGCTGTGAGTGCGTGAAGCATCATAAAGAGCACGGCAAAAAACTCCCTGCCTGCTTGCGAGGAATTGAGTGGGAACTATAATTTTTGATAATATCGGTAATTTTTGACGAACCACAACTATATGTCGCAGAAAGTATCCATACGATTCTACAAAGACAGCAAAGTGCAGCGGATTTCCTCTATGCTCAAATCAATGAAGCAAAAGATTGCTGATGACGTTAGGTTTGGCGATATTGCTGCTCTGACTGAGATGTGGGTGCAGTATGAGATGACGCGATTCGTCGTCACGGAGTCCTTCCTTGAAGAAGATGAAAGCTATATATATGACCCATATAGCCTTTATATTGAGCGGGAAGTAGAGGACGATTATTCGGACGAACTCAAAGACCTAATTAAGCGATAAATGCGCAAAGCGATGAAGACATTGTTGATCATACTGGCGGTAGTGGCTGTTGTGGCTATTACGGCTATGCTCGTTCTGCGCCATCCGGCGTTCGGACGGAGAATGTCGGCGGAGCGTAAGGCACGTATAGAAGCGTCGCCTAACTACCGCGACGGCATGTTCCAAAACGAAGAACCCACGCCGCAGTTCAGCCGCTCTATGCCCGCGATGCTGTGGGATTTCATTGTAAACCCGCCCAAAGACCGTACGCCCAAAGAACCGCTTCCGGCTGTCAAGACCGACCTGAAGAACCTGCCGACAGACCGCGACTGGCTCGTTTGGTTCGGACACTCGTCGTATCTTTTCTGCCTCAACGGCAAGCGCTATCTCGTGGACCCGCTGCTCAAGATGGAGTTTCCCCCTTCGGTCATGATGAAACCCTTTGCAGGCACGGACATCTACACGCCGGATGACATGCCCGACATCGACGTGCTTATCATCACCCACGAGCACTGGGATCACCTCGACTACGCCACTTTGCGCGATCTGCGACCCAAAGTGAAGCACGTCGTTTGTCCGCTCGGTGTCGCCGAGTATCTTGAATACTGGCACTACGACAAGTCTATCATCACCGAATTAGATTGGTATGACCATACGGCGCAAGCAGATCGGAAGAACTGTCAAATGTCAAATGTCCAATGTCAAATCACGTGCCTTCCGACACGGCACTTTAGCAATCGTCTGTTGGGAGCACGTAATCAAACGCTCTGGGCTGCGTTCATGGTTGAAGATGCCGGTCGCAAGGTCTATGTCGGCGGCGACGGAGGCTATGACGGTCGTTTCAAGCGAGTCCGCGAACAGTTTGGACAGGTTGATTTGGCACTACTCGAAAACGGGCAATATAACAACGACTGGCCGTTGATTCACTCCACGCCGGAAGGTCTGGAGCACGCCATCATGGACCTGCAAGCCAAAGCGGTCTTCACCGTCCATCACGACAAGTTCGCCCTTGCCAAACACCCCTGGTCCGAACCCGACAGCGTGGCTCGCTCTATCGCCGAACGGAATGCCATCCACCTATTGGACCAACCCATCGGAACAGTAATATATTTTTAATACAAGCCCCCAACTGGCTTGTATAAATTTCCGCACCATGCCTCACCATATACTTCGCATTTTTTATACAAGTCTCAGTACTGGCTTGTATAAATTTGTGGTTCTGGCTTGTATTAATTTTGAGTATTTTTTTTATACAAGCAGCCCATTTGGCGTAATTTACACAAAAAAAGAGTGCCGTAGCACCCTTAGTCAATTTGTGAAACACGTCTCACATTTTTAATTTTCCAATCGCGATTGGAATTTTCAATCACACCTCTATGTGTTTCGCGGGATCAAAACCATTACGGCTATACTCGCCGTGAGAAATGTAACCGAGTTGGTTAGAGAGAATACGTGTGTTGCCTATCTGCGCTTCAATATTACGATGCGAGTGGCCGTAAATCCAGTAGTCAATACCCGAATCGGCTATATATTCGCCTAACTCCACCGTAAAAGCCCCATTAATGGTACTACCGCGGAATTCTTCGGCGGTGCAGAGTTGCGTCGGCACATGGTGCGTAAGAACGATTTTTGTCTTAGTCTGGCTCTCTTTAACCGCCTTTCTGACAAAGTCGAAGCAACGTTCGTGCTCCTCATTGAAATCATCCGCCGTCAAGCGATGGCCGTTATACAAGATGCGATAAAAATCACTCACACCTTTCTCCGTTTGGTAGGCATTAAACGGCTCTATGAACGACCATAGCGTCGATACGATGATATCCACGTCCTGCAGATGCACAACGCTATTATAATACGCGTGTACGTTTGGACGAATCTCTTTGCAATACCCTTCGGACATCGTGGCCAAGTCGTAATAGCCGTAGAAATCATGGTTGCCGAGGCAGACGATGACTTGCTGATAATGCTTACTTGCCCAGTTCCAGAACGCATATTGCGAGTACGTATCGCGACCTGATTCCGGCACGTCCAAATACGCCGAATCGCCAGCAATAAGCAATATATCGCCCGTTACTTCCAACGGATGATTCTCGAGCCACACGCGATTTTCGTTGAACTCCAGATGCAGGTCGCTCACAAATTGTATCTTCATAATGCTAATATTTGCGCCACGCGAGTTAAGGCACGGCAGAACAACAGATAATTACGTGCGTCGGACACGTCTAACAAATCATTTAATAACGGACTATCTTCCTCTCGATCCAATTCCTTTTGTAACATGTCCGCATAAAACTGACGATGTTCTTCCGAGAGCATTTTCTTTAGGTCGGAAGCCATCCATTCAGCACCAGCTACCACAATATCAAAATACTCGGCATCAATATCTATCTCCGAAGGAAGGGTGGTGCTGTTGAGAGCATAAGCCACATATACATTTTGCAAGATAAATACCATATCCGAAGCATCTTTCTTAGTTGTGAGATGGCGGTCTGCCCACGCATCCAACTTAATCAGAAACTGTCCACTTAATGATGCGATCCGAAAAGAGAAGGCCTGATCAACATGCACACTTTCAGCATGTTTCATTACGTCTTCAAAACACCGGACGGACATTACAGGAGAACCTTCCGGAGGCCATGCCACTTGCTCACGTTCAGCGATTTCTCCAAAAGGTACGATATCCACTTCATAGCGATTTTGTTTATTGGCACCTTGGTAAATAAACCGTTGTTTCGCCTGCGCTTTAACAAAATCGTGTTGTAATAGTATCTCTGTCAGATGCTCATACTGCGTCCAATCTCGTAACAACACAGCTACGTCCAAATCCAATGTTCGACGTGGCGCGTTTTGCACTTTCAATAACCGTAATGCCAAATCGCGCGCAGCGGCCCCTACTACGTACACCTCCGCACCAATTTGTTGATAGCAAGTGGCTAAGGCCTGTAGAGTTTCTACAAGCAGATCATTTTGCAAATCCTCTCGATGTATTGTGTAATCCATAACTATAATAGCGGTTTTATGCGTTCTGCTGCTTCTATGCAACGGTCGTCTTCCGTGGCTAACAAATCAGCATAGACGACCAATAACGGAGTCTTTTCTGCGTGCCAGAAACGCTTGTATACGAATATCTCACCTTGCGGATTTGGAATCATTCGACCTGTCGCAATGAGCGCATTGGCATTTTTTTCTACATAGATATCCCACCTTTCCGGCTGAAGATAACCGTCTTGCAACGCTGCTGCAGGTTCACCACCCCAAGTGCATGAAGGCGGTAATATGATGTCTTGCCAGTTGTTTTTTACTACCGGCGAAAGAAATGTGAAACGACTTATGAGAAGTTTCTGTTTCAATGTCTCCGCATAACTATGCGCCCATCTGTCAATAAGAGTAGCGCGTTTGCGTACAAGCCGAGCCTTGCCATTGTCGATGAGAAAACCACGTTCTGTTAATGCGGCTAAAGTGCTATGTACCGAACCAACAGAGACTCCTGCTATAGTTGCAATCTCCCGAATCGTTTTGTTCGCACACTCCTTGTCTTGAAGGAGATGAAAGATGATTTGTAATTCTGCTTTTTGCATGTGTCGTTCAGTTATTTGCTTTTGTTCAATATTTTTGAACATGACTATATTTTTGAACAAATCTGCTGCAAAAGTACTAATTTTCTTTTATATATACAAATTTTTTTATTGGAAAATACAAATTTTCTTCATTTTTCTTAGCTTGCGCACGATTATTTCTTATCCTTCGGAACGATTAACCCTTCATTTTCTCCTCATAGCACATTATAAAAAGAAATCTCTCCCCCGCCATGCCCTCTCTGCTGCTGCCCTCTCTGCTGCTGCCCTCTCTCCCGCCTCTCTTCCTCGCCATTCCCTCGCCATGCCCTCTCCGCGCGGCTCTGCCGCGCCCCTCTGCCGCGCTTGCCCCTCTCCGCCATGCCTCCGCCTGTACCCCGCGCCTCTGATGCATTTTTTATCAACCCCGCGACCACCTCTCCCTCATGGGCTATAACTCTAAGGTGTACTTCGTACGTCTGTTTTTATTATAGGTCTCTCTCTTTAATAAGGTGTTCTTATCTCGGGTTACACCCTCGAACGATTCTTTCTCTCCGTTCACGTCCGTGTCTTAACTTGTATAAAATTGGTATTATTATTCCTGCTTAGTTTCTTTCTTTTTATACAAGTCCTGGTACTGGCTTGTATAAATTTGTGGTTCTGGCTTGTATTAATTTTGAGTATTTTTTTTATACAAGCCACCCCAAAACTGCCTTCCCCAACTAGCTTGTATAAATTCATCCCTCAATACCATCTTTATTAACCTTTCCTTTTTATACAACCCCCCTCCCACTACTGGCTTGTATAAAAAACACATATAATTACTGCCTTGTATAAATTTTCCCTTCATTTCCTTGCACACGTCAATTATTTTCACTACCTTTGCAGTCGCAAACGTAAAGGTAAACGATTATGGCTATTAAGACTACTGAACTGATTCGCACCTCTGAGAGTTGGGATGGGGTAGCACTACCGGACTTTCCGCAAGGCAAACCGGAACTACGAGTGATACGCTTGGATTTTCCTGTCGGTGCAAAGACCGGCTGGCATCATCATACCGTCGTTAACTACGGCATCGTGCAGCAAGGCGACCTGACGATCGTCTGTCAGGATGGTTCAGAGCGTACCTTTCACGAAGGCGAACCATTAGTAGAAGTTATTGGCACTATCCATCGTGGCGAGAACAGAGGTCGCAAACCGGTAGTCCTCGTTATGTTCTACTATTCCGAACCCGGAGCGGAAATAACCATCCAACACACGGAACTGGAGCAAGTAGAGCAACTGAAAACCGAAGAACCGAAGCCACTACTAAAGCCTGTACCCAGAGCCGATACACGTATTCAGAAGTTGGTGCGAATCGTCGGTAAGCAAGTGCTTCCGCGTAGGCAGTTAGTAGCGGATCTCGGACTCAAGCAGAAGAGCCGTAAGTCCTTCTTAGAGAATTATCTGTGGCCTGCACACGAACAAGGTCTTATCACCTTTGCGTATCCCTTGTCTCCCAACAAACCCGAACAAGCCTACAAGCTAACTGCTAAAGGCTTAGAACTCTACGAACGCCTCACTAGGAACCTTTAACCCCTCATCTCCTATATATTACAATAAGGTATATTCGCGCGCCCCCACGCGCGTGTACGAATAAGGCAAACGATTTTTAGTGTATAGTGGGTATCTACCGGCAAGCCGGTGTCACTTTAATTTGCATATATCAGAAAAAAGTAGTACCTTTGCACTCGCAAACGTGCGAATAGTAGTATAGGTATGGAAATAACACTCCTGTTAGAATATAAATCCCGCGAAGAGCTGCGTCAGTGGCTCATCGAACACCACGCAACCTCGAAAGAGTGTTGGGTAACTATGTATCGCACTAAGATACCCCGAACCGATGCTATCCCTTACCTCGAAGTCGTAGAAGAAGCACTATGCTTCGGTTGGATAGACTCCACTCAGAAACGACTACCGGACGGACGCTGTGCACAACGCCTCTCGCCCCGACGAAAAGGTAGTCACTGGACCGAACTAAACAAACAACGCTGTGCCGATCTCGACCGACGCGGACTAATGACACCCGCGGGCCGAGCCGCCCTTTCCGTCGCCAAGTAATTCCTTCACCTATAACCTCTCACCGTTATCCTCCCGATGCATCGCTGCCTTGTATAAATTTTTCCTCTAAATCCTTGTATAAGTCAAATATTTTTCGTACCTTTGCACACGGAATTACAAACCTCATAAGATATGGTTATAAATCACCGAATAGTAATCTTTCTTTTGCCGCTCTTTCTGGTTGCCTGCCGTGTACAGCAACCGATGAGTAGTGAGCGTTTCGCACAAGACGTGCGTAGTGACATACCATTCAAAGTAAGCGCGCTGAACAGCGTGCCTAACCATGACGGAGTCTATCGCTTCCGTTGCGAGAACCAAGTGGACTTGTTACCCGACTACGAGGTCGACGCAGAAGGCGCTGTGATGGTGTACCGTACCACTTTCGCACCTACGCATGAGAAGCAACCGTCCAATGTCATCTGGCGAAACATCATCATCAATCATAAGGCGAAACGTGTGTTGTGTATCGATCGGCTCGTGCATAACGGCAAGACATGCGGTTACATCTATGTACTACAATCAGAGACGAAGGAGTACAGCGACGAGAACACGTTTCATTGGGACGTGAGCGATCCGCGTTTGCTGCTTAACGTAGCTGGTGCTATCGAGCACATGAGTTCACTATCCGTAACACAATTGGAATTGATGAAACCATGAAAAAATTGTTTATTCTTTTGACAACGGTGCTGTTCTCCGGCGCAATGATGGCGGAGATGACACCTATCTATTACGAAGGTTTCAGTCGTTGTTTTGATGACGAAGGCGAGAACTATGGCTATACCGGAGGAAACGACGAGCAATGGGGTGGAGACGTGGCAAGTGCTGTCGTCATCTATCAGGACGCGCCGGAGTGGACGTTTAACTACTGCAATGCCGGTTATCAGTGTCTCAAAGTAGGCACGAGTCAGAAGCAAGGTACGGCTACAACGCCGACTATATCGTGCGAAGGCGAAGTGCAACTCTCGTTCCGTGTGGCGCCTTGGGAAGGCGATTCGATCTTCTTTTTCATGGTGCAAGGCGGACAAGTGCAGGGGGAGACGTATTTTCATCTCAAGAAACATCAGTGGACCACTATAACTACAACCGTTGAGGATATCCAAAGCGGCATCAGAATCACGTTCTCTTCTACCAATAAGCATCGTTTCTTCCTGGATGATGTGTGCGTACGTCCGGCCGATCCTACAGTAGGCGCTATCCGTACCGTGGAAGGTTCAATGGTTGATTTCGGTCTGGTCGGCCGCTCCTATAGCGCGCAGCAACGTACGCTGCATGTGGAAGGAGCCAATCTGGCAGGAACCATCGCGCTCAGTTTGGAAGAAGGGGAGCCCGAACTGTTCCAACTCAGCACCACATCGCTTCCGTCTCATGGCGGAGAAGTGCAGATAAGCCTGCAAGAAGGCGCTTCGGTCGGCCAGACGGGTTGTTATCTGTACCTGCGTGGAACGGACGCTCAGACAAGTCAGCCGGTCGTTAAACGCGTGACGCTGCTTGTCGAGGTGGTATCTTTGAATCTTGAGGGTAGCGGAACGAAGCCCGAACCGTACACCTGTTCGGATGTGATTCTGTTGGCTGCCAATGAAGGCACGGTCTGGACCGGTACCTATTACTGGGTGACGGGTTACGTGCTTGGCGGTGTGCATCGATATAACAACCTGCCCAACGGCGACTATGATGGTATCAGTTATACCGATAGTCTGTCGCTTGTGCTTGCTGCGCAGCCGAATGAGACGGACGAAACCAAATATGTCACGGTGCAGATCAGCGAAAACGCGCGTGCTGCGCTGAATGTTGTGGCTAACCCCGAACTTATTGGTCAGCGGATCAAGGTACAGGGATTGTTGCTTAACGACAATGCGAACCCGCTTTATCTGGGCAAGCCCGGAGTACGCAATGTGCGCACCGATGCGCAGTATGTGCTTCCTGAGCAAGAGGAAATACAAGCTATCGAAAGCCCCACTGCTGAGCCATCGATGGAAGCATGTAAAATCCTTTATAACGGCCATGTGTATATTCTCTACAATGGGAAAACATACATAATCCAATGAAAACGCGATACTCCCTTCGCACCGTTCTGTTGAGCGTGTTGTGTCCGAAGACGTGCGCGCTGTGCGGCCGGTACTTGTCGTGTGGCGATGAGCGGTTGACAGAGAGCGGAGAGCGGGAGATATGTGCGGCATGCATGGCGCGTTTACCGCGAACGGAGCAGGGCGAGATACGGCAGAACGAGACGGAGATGACGTTAGCCGGGCCGGGCTCGGATATAGTCAAGCAGATGAAGACGCTGCACCTGCAACGCGCCGCGGCCTATCTGTATTATGAGAAGGACCATCCGGTTAGGCAGTTGATTTACAAGATGAAGTACAGCGACCGTCCGGCGATAGGGTACCAGTTGGGGCATCAGGCAGCGCTGGAGATGCAGTACACGGGTTTCTGGGACGGGATAGATGTGATCGTGCCGATACCTCTTCATCCTCGTCGTCTGCGTTCTCGCGGCTACAACCAATCGGAGTACATAGCTCGCGGAATAAGTGCGGTAACCGGCATTCCCATTGATACAACCCACGTGTTGCGCATTCGTAACACCCCTCAGCAAGCGAAGTTAAAGGCACAAGGCGAAGGACGCAAAGCGAACGTGGAAGGGGCGTTTGCGGTGAATCATCCTGAGCAGTTGTATCGCAAGCATATACTGGTGGTCGATGATCTGCTGACCACAGGCGAGACGATGCGCAGTTGTATGCGGGCAATGAAGGCGTTTCGAGGCGCCTCCTTCAGCGTTTTCGCGCTTTGCAAAGCAAGGTAAGAGCGCTCGTTAAGCTTTCTTGTTGAGCTGCTGTTTTAATTCGTCGAGACTCTTCTGCATCTCGTCCAGTTTCTTGATCATATCATCGTTGTTATCGGCCATCATAGCATCCACGAAGATGGAGTTGATGAAGGACATGCCGATGATGCCGCCTAAGATGAGCAGCACGCAGAAATACGCCCGAATGAACTCAGCGGAGACAGTCGTTCCGCCGTAGTAGTCCGCTACGGCGTTCGGTATCTCGTACCAACCCTCCACGGTGCAGAGCTGGAACATGGCATATATGGACCGCAACGGGGTCTGGAAATGGTCCGGATCGGCGTCTCTGAACAGACTGCAGTTAATCAGACCGAAGATGACGATGATGACGGCAAAGCTCAACAGAATGGCGTACGATTCGCGCATCGCACCTTTGAAACCCGCGATCACCTTGCTGAAGTTCGGGAAGAAATGCAGAACGCGGAAGAAACGCAGGATACGCAGTAATCGCAGGATCAGCAGGAACGACAGATTCATCATATCCAGCGGCACGAACAGCTCGACTAACGAGGGAAAGGACAGGATGACCAGGATACCGTCCATGCGGTTCCAACCGTCTTTCCAGTAGCCCCGGAAGCCGTACACGGCGTGTTTGACAATCATCTCCACCACAAAAATCAGCGTGCACAACACGTCCAGCACAGAGATGTATATGTTGTCATACCCTGCAACCTGGGCGTAGATGATGCATGAATTGAGTAAGATGATGGCCAGAATGAATCTATCACTTAGAAAAATCTTTTTTATAAACTGCTTCATGTTGAACCTTTTATTTCCAAAATCGGCTGCAAAGGTACAACAAAAATTTGGAATAGACAAGGATTTTTTTGAAAATTTAGGAAAAAGCGTCCCCTTGCTTGCACATGTCAAAAAAATGTTGTATCTTTGCAGGCCGAAAGAGCAATATTAATCATTAAAACATATAACACCATGATTTCCAAACGTTTAGAGGACGCTATCAACGCCCAAATCAATGCCGAGATGTGGTCGGCTTATCTGTATCTTAGTATGTCTGCTTACTGCCAGGACAAAGGTTATGCAGGAATGGCAAACTGGTTCGCGATTCAGTTCAAAGAGGAGCAGGATCACGCGCAGATTTTCTACAACTACCTCATTAGCCGTGGTGGACGCGTACTGCTCAAAGCTATCGATGCAGTAGAGACTGAATGGGCTTCGCCGTTGGCTGCTTTCGAGGCAACTTACGAACATGAGCAACACGTTACTTCGCTGATTAACAACCTGATGCACATCGCTGTAGAGGAGAAAGACTATGCTGCTCAGAGTCGTCTCCAATGGTTCATCGACGAGCAAGTAGAGGAAGAAGAGAATGCCGTGGACATCATCAACAAACTCCGCATGCTCGACGGAAACGGCTACGGTCTCTTTATGCTCGACCAAGAACTCGCCACCCGTGTCTATGCCACTCCGTCACCCCTGGCTGCAAAAGCGTAAATCCTGCGACTTATGCTGCAAGTAGGCGACAAGATGCCGGAGTTCTGCGTCGTGGACGAGACCGGCAAACAGGTGACAGACAAGGATCTGCGCGGCAGAAAGACAGTCATTTACTTCTATCCGAAGGACTCGACTCCGGGTTGCACAGCCGAGGCATGTAACCTCCGTGACAACTACCATACCTTCCTTGCGCAAGGCTATCAAGTGTTTGGCGTGAGCAAGGACTCGGCTGCCTCGCACGTCAAATTCAAAGCCAAATACGACTTACCTTTCCCGCTCCTGAGCGATCCGACAACCGAGATGCTGCAAGCCTTTGGTGCATGGGGAGAAAAGAAGCTCTACGGCAAAACCTCCTTTGGTACGCTCCGTAAAACCTTCATCTTCGACGAGCAAAGCACTGTCACGCGCGTAATAGACAAGGTGGACACCAAGAACCACACCGAGCAGATACTATAAAGCAAGACGCGACTCGATGAGCCGCGTCTGCTTTAATTGGTCATTTGACATTTGACATTGGAGATTTAATAATTCTCTGCCAGCAACTGGAAATACGCTTGCGGATGGTTGCAAACGGGACACTCTTCCGGAGCAGCCTTGCCGACAACGATATGTCCGCAGTTCGAGCATTGCCAGATACAATCGCCTTCGCGCGAGAACACAACCTTATCCTCGATATTCTTCAGCAGCTTGCGATAACGCTCCTCGTGATGCTTTTCAATCGCACCCACTTGCTCGAATTTCTCAGCAATCTCGTCAAATCCTTCGGCACGAGCTTCAGCAGCCATGCGCGCATACATGTCCGTCCATTCGGCATTCTCACCTTCGGCTGCAGCCAAGAGGTTGGCCGGTGTGTCGCTCACCGCACCTCCATTGAGGTATTTGTACCACAACTTGGCGTGTTCTTTCTCATTGTCAGCCGTTTCCAAGAAGATCTTACTGATCTGCTCGAAGCCATCTTTCTTGGCCTTCGACGCAAAATACGTGTATTTGTTACGTGCCATGGACTCACCGGCAAAGGCTTCCATGAGGTTCTTCTCGGTCTTTGTTCCTTTTAATTCATTAGCCATAATTCATTGTATTTTAGAGGTTTATAATTCTCTTAACTCTTGACTCTTAACTCTCCACTATTGAGCGAAGCGTCGCTCAATCTCCTCCCAATTAATAATCTGCCACAAAGCTTGCAGATGCGCAGCACGACGATTGCGATAATCGATATAGTACGCATGCTCCCACACATCCATCGTCAGCAACGGTTTCAGGCCATTTGTAATGGGATTATTGGCATTTGTTTCTTGAGTGATGACCAGCTTGCCATCTTTGTCAGCTGAGAGCCAAACCCAACCCGATCCAAACAGCGTCACTCCTTTCTGCTCAAACTCTTTTTGGAAAGCCTCAAACGAACCAAAATCGCGATTGATGGCATCGAGAATCGCGCCCTTCGGCGTATGGTTGTCAACAGCCACCGGAGAGAACTGTCCAAAGTACAAATTATGGTTTAGAATCTGCCCTGCGTTGTTGAAAATACCTCCTTGCGACTTGCACACGATCTCTTCCAACGGCATGCCTTCAAATTCAGTTCCAGCCACGAGTTTGTTGAGATTATCGACATAAGTCTGTAAGTGCTTACCGTAGTGATACTCAATGGTCTCCCGACTAATCACCGGCTCCAACGCCTCCGGAGCGTAAGGCAACGTCATTAAAGAAAAAAGTGCTGCTGACATAATGGTGTGTATTTGAGGTTAATAAATTTGCGGCAAATGTACTACAAAAATTTGAATTATACAAATTTTAATGCCAAAATTTTAGAAATTCTCTATTTTTCTTGCATAAGTCGCTAAATTTTCTTACCTTTGCACTCGAAATTGAATAAGCCCATGAATCCAGATAAAAAAACAATCGAAGTAGTTGCAGCTATTATCTGTGACGATGAGGGACGCATCTTCGCTACCCAACGTGGCTACGGCGAATGGAAGGACTGGTGGGAGTTCCCGGGAGGCAAGATTGAAGCTGGAGAAACACCACAACAGGCCCTGCAGCGCGAGATCCGCGAAGAACTGGCAGCAGAGATTGAAGTAGGCAAACTGCTCCGAACTATAGACTACGACTATCCAGCATTTCACCTAACGATGCATTGTTTCCTTTGCCGCTTAAAAGGCAATATCACCCTCCTCGAACACGAAGCTGCTAAATGGCTCGCACCCTCCGAACTCACTTCCGTCCGTTGGCTCCCCGCCGACATCGAACTCATCGAAGACCTCAAATCGCTATAACATGTAACGCGGTTTTTTCTGTGAACAAAACTCGCCAAAACCCCTCATTTCTCTTGCAAAACTAAAATATTTTGCACTTTTCTCCTCATCTATTTGCATATTCCAAAATTTTTTCGTACCTTTGCAGCTCGATTTGTTATGCGTGTATGCATGCGCCATGTATACGTACGCGAAAATCAGCAAAAAAAAAGGACTAAGCCAGAGCCACAAGCAGAGGTAAAAACATAAAACAACAAACAAAACGAACGATGAATTTACCCAAGGAATCACAAGTAGTAGAGTACAAGCGCAAATGGAGGGATGACTTCCTGAAGGAGCTGTGTGCGTTTGCGAACAGTCAAGGTGGTACGCTGTATATTGGCGTGGAGGATGACGGTTCGATTTGTGGTATTGGGGAGAGCGAGATCATCCGAGTACCTTCTGCCAAACAGCGTTTGAGCTCGTGTACCGAGGATAGGTCGCGCGAGGATAATGTGCAAGCACTGATGGAGAACCTTCCGAATAAGATTCATTCCAATCTTGGATTCTACGCAGAGGTGAACTCGCACACGGATGATGTGACGGGATATAAGTTCATCGCTATCGTGGTAGAACCACTGGACGAAGCCATCTCTTACAACGGCAAATGCTACATCCGTAGCGGCAGTACGACGCAAGAGTTGCGTGGACAAGAGTTGGCAACGTTCCTCATGCATAAGACAAAGACGCATTGGGATGAACTGCCGGAGCCTCGCGCCACATTGGCTGACTTGGACTACAAGAAGATCGAGTGGTTCGTGGGAATGGCTCGTGAGAAACGTGGTGTGTCCTGGGAATACAGCGAGGAGAACATCCCAACCATCCTAACCAACATCGAGGTACTGCGTGAGGATGGGCTGCTGAACAACGCGGCTCTGTTGCTGTTCGGCAAGAATCCGCAGAAATGGTTCATCAACTCGTATATCAAGTGCGCGAGTTTCCCAAGCACGAAGATGGTGAAGCCGCTGTTGTCGCATCAGATGTACGGTGGCAACGTGTTCGAATTGGTGGACAAAGCGGTGGAGTTTGTTAGCAGCCGGATTGATGCGAGTGTGAGCGAACGGACGAGAGGTGCGGCTGCCGACATCGAATATGAGTTGCCGCTGCAAGCGTTGACGGAGGCTATCGTGAATGCCATTGTGCATCGCGATTATATGAGTACGGCTAGTGTGCAAGTGATGTTGTTCCGTGACCGGCTGGAGGTGTGGAATCCCGGAACGCTGCCTATTGGTATGACCATTGAGAAGCTGAGCAGCAAGCACCGTTCGATACCGGTGAACCCCAAACTGGCACGTGCGATGTTCTTTGCCGGATATATCGATGAGTTGGGAACCGGTACCACGGATATGATTGACCGGTGCTTGGAGAAAGGCCTTCGTCGTCCGGATTTTGTGGAAGATGGAGACTTTGAAATCACGCTCTGGCGTCCGGAGAAAACCGAAACAGGACATGAAGCAGGACAAGATACAGGACATGAAATTGCCGAAGATGTGTTGAAGAAACTCAATCCGAGACAACGTGCGGTATATGAACTCATCCTGCGGACTGAGCTATTAACGGCAAAAACTGAGCCATTAACCCCGGAAAGTGAGCCATTAAGCGAAAATAATGAGCCATTAGAGTCCAAAAGTGAGCCATTGAACACGGAGCAGATCTCCATTAAACTTGGCATTCCTTATTCAACGACCAAGCGTCTCACCAAGCAGTTGGAGTCCATGGAGCTTATTAAACGTCTCAAAGGTAAAAGAAAAGGCTTTTGGACGACATCGAAAGCCAACGGCGAGAATCAGTAACACGGTAAATGTTTCAAGTTTTGTTTCAAGTTTGTTACAGGAAAGTATCGGTAAATGAACGACACCAAGAAAATAGAGAAGGGTAACGACAGGGTTCGGAAGATGGTCAGGCTGCTGGGGAAAGAAGTGATGACGAGGCAAGGACTGATGGCTGGACTGGGGTTGAAAAAGCAGGGAATACGGAACTTCCGCGTCAACTACTGGTACCCTGCTAGGGATGCAAAACTGGTGGAGATGTTCAAGATTAAGTCTCCTACAAGTCCCGAACAGGCATACAAACTTACAACACTGGGATTGGAAATGTTGGCTAAATGGGATGCGCAAGATGAACCTCAAAAAAAGGACTAAGCCAGTCCTTAACGAGAGAGATTAATAAAAACAAGAAATAATAACAAAAAAAGGACTAAGCCAGAAAAAGGACTAAGCTAGTCCACAAAACAAAATAACAAAGAGTATGAGTACTGCGATAGAGTTTGAGCATGTAAGTAAACAGTATCGCCTCGGCCTGGTCTCCACCAAGACGTTAAGCCACGACATCCGCCGCTTCTGGATCACCAACGTCCTTGGCAAAGAGGATCCGTATCTCAAGATAGGCGAAACAAATGACAGAGCTTCTAAGGGAAACTCTGAATATGTTTGGGCTTTGAAAGATATCGACTTCAAGGTCGAGCAAGGCGATGTCGTCGGCATCATCGGTAAGAACGGTGCCGGAAAGTCTACACTTCTCAAACTTTTATCCCGCGTCACCGGCCCTACCACAGGCACGATACGTGCCCACGGACGTATCGGTTCGTTGTTGGAAGTCGGCACCGGCTTCCATGGCGAGATGACGGGACGGGAGAATATCTTCATGAACGGAGCGATACTAGGCATGAGCCGCGCAGAGATCCAGTCCAAGCTCGATGAGATCATTGACTTCAGCGGATGCGAG
>JAFPNK010000103.1 GCA_017401985.1 Paludibacteraceae bacterium | reverse complement strand
CTTATAGAAATTGACATTCAGTACTTGCGGAAAAACAGGAGCTTGGTCCCTGAAAATCAACTTCAACGGAATAACCTCTTCCACCTCCCACTCAAACATCCCGTCCTTCTCCTTAAACGCCTCTTTCTCAAAGGTGCATTTTCGCACAATAGTCGCCATTTCATCGGCAGAAAACGGCTGTACTTCCTCTGCTCGTCCTAACCGTCTGGAACCCACCATCGCACCGATACAATTGCACTCAAAATTACAATAGTGCTTATCCCCCGGTACTTGACAGAAAAACTCTACACACGAGTCTTCCCAAACCGGCCCCTGATCCTCTGTCGTCACAGCCCTTAACTGCTCACCCTTCACGTGCCAGTGAAGAAACAAGCGCTCATGGTCATTACTTACTTCTACACGAACCTCCGGCTTCTCCGGAAAGGCCTCCGGCCAATTGACTTTATCAATCTTTAAAATCATAATTTTAACTCAAAATCATAAACGAGCAATGATCCGCTTCATCTGCTCTTCTACTTTTTCTTGTTCTTCTACCAACCGCAACTGCGCTTTCGTCCGAACCAGATTATGCTCCGGGTACGCAATCTTATAATAGGTGTCTCCGTTAATATAGTCCGTAAAGAAGCGCACTGTTTGCATATAACTCAACAGGCGACAACCGTACGGCAGCAACTCTTTCTCTAATTCCGTTAAGAAAGTGGCTTCCTTTAAATAACCACGCGCATAGGCTTCGAACACCTCTAAATCCACATGAATATTATCCAAATTCGGATCATCTTCCAACCCCGTATTGGCTGCTGTTCGCATGAAATCGCCGAAATCGCTGAACACAAAGCCCGGCATTACAGTATCCAAATCAACAATACAAATAGGCCGTCCCTGTTCATCGAACAGCACGTTATTAACCTTGGTATCGCAGTGGTTAATATGCTTCTTCAACTTGCCTTCACGGAACAACACCTCTGCCAGACACATCATCTCGCGACGTTTGTTAATCCACTCAATAACATCCCCACATGCGGCTTTCCTACCGGCCTTGTCTGCAGCTAAGGCCTCGTCCAATTCTTGCAATCGGAACTCCATATTATGGAAGTTAGGAATCGACTCACACAGCGCATTGAACGGCAGATCCGCCAATTGGCGTTGGAAACGTCCAAACGCCTGACCCGTCAATTCAGCGGAAGCAGGTGTCACCTTTTCCTGCGATGTAGCCGGTTCTACCAACACATACAACCGCCAGTAATCACCTTCCGGCGTCTTATAGAACAGTTTGCCTTTCTTGGTCGGAATAAGTTGCAGCACCTTGCGCTCAATATTGTCCTCCTGAGCAATCAACAGTTTTTCACGTATATGCGAAGTAACAATCTCTATATTGCGCATCAATCCCTCTACATCTTTGAAAATGTGATGGTTAATGCGTTGCAAACAATACGACGTTTCGCCCACACGCTTGGCAGGAACGACAAACGAATCATTAATAAATCCGATCCGTAACGGTTGCGGGTCTTCTACTTCATTCCAAATAGCAAATTGATTTAATATCTCCTTCATGGTAATAAATGATTAAATAACAATAGTAAATGGCCTCAATGCATCGATTGAAGCAACGGTTTGCCATCCGGCGTACTTCTCTCCGGCTGCTCGGTTTTTCTCGAGGTCATCGACATAAATAGTGTGCGCGCAGTCTATTGGGGTTTCTCGCACTACATGGTCAAAAATCTCCTTATTCGGCTTCGCCATATGTAAATGATGCGAAGCAAAAACTGCATCGAAATAATCACCCAAATGGTACTGCTCCCAGATCGGGTCCCAATGTAACTCATTGGAATTAGATAGCAGCACCGTCTTGTATCCCGCTTTACGTAATTGTGCGATAAAATCGAGCCTTTCTTGCGGTAACTCGTCCAACATGCTCAACCACGCCTCGCGTATCTGCTCAATACTCGTCCCTGCATAACAATAGGTCTGCAACGTGTGCAAAAATTCATCCGTACTGATATTTCCGTACTCATAATCGTGCATCAACTGCTTGGTCGCTGCACTCACAGCCACCACGCCCTCTCCTTCATCGTCAATCCCGAGAATGTTACGCACATTATCTTCGCCCATCAGACGCTTGAAGTTCCCCACGCAACGCGGTACATTCAAGTTGATAATCACGCCTCCTAAATCAAAAACAATAGTATTTACGTCCATCAGGCATCAATATATAAAAAATTCCATTTTCAATAATCTTCTTCGGTCCTGTAACCTGCAACCCGTCACCCGTCACCTCTTCTATTCCTTCCGGTAATGTACCGGGGTCTTTCGGCGCAGACTTCGAAATAATCACCGTAGCACCCAAATCATTATAGCCGGTTGTCGCATTCCACATGTTCACATTCGCACAACGTACGGCGTAACGCGGATCGTTCTTAATCGATTCATACTTATCGGGCATCCATAAATACATGTGATAAGTGCCTTCCAATACATTATTCGGAATATCCACCTGCTCATTGATCCAACTAATCACTCCATTCGGTAACCAACGACGCGGATCTGCTTTAAGCGGGATGGTATGGAGGGAGGAATTAGAACCTGTTCCTTTCAACACCAGATAAACGGGTCGTTCGTTGTAGATGGGTGCATATCCGTCATTACGAACCCGAATCGTCACATTCATCTTTCCGCTTGGCGCTGCCTGGTCGCTGAATCGTCCGTCAATAAGATTATACCGATAACCCATATGCACGTTCAATGTATCATAGATACCACTACTCTTCCAACGGCTGGTCACCTGAGTGGCATAACTCTTCCCGCAGAAAGACCAGTGGTACTCACTCATCTCTGCCGGAGCTTTCGAATATACTTGTTCCGCCAATGAATTGCTTTCTACGTTTGTTTCTCCGCCATTAGGCACATAGAGTGTTTCTGTCGCCACATATTGGCGAACCTTCGGATCATCGTCATTCGTATTGCTGGCGTACGTACCATCATTGCCCCAGTTATTCAAGAACGCATCGTTATGACAGCCCATGCGTGCTTTCTGGGTATTTTGGAATGCCTCTTCGGCCGTCAGGGGATTCTTGTCGTTCAGATACTCCGTCTTGATCATCGGATAACGGAAGAGAATGAATCGGTCTTCCGGTACATTCTCAAAAAGGTACTGAATCACTAATCGTCTGTTGGCATTAATATGCTGACTCTCATTACCGTAGTTCGTCGTGTAATACCATTCGCCCCAAGACCCGATGAAACCGGCCTCAATCACATAGATCACATCGGCATTCGCTGCCAAATGCGGCTTCAGTTGCTCCAAGTGGCGTTCTACCCATTCCGGCGTAGCATCTACCTTATCACTTTGACTTTCGGTATAGGCAAATCGCAAAACGCACTTCACACCGCAATTACGCAGAATCTGCATATCCTCCTCAAAACCGGCCAATACCTCCGACGGAATATCCTGTGCCTTAAATTTGTTAAAGTTATAAAGCACCATAACTAACGTCATCTGGTTGCTTCCTCCCCAATTGGCATCTAAATTATTCTTCACCACATTCGGATGACTGGCAGATACTTTGTAACTCAACTCCTCTGTGTATCCCCGCTCCGGATTCTTGAAAATCGTCGTGTTGTCCGGAGTGTACGTTACCACAACCGCTTGCGCAGCAATCAGCACGCACAGCAACATTCCTGCTAAACAAATAACCTTTTTCATAAGGATGGTATTTTTTTCATGATTAGACCGCAAAGGTAGTGCTTTTTTTTTATATACGCAAGATTTTTGTGTATTTTTACAACAACATAGAGAAAAATTGTTCTAAAATTTGCATATATGCAATTTTTGTTGTAACTTTGTGCGCTTTTTGGGAAACGAGTATGAATATTATTAAAACTCCTATTGAAGGACTATTGGTTATTGAGCCGCAGGTGTTCAAAGATGCACGCGGATATTTTGTGGAGACGTACAATGAGCAGCGTTACCGTGAGGCTGGCATTGATGCACGCTTTGTGCAAGATAATCAGTCCTGTTCGTCTTATGGCGTGGTACGTGGTTTGCATTTCCAACGACCGCCCTACACACAGGCAAAACTGGTAAGTTGCACCGTTGGACGGGTGCTGGACGTAGCAGTGGATTTGCGCAAAGACAGCCCTACTTTCGGGCA
This sequence comes from Paludibacteraceae bacterium, assembly GCA_017401985.1. Lineage (GTDB taxonomy): Bacteria > Bacteroidota > Bacteroidia > Bacteroidales > Paludibacteraceae > Colicola. The sequence goes on along the minus strand of JAFPNK010000103.1, from coordinate 8,167 downwards.
GTGGTTCAGTGTCGAATTGAGCGAAGAAAACAAAAGACAATTTTTTATTCCGAAAGGTTTCGCTCACGGCTTCTCCGTATTAAGCGACACCGCCATCTTTACCTACAAATGTGACAACCTCTACCATCCGGAAGCAGACGGAGGTATTATGCTCAACGACCCGGATTTGAATATCGACTGGCAGGTTCCGGAAAAACTGCGCATCATTAGCAACAAAGATACCCGTCATCCGTTATTGAAAGACTTTGATAATCCATTTTAACCAGAAGACAGTTTACTGAATATGAATATTCTCATCACCGGTAGCAACGGTCAGTTAGGCAACGAAATGCGCGTCTTAAGCGCTCAACACCCCAAGCACTCCTACTTCTTCACGGATGTAGAAGAACTGGATATTACCGACAAGCAGGCGGTGTCTGCTTTCGTAGCCCAAAACGCCATTGATCTTATCGTCAACTGCGCAGCCTATACAAACGTGGACAAAGCGGAAGAAGACGAAGCAACTGCAATGCGTATCAACGCGGACGCCCTATCCGTATTAGGTGGACAAGGCATCCGTGTTATTCATGTATCAACCGATTATGTCTTCTCTGGAGACGAGCATATACCATGCCGGGAAACAGATCCCGTCGCGCCGCGCACTGCCTACGGACGCACCAAGTACGAAGGAGAAAAACGCCTCTTGGCCGTTTGCCCAGAAGCGGTAATCCTCCGCACCGCATGGTTATACTCTGAGTTTGGTAATAACTTTGTTAAAACGATGATTCGTTTGGGTAAAGAGAAAAAAGAATTAGGTGTTGTCTTTGACCAAATCGGAACACCGACTTATGCCGCTGATTTGGCACAAGCTATCTTTACAGTCATCGAAGCGCCTGTATGGCACTCTGGTATCTATCACTTCACGAACGAAGGAGTATGTTCCTGGTACGATTTCACGGTTGCTATTCACGAATTGGCAGGTATCACTACTTGCCGGGTTCGCCCGATTTTATCGGAAGAATATCAATACAAAACTCCGCGCCCGCACTATAGTGTATTAGATAAAACGAAATTTAAGAAAACATATAACGTAGAAATCCCTTATTGGCTGGACGGATTAAAACGATGCGTGACACACTTGACTTTCTAACGGCTCTTTCGGTCAACAACAACCGAGAATGGTTCTCCGAAAACAAAGAGTGGTACCAACGGTGCTACGCGCATTTTGTGGACTTTTCTGCGGAATATATCCAAAGACTTGCCGAATTGGATCCCGCTTTAGCCGTTCTCCAACCCAAGGATTGTATTTGGCGCATCTACCGCGATGTACGCTTTTCGCACGACAAGCGACCGTACAAAGAGTGGTTCGGATGTTTTCCTGCCGCCGGAGTACCGGGAAAGCCAAAAACATTTGGTAAAAAATCAATGAGAGGAGGATACTACGTACATATACAACCGGGGCAGTGTATGTTCGCCGGAGGTATATGGGATCCTAGCAAAGAACTGCTTGACGCGCTCCGCAAAGAGATAGAAGCCAATTATGAGGAAGTGGAAGATATCATGGCTTCGCCTCTATGGCAGAAATATTTCCCGCAAGACTTTGACCCATATTGGGGAATGCTCAAAAAAGCACCGGCAGGGTTTGACCCGAACTTCAAACATATAGATTGGCTCAAACACAAAACATACACCTTCAGCACTCCGCTTACGGATGATGAAGTATGTGCACCCGATTTTATGGATAAAATCATCGAAATTGCCAAAGCAGCCAAGCCAATGAACGACTTTCTCAATTATACATTTGAGGAGTACGGAGAGTTCCCCAGCAGGTGCTGATAGCAACCACGGGATTTGCTAGTTCAATGGATAGAACGGGGCTCTCCTAAAGCTCAAATCCGGGTTCGATTCCCGGGCGAATCACAAAAACATTAACAAACAAAACATACACCCATGAGAAACAGATGGTTATTTCTTCTGACGGCACTATGCGTCTCTATTGCTTTGCAGGCGTATAATGACACCATCATCCGTCATTTCACCGACACCGTGACAACCATCACGATGGTTCCGGACAGCACACTTAAACAACGCGAAGTAATTACTCCCGCTGATTCAACGGACAGAAAAGGACACTACATCCAAGCACATGTAGGTTTGGGTTACGGTTCATTGGGCTACGAACTGCAAGGAACACCAAACTATGTGAATGGTTCCTTCAGCGCGTTGCTGCAAGCCCAATACGCTTATTTCTTTACTCCAAACTGGGGTATCGGAGCCGGATTATGGTTCACCAACTACACCTCCCACGCACACATCGGAGGATCGTACCAGTGGTTAGACCAAACAGACACGGATTTGGAGCAACACTATGATCACACCTCCAATGTACATATATGGCGGGAACGGGAGACTATCCACAATATTGGTATTCCTATCTCTGCACAATTCCAATACAAGAAAGAAGAATGGAACACACGCATCTTTGCGGCAGTGGGCATCGCTCCCGCTTTCACCGTGTCTAAGAGATACAAGGTATTGGATGGTCAAGTGGCACACGAGGGTTACTACCCCGCTTGGAACCTTACGTTAACGGATATGCACGAGTTTGGTCTGATTGATTACACCAACCAGCCTTGCGCAAAAGGCAAACTGGAGGTACGACCGCAAGTGGATCTATTCGCAGATTTCGGAGCATTAATGCCGATGACCCGACAAATAGAACTGTTCTTAGGCGGATACTTCAATGTTTCCATGAACGATGCCAACAGTTCCACCAAACAGGCGCTGGGATGGAAAGATGACACCTTCACATTCATGAATGAGTATCAAGGCGCCTACAAACTGGATTTGGCCTCAGCTTCTCATCCATGGGAAGTAGGTGTCAAGGTCGGTGTTCATTGGCATTATGTTCCGGCTCCGAAACATGAGATGGAGGATTACTTTGAGTACTTCCAGCGCCCGGACACCGTCGTTCGCTATTTCGACCGCGCGGACACGACCATCACCGAATATCCGGATACACTCGTAGAACAACCGATCATCGAAGTGGCCAAAGAGGTGGAGAAATTCAACAAGATCTATTTCGCGTTTGACAGTTATCGCTTAACCAATAAGGCAAAGAACTACCTCAACTCGATTGTTGAAGCACTCAACAAGGTTCCTGAAGCGAAGATTTCGATTGAAGGTCACGCTTCGTCAGAAGGTGGATCGGATTACAACGACATTCTGTCTGCTAACCGTGCAAAAGCAGTAGCGGATTACCTCATCGAACACGGTGTTGATCGCAACCGTATTGTAACGGAAGGCTACGGATCACGTATCCCGAACGATGAGATCGAATACGAAGAATTGAGCCGCGACAGACGCGTAGAAGTCAAAGTGGTTCTTGACGAAAATGACATTATCAAATAAGGAGGACTGTACAATGAAAGCAAAATATATAGTTTTAGGTCTATTAATGAGCACGACGCTCAGTCTCAATGCACGTATTTTTGAAGCCGGAGAGCGCTTATACATCAACATGGAGGCACAGAGTGTCAAGGATGCAGGAGGCAACTTGCAATACGGTTGGTATTCCACTACCAACAATTATAACTACGCCTATTTCTTCAATAACACAACCTCTACCAATGCATGGAGTGGCCAGGTGAAGCAATATTCTGGCACATGCTGGTATGTGGAAGCACCTGCCGGTGATTGGGAGTACGTTATTTTGACACGCCATAATGCAGCGAACCCGAGTTGGAGTACAAAAATCACGCAAACCGGAAATATTTCGTTCTACTACATGGACGGTGGACAGAAAAAAATGCGCGACCAGAATTATATCGCCAATTTCTACTACGGCTCTTTGCACGAGGAAGCCGGATGGGAATATGTAGCCCCTGCTCCCACAGGCGATCCCGCCAATTGGACATTGACCTGCGAAGATGAACAGATATGTACGGATGCTGCCGGAACGTCGTATATGCTGCAAGCAAAGAACTACGACTATGACAACACGTATGCTCACGCTTGGTTCAAATACGAGAATGGTTCCTGGACTCGTATTCAAGGTAACGAATGGCGCACAGAGGAAGGAGATAAAGCTTTCGATGTAACTCTGGGTGATGCCAACTCAGACGTGTACTATTTCTTGCAGTGCAGCCGTCCTTCTATGTGCCGTTTGATTCGTATTCGCCCGAACCAAAACTGCGCAGAAGGAGCACCGGGTGCATGTAAGATCACCTCTTTTGCAGCCGTTTCCTCGGATGCCAATGTTACAGATCAAACATGCGCTGTCGATGGACTCGTAGCTTTTGATGACAAACTGAACGCTGGAGACCTGATGATTTGGTGTGATAATATAGATACGGTAACCATTCTTAATGCCGATTTAAAGACTCCACAAACCTTCAAGCTCAAAGGTTTAGATGCTTCCGTTACCAAGAACTACACCTTACATGCTAAATTCCTTAGCGGTACTTCGGAGTGCGAAGCAACTTGTGTGGTAACCGTTAACCCACCTGCAGCTCCCATCACCACCCACACTTCTACTGAAACACCTGGAGACTTGCGCCTGACACGTTTCACGGAAGAGGATGTAACGCTCACACCTTTCAACCAAACATCCACTTATTTCCAATGGACTAATTCTGCGGATGATAGCATCATTACCGGTGCTTTCCCGGATGAGCGCAATCTGACTTTCACTGCACCTGCTGAGCAAACAACGATTGAGTATGTCTTCCTGGGCACCAACGATCCCCCTTCACCGGAAGGTAACCTCATTACCAACGGTACGTTCGAAGATCCGCTGTTGGACGACAAACTGGAGAGTAACTACGATGCATGGGGTCGTGGAAACACCGCCTACTATTCTTCGCACGCTAACGCATCCGGAGGTTATGCTATCACAGACAACGCAACTACCTTCTGGCATGAGTATCAGAGTATCTCCGCGCATGAAGGAGCATACTTTGGTCTTTTCGACTCAAAGATTTACGACGGAACAGACCAAGCGGCTTGGATTGCACGAAGCGGTACCAAAAACCCGAAACTGAAAGTAGATGCAGGAGTTAGTTACTTGTTCTCATTCTGGGTGGCCAACATCAATGCATACTACCAAATGGATAACGGAGCACGCCTGCAGTTCCAAATCAGTTACGACAACGGCTCTACATGGAATGACCTCGGCTCGGAAATCAACTTGGGCAACTTTAAAGACGTTCGCTGGCATGGTATGTCCTCCATCGCAACACCTACCGTGTCTAGCACAACCGTTGTGCTTCGAGTTATCAATAAAAACACCAGCGCAAGAAATATAGGTAATGACTTTGCTTTGGATGACATCCGTTTCGAAGCCATCACCGCCAACTCGTCCAATATTGCAGCCTTTGAGCGTTTCCCGGTTACGTACCTCAAGTGCGAAATCACATCTGCCACCTTTGAGCAACGCCAACCCGTTGGCTGTGGAACAACCGTAGCAGATGTAGATTATACAGTCAATTTCATTCATCCGCGTGGCGACTTGTATATTTATGAAGGAACAACTCTCCTTGCCCGTATTCCACATTCCACAATTGGAGATGAGACAACATCATATACCGGCGTTCTTGCTAACCAACCGGTGGACAACGCGGATCATGTGCTGACTATTTATTTCGATGACACTCATGTGCAGACGAATGCACCTACCACATACACCTACAACGCCAAAGCCGTTCCGGCTATCAGTGTCGCATCAACCGCTTGGACAACCCTTCCGGGGTGCGATGAGACAACCGCCACATTGACTGCTGTCATTAACTATACCAACCAAAATGGAACATTAACGGCAAATGTGGATGGAGGTGCATCTGTAACACAGACCTATACCATCGAAAGCGACGATGAGAAACAAGTAACACTGGTCATACCGGGTGTACAAGCAGACGGACAGACTGGCCACACGTTCAACGTTACGTTCGACGGATCACATGGTTGCTCGATCGTTGACTATGCTATCCCAATAGCCGCACCGGTAGTTCCAACTATTGACACGGCACAAATTGCATTCAACGCACTCAGTTGTACCGATTTAACCACAACACTCACGTTCAATCTGGATTACACTTACCAGCAGGGCACAATGACCTATTGGGTAGATGCTCTTCCAACGCAAACGACAACCTATTCAGTTGCTGACTTAACAAAACAAACTTTGACCGGTTTGACCGTCGCAAATATCCCTGCGGATGGCAAAAGCAATCATGTGCTCCACGTGTCCTTCGATGGCACCAATAGTTGCATCAAGAGCTATACCTTACCGGCTGTACCGTTCTCTCCGGTTATAAACAGTGTAGTCATCAGTAGTGTACCGACAACCGTTATCTGTCCGGCGCAAGACTACGAAATAACCGTCACTGTCACAACACCTTATGACGCTACCGGACGAAACATCGTTCTCTCGTTCGATGATAATGGCGCAAAAGATACAACCGTAGTTGCGACCGGTACTTCCACTGTTGTCAAACTCCCGCTGCACACAATAGGTGGAGTGGCTCAAGCAATCTCTGCGGCTTATGAAGCCACACCGGCTTGTACCAAGACTAGCGATGAGTTCACACCACCGGTACGCGTTGCGTGCAACAAATACATAGAAGAAATCTGCGACGGAGACAGTTATGTCAAGAATGGTTTTAACATCGTCACCCCGCCGGTTGGAACAGACACCTTCACTTCCGGTTACGACTCGCTCATTCTTACCGTTCATTCCATACCCGCCATCACCATCGCACCGATGGCAATGACCTGCGATGACGAAGCGAACATATTGATGCCGTTTACCGTGGTAAGCGGCGAACCGGATAGCTACGACATCGTTATCAACGGCAACCATTACGCCGGCACCGTTTCCGGTACGGACATCTCTTTTACCCGCACAACTGAACTGGAAGCAGGAGACTACTCCGCTACCATAACTGTCGGCAAAACAGGTATCGACTGTACCTCGCAAGTGAATGTCAACTTCACCATTGCACTAGGAGGAAGCCTGCTCAGTAAATGGACCGACGTACTCTTTGTTAACAACGCTTCTGGACGCTTCGTCTCCTACCAGTGGTATAAGAATGGTACGGAGATGAGCGGTGAGACACTCCAACGCCTGTATGACCCGACCGGTCTGAGTGGCACAACCGATGAATACATGTGTCGCATGACCACGACGGATGGAAAGACCATCTACACCTGCCCGCAGACCTTCGACTCCGTTACTCCGAGCCGTACGCTCAACACGGATACCGAATCGCAGATTATTGGTATCTACGACACTATGGGACGTCCCGTTTCCGGTCATCTCGGCAAAGGTATTTACATCGTAGTTACCGAAGAGAACGGCGAAAGAACAAGCAAGAAACTATTCGTCTATGAGTAAACCCATTTTACCCGCATTAGCGGTGGACGCAGCCTGCAGTGGCAACCCCGGAGTGATGGAATTCCGGGGTGTCATTGCCGACACCGGTACGGAAGTATTCCGCCGTGGACCATTCGTTCAAGGGACTAATAACATCGGGGAATTTCTCGCGCTCGTTCTCGGATTGGCGTATATCAAAAAATACAACCTCAATTGGGTTATATATACAGATAGTGTCACTGCATTGGCATGGGTGAGACAGAAACGATGCAAAACCAAAATCGAATGGAATGCATCTAATCAGGATCTCTTTTTGATGGTGCGCAAGGCGGAAATGTGGCTACACGACAACACCTGGACTACCCCTATCTATAAGTGGGATACAAAGGCTTGGGGAGAGATTCCGGCTGATTTTGGCCGCAAATAGTCCCCTTTTGCACAAAAAAGATGACAAAATTACATTTTTCATACGAATTATTTTCGTATATAAAAAAAATATAGTATCTTTGCAGTCGGTTTAGAAATAACAATTTATACACAAATAATTTAAATTATTACACAATTATGACAAAAGTAGCTATTAACGGCTTTGGCCGTATTGGTCGTCTGGCTTTCCGTCAGATGTTTGAAGCTGAGGGTTATGAGGTAGTTGCAATCAACGACTTGACCAGCCCGAAGATGTTGGCTCACCTTCTCAAGTATGACACCGCTCAGGGTGGTTTCGCTGGACGTTTCGGTGAGGGCAAGCACACTGTAGCTTACAAAGACGCTCAACTCGCTGAGGATGGTAAGACCGTTATCGTTCCGGGTTCGATT
>JAFPNK010000102.1 GCA_017401985.1 Paludibacteraceae bacterium | reverse complement strand
TCAGCTTCTCATCGATGGCATTGTACTCGGCATCCATGTGGAAGCGGTAGTACAGACCTTTCAAGATTTGCATGTATTGACGCTCTTCAGGAGCCATTTTGTGAGCTTCCTCAAAGAACGGCAATGATTTGCGGAATACTTCGTTCATCTCTTCCAGAGCTTTCTTGTATTCCTTATTGTCATTGATGAGAGCCGCTGCTTCGTTCATTTTAACAGCTTGGTTGTAATATACTCTACCCTTGCCTGCCATAGCGTCAGCCAGCGTGGGATCGCAACGCAATGCCTCGTCGAAATCTTTGAGTGCCTCGTCGTAGTTTCCTAAACTCTCATCCAGGTTACCTTTGATATGATGGTATTGTGCTACGTTCGGCTCGCGGGCGATAGCTTGCGCCAGGTATTCAACGGCTACTTGCTCCTGACCTGAGAAGATATAGTAGTTGATCAGGTTCTGCAGGAACCAAGGCTCTTGCGGGAAACGGGTTACAGCGTTTTGCAGCGTAGCTACGAAATTAGCTGTATCTTTTACTGCTACGTACTCCTGATAGAGGAATTGGTTTACCGAGATAGCCTCGTAATCGCCGTCTTTCATCTCTTCCAGCAGGGCGATAGCCTCCGGGTGCAATTCGCTCTGAACGGCAAAGATAGCTGCATAATACTTATACTGAATATAAGTAGTATCGCGCGGCATTTCTTTTTGCAGTTTCGGATCCTGCATCATTGCCAACTCAGGAATAGAAATATGTTTCTTGAATGCATTGTATGCGCCCTCGAAATCCTTCTGCTCATTGAGATAAATACCGTACTTCACCAGTTCCTGGTTCTTGTAATACTCCAGCATTTTCTTGGCGATGTTGTTGCGGGTCTTTAGGTCCACAACCTCGCGGCCTTTCTTGTCCAGCGTAGGGATCATTGCCAACTCATCAGCCTTGAGCCAGTAGTTATAACTCTCCTCTACAGCAGCTCCGGCTTTCGCTTGGTTAACACCTTTACCCATCATTTGGTTGTAGTTCTCTTGGGTCATTTCCTGATAACCGATCATACCTGCCCAATAATAGGTCTCAGCGGTCGGTTCTGCCTCAAGAGCCTCTGCGATTGCTGCACGAGCGGCAGAAAAATCAGGAGTCTCTGCCATCGCATAATTTTTTGCTTTCTTTACCAGCGGGTTTTTCTGAGCAAAGCAGCCTGCGCTTATCAGCACTAATGCTGCCAAAAACAAAGATTTTTTCATACTATTATTCATTTGTTTCATTGTTATTAGTTTCTTCACTCATTCCTTCATCGTTTCCTCCTTCTGCATTCTCTTCCTCCTCTTTCGGAACGATACAGCCGCTTACGAGGCTATCGTTACGTTTCTGGAGTTCGATCAGTTTGACGCCTTGTGCAGCGCGTCCGGTCTGACGAATAGTAGAGATGTCCATGCGGATAGCGGTTCCGGATTTGGTCATCAGCATCAGGTCGTCCTCATCGGTTACCGCCTCGATACCTACCAGATGTCCGGTTTTCTCGGTGATCTCGATGGTCTTAACGCCCTTACCGCCACGGTTGGTGACACGATAGATCGGATTGCCTTCTTCGTCGTCCACCGGCGTACGTTTGCCAAATCCGTTCTCCGAAATCACGAGAATGGTCTTCTCTGTTCCCTTCTCTACACAAACCGTGCCAATTACGCGATCTTGACCGTCATCTTCCAAAGTAATGGCTTTCACGCCGGTTGCTCCACGACCCATCGGACGAACGCCGCCTTCGTTGAAACGAACGACTTTACCATTGTACGAAGCGACTAACATCTCGCTCTGTCCGTCGGTCAGCGTCACGCCGATTAACTCATCGCCGTCGCGCAGACCGAGTGCAATAATACCATTGGCACGCGGACGGGAATAAGCCTCCAGCGTCGTTTTCTTCATCAAACCGTTTTTGGTAATAAAGATCAGATAGTGGTTCTGTACATACTCCGGATCGTTCAGACCTTTGACGTTGATACAGGTACGAACCTTGTCACCCTTCTGCAGGTTGATCATATTCTGGATAGCGCGACCCTTGGATTGCTTGTTGCCCTCCGGCAGATCATATACTTTCTGTCAGTACAGACGTCCCATTTCGGTGAAGAACATCATGGTCGAGTGCATACTTGCCTGATATACATACTCGATGAAATCCTGATCGCGTGCACTACCGGCTTTCGAACCGATTCCTCCGCGACTCTGTTGACGGAAATCAGCCAGCGGAGTACGCTTGATATAACCAAGATGCGAGATAGTGATTACCATATCGTCATCGGCATACATATCCTCCGGATTGAACTCGGTAGCCATCTTCACGATCTGCGTGCGACGCTCATCGCCGTATTTCTCTTTGATTTCTATGAGTTCAGTATTGATCACGTCATAACGCATCTCCTCACTTGCCAACAGTTCATTCAAATGCTCAATCAATTTCTCGATCTCGGCATACTCTGCTTTCAACTCATCGATACGCAGACCGGTGAGAGCCGACAGACGCATATCAACGATGGCTTTCGATTGCAGGTTGTCCAGCTCGAAGCGTTTCTCCAAGTTGGTTTGTGCGTCAGCCGGAGTGCGGCTTGCGCGGATGATACGAACGACTTCGTCGATGTTATCTACCGCGATGATCAAACCTTCCAAGATATGCGCTTTCTCCTCTGCCTTACGCAACTCATAGCGCGTACGGCGGGTCACAACGTCCATGCGGTGCTCAATGAAATTGCCGATCAACTGCTTCAGATTCAGCAGCATCGGACGACCTTTCACCAGCGCAATGTTATTCACTGCGAAACTCGACTGCAATGCCGTGAACTTATAGAGTTTATTGAGCACAACTTGTGCGTTGGCATCGCGTTTTACCTCCACTACGATACGGATATCGCGTTTCGAGTGGTCATTGATATCAGCAATACCTTCGATCTTCTTGTCGCTTACGAGTTCGGCGATATTCTTCACGAGGTCGCTCTTCACTACGCCGTACGGCAGCTCGGTAATAATAATCCGCTCACGCCCATTATCATCGGTCTCAATCTCTGCGTGGGAACGAATGACAATTCTTCCGCGTCCGGTCTCATATGCGTCACGCACACCCTGATAGCCATAGATCGTACCACCGGTCGGGAAATCCGGAGCTTTGATATACTCCATCAAATCCTCTACCGTGATCTCCGGTACGAACTCATCGTGCATGCGGGCTTTGATATTATTGATGTACGCGCAGCAGCCGTCGATCACTTCGCTCAGGTTATGAGTCGGCATATTCGTCGCCATTCCGACAGCAATACCGCTTGCTCCGTTCACCAGCAAGTTCGGGAAACGGCAAGGCAGCACAACCGGCTCTTTGAGCGAGTCATCAAAGTTATTCTGCATATCTACGGTATCCTTGTCCAGATCGCGCAGCATTTCTTCTGCCAACTTGGACAGACGTGCCTCCGTATAACGCATAGCTGCAGCTCCATCGCCATCGACTGAACCGAAGTTACCTTGACCGTCCACCAGGCAATAACGCATTGCCCACGGTTGCGCCATACGAACCAACGTACCATAAATAGAACTATCTCCGTGCGGGTGATACTTACCCATTACCTCACCGACGATACGGGCACTTTTCTTAGTCGGTTTGTCGCTGGTGTTACCCAATTCGTTCATTCCGAATAACACACGGCGGTGTACCGGCTTGAAGCCATCGCGTACATCCGGCAATGCACGGCTCACGATCACACTCATCGAATAATCGATATACGAGGATTTCATTTCCTCGTCAATCTTCACGGGAATAATGTGATCATTCTGAATTAAATCGTTGTTTTCTTCCATTGTTGTATAATTGTGATTAATAGATTTTCAAAATTCCGCGCAAAGTTACTGCTTTTTTTTGATATACGCAAATTTTTCTGCGATATTTTTGATTTTTATTTCGTTTCCGAGGGGGTGTCGGTAGAGAAACAAAAAGGGCTTAAAACGCAAATAAATGCCCTTTAAGCCAATTTCTTATAATTTGAGTGCCAGTCCGGCGAAGTAAGTTCGAGGGATAGACGGACCGTAAATATAATTCGCGTCTCGGAACTCGCCTTGATCGATATCGCGTTGGAACTGGTCAGCGATATTCTTGACGCCTACGCTAATCTCCAGGCAGTAATGTTTGTATAAATGTACGTCGTACGC
>JAFPNK010000101.1 GCA_017401985.1 Paludibacteraceae bacterium | reverse complement strand
TATGCATATTCCAAGTCATCGGCGATGATCTGCCACCCCTGGTCATTGGTGAACTCGGTGTTCGACAGTTGCGAATATTCCTCTTGTGTCATGTCCGGTCGGATGACGAAGGGGATATTTTTGTACAGACGCTTCAACAGGAAATGCGTGTACGCACGCAAGAATCTCATCTCGCCCAGACGCTGCGCTTTGAGTTGGTAACTGTCGTCCATGGCATTGAGTGCGTTGATAGCGGCGTTGACACGTCCGAGGCAGTTGTACAGACGCACCCACATATCATTGATGTTCCAGTTGGTGGTCAGGATGCCTTGCGAGATCTCCAATTGATGGAACACATCACCATCGTTCTCACTGATACCGCCTTTGTAGGCATCGTCGGAGCGAACGTCGAAATTCCACATCGAGAACGATGAGTTTACATCCTCTGCCGAGATAAAGATGGCATAGGCAGAGATACATATATTGTCGATGTACAGCGGGTCATTCACCTGCTCTCCGCTCAATGTGCCTTGCGGCACATCCTGATTGAGGAAACTGTCGCAAGAAGAGAGACCGCCTGCGGCTAAAAGAATAAAGACCGCTACGCTAAAAGACAAAAGACAAAAATGCTTTCGACTTTCGACTTTTTTCTTTCTACTAAATATATTTTTCATAATTCTTTTCCTTTCGATTAGAAGGTTACTTTTGTTCCGAGTGTTACGGTCAACGGAATAGGATAGCCGAATGTCGGGTTCTCAGGATCTACTCCGGTGAACTTAGCCGAGTGGATGGTGAACACGTTCTGCGCCGACAGATACCAGCGCCAGTTCTGCATCATCATCTTATCGCATGCACGCTTGGGAAGGTTGTAGCCAAGTTGCAGGTTACGCAGCTTGAGGAACGAACCGTCCTCTACGAAATATGTGCTAACGCGTGTCTCATTGTTGTTATTGTTAGTAGATAGTGCAGGGATATTGCTATCGGGGTTGGTAGGGCTCCATGCATTCAACACGCGCGTACCTTTATTCAGGTTTGCTACGTTCACTCCACTCCAGAGGTCGGTTTGCTCCTTATAGTCTTTGGTAATGGCTTGTACGCCGCCTACACCTTGGAAGAAGATGGTCAGGTCAAAACCTTTATACTCGAAATAGAAGTTCGCACCGAAGGAAACAGCCGGTACCGGGCTGTATATCCAATCTTGGTCGGCTTCGGTGATGATACCATCGCCGTTGAGGTCGCGATAGCGGATACGACCGAGACCTGCACCTTCCTGAATAGCGTGGTTGTCTATCTCGTCTTGACTTTTGAATATGCCGTCAGCGATATAGCCCACCTGCGAACCTATAGCATGTCCGATAACGGACTTGACACCGTTACCACCGAACGTGCCTCTGGCGGCAACAGTTGCCGGCAGATCAACGACGGTGTTGGAGTAATGCGAGAGGTTGGCAGCGATGTCGTACTTAAAGCCGGACTTGGTTTGGTTGCGGTAGCCGAGACTAAGTTCAATACCCATGTTATCCACAGCACCGGCGTTCACCCACTGCGAAGCACCTTCACCCATCACACCGATGCCGTCCATGAGTACGAGGATGTCCTTGGTCTGCTTATAGAACCAGTCGAACGAACCATATAAGCTCTGCTTGAAGAACGCAAAGTCAAGACCGGCATTGGTCTGGGTGGTTGTTTCCCATTTGATGTCATCGTTACCGATCTGAATACGACGGAAACCCGAAGGAAGGATACTGCCACCGTTGGTACCGGCTATATCATACGAAGTACCGTAACTCTGACCACCGTTCTCATTCACTCCGTAGTTGGATTCATAGATGGTGTAACGCGCTGTAGAAGCAATATCCTGGTTACCTGTTTGTCCCCATGACGCACGTATCTTGAGATCATCGAGCCATGACGAAGCATCGCTCATGAACTTCTCTTGCGAGATACGCCAACCGGCGGATACGGATGGGAAGAACGCAAAACGGTTGTTCTTACCAAATCGACTCGATCCGTCATAACGAGCGGTGAACGAAATCAGATAACGGTCATCGTAGTTGTAGTTCACTTTGCCGAAGAATGAGATGAGCGAGAAACTGCCGGCACCTCCGTATGACTGCGCCTTACCTGTTCCGGCAGATGGCCACATATAGGTCGGGTTGAGCACGATGAAGTCCTCCTTGTAAGCAGAGAACCATTCGTCGGACTGATGGTTCAACTCCGTACCGACCATGAAGTCCGCACGATGTTTACCAATCTCCAGATTGTAGGTAGCTACAGCATTCCACATCCACTTTGTCCAGTGTTCTTGTTTGTTTTCTACGGCGTTCTTGTCATTAGCCACCACACCGTCTTTGATCGGATAGGTGAAGAAACGCTGACGTTTCTGTGCGTAGTCTATACCCGCAGTAGTACGGATATGTAAGCCCTTGACGGGATTGACATCAAGGAACACATTACCGAACACACGCCAATAGACATAGCGGTTATCTTTGTTGCGTGTCAAAATCGACAACGGGTTCTCACGTTGCGGGAAACCGCTTGACGAAGGCGCTTGTGCTAATTCGCCATCGGTGTTATACACAGGCAACAAAGGGTGATACTGGAGTACACTGTTGATGAATCCACCCGGGGCACCTACTTCCGAGGTGCGGCTGAAGGTGAAGTTCTCACCAATGGTCACTTTGTCATTGAGCAGTTTGTAATCGCTGTTGATACGTCCGGAGAAACGGTCAAAATCGGTGTACTTGATGATACCGTCATTGCGGTAGTAACCGAGCGAGAAGAATGTGCTGCCTTTCTGCCCACCATGAGAAACGGAGAAGTTGTAGTTTTGTATCAAACCCGGGCGGGTTGTCTGAGAGAACCAGTCGGTATTACTTACAGGCACGGTACCGGCATCATCCAAGTATTTGTTGAGCATGATATTATTCAGTACCGGTTGTCCTTGTGCATTATATCCCCAGTCGTAACGGTAACCTAACACGTTGGTGTTCGGATCGGATGTTCCGTCATTGATATATGCCTGCCAGAGCGCACGACCATACTCTTCGGAGTTAAGTACACGCATGCGGTTGACATACGACTGCACAGCTACCGACGCATCAAGCGACACACTGAGTTTGCCTTCTTTTCCGCGCTTGGTGGTAATGATAATTACACCGTTTGCCGCGCGCGAACCGTAGATAGAAGCGGATGCGGCATCTTTAAGGATTTGGATGGACTCGATGTCGTTCGGGTTCAGCTCGTGCATACCGGACTTGGTCGGTACACCATCGATGATGTACAGAGGATCGTTGTCATTGAGCGTACCCACACCGCGGATGCGAACTGTAGCCGCACCGGAAGGGTTACCGTCGGCAGCGATGTTTAGTCCCGGCACTTTACCTTGCAGTGCCTTCATCGGGTTGTTCTCCTGTTGCTTTTCGAGATCCTTACTGCTCACAGCGGTCACTGCTCCCGTCAGGTCAGCCTTGCGTTGTGCAGTGTAACCCGTGACTACTACTTCTTCAAGCAGCTCACTATCTTCAGCCAACAGCACGTTCATGTTTACGCCGGCTGTAATGGTCTGCGTAGCATAACCTACGTAACTGATCTCCAGCGTAGCACCTTCTGCTACCTCCAGCATGAAGTTACCGTCAAGATCGGTAATCGTGCCGTTGGTGGTGCCCTTCTCCAACACACTGGCTCCGATGATTGGTTCGCCTGTCGATTTCTCGATCACCACACCTGTGGCGGTAAACGCAAACGAAGGCAGTACGAAAAGCATCGTCAGTAGCCATATCGAAATTGTTTTTTTCATGATTATTGGTATTTTGTGATTACTTTTTGAGTTCTTCGGGCAGCACGGGCATAGCTCCGTTCTGTGTACAAACAAAAGCAGATACGGCTACAGCTCTCTCATGCGCTATACGCATGGACTTGCCAAGGAGAATTTGGGCAACGAAAGTAGCGGTAAAGGAATCACCTGCTCCAACGGTGTCTGCCACCTTGACTTTCGGGGTAGCGACATAACTCTCTTCGGTATCTGTGAATACATACGAACCGATGGCACCACATGTGAGGATGAGCATCTTGAGGTCGTATTTTGCGATGAGGTCACGGCATACGAGACGTGTTTTTTCAGGGTCTTCGGCAATGAGTTTACCAGGGACAGAAGGAACACCGAGTAGCATGGTAGCTACTACATCCAGTTCTTCATCGTTGATCTTAAGCACGTTTGCACGATTGAGTGATTCGGAGATGACTTCAGCCGTGTACCAGTTCTGCCGCAGGTTGATATCGAACACGCGCAAGGCCTCTTTCGGCGCGGCATCCATGAAAGCGTGAATTGTCTCACGGCTCTTCTGCGAACGTTGTGCCAGCGAACCGAAACAGATAGCCTCGGCACGTTTGGCTACGTCAAGCATCTCTTTGGTCAGTGGGATATTATCCCATGCAACACCAAGGCAGATCTCATACTGCGGGATACCTTTGGAGTCGAGAGTCACCTTGACGGTTCCGGTCGGTTGTTCTAC
>JAFPNK010000100.1 GCA_017401985.1 Paludibacteraceae bacterium | reverse complement strand
GATACGGTCTTCTACCGGCGAGTTCTGCAACGCATCACGAAGGTCATCAAAGGTACGATTATACGCATCACGGAAGTTGGACTCAAACTGCGGACGATGACGCAGGATCTCCAGCGTCAAGTGTGTGCAACCCAGTTTGCGGAGATTGACCAATTGTTGGAAGCGTTCCTTGGCATCATTGGAGAACTCGGACTTCGGAAAGCTGAGGAAGATGAAGCGCGAGAAGAGTGCAATATCTGCCGTCGCCATCTCCTGACCGGTGATGATGATACCAGAGTTGACTTTGGTTACTTCGCGTTTCTTATCCTTATCCATATTCATACGGTTACGACCGGTGCCATCCCAGAGACCTTTGAGGAACTCACGTTTGTCAAGGTCGATGCCGTTCTTGAACTCATCCAGATGAACAAGCGCATTGGCACATTGCGCGACAGCGTCTGCCAATGCAGGAAGAGTAGAGTTCTGGATGTTCGGAGGCGTATTCTCGCAGATGAAGAACGACATGAGACTGTGACCGAGTTCGGACTTACCCGAACCTTTCGGACCGAAGATATTCAGCATCGGGAAGAACTTGGTCTGCGTCACGATGATATCACGGAAGAGAGTAGCCAATAAGAACGAGAAGGCGATCATGGCATTGTCGCCGAAGACGGATATTAGCTGCTCAACGTATCGGCGAAGCGAAACGGCTCCGGTGTTCCGATGGACAAAGCTGCGTTCAAACTGATACAATTGGGTATCGTGCTTGTAGATAGTGGACAATGCGGGTAAGTATTGGTTGCCGAGTTCCGGCAGACGTACGATACCGTATTCGTCCACCGGGTACCACGTACCATTAGCAAGCACTCCATTACCGAACGCATAGAATCCCGCAGATTGCCAGCCGAGTTGGTCGATACGGGTGGCGGTCTCGGTGTTCTCGTAGAGGTACATCTTCAGTTGTGTCAATCGTGCAGCAGATGCCGTCCAGAGGTAGTTACCGAGGCCCTCGATACGTTGAGAGAACTTCTGCATACTCGTCAGATCTTCCTGTTTGAGTTCGATGATTTCTTTCTGTCCACGCATGTTGGTTAACTCGAAGATACGCACGGCGTTGATGGAGTCGCGGATGTGGAAGAGCGGACGAAGGACGAAGTTCGACCACGAGAACATCTTACCATCTGCGCCCAGCGAAACGTAATGGTTATCAACTTGCTGGAAACCGTAGCGCTCCAAAAGATCTTGGTTGGATGGCGTAGAAGTATCACGCAACTGCGCCTCCGTCTTACGTTGTACGGCGGCACGAACGGCTTTGTTCCAAGTGCTGCGTCCCGGTACAAGCTTGATAAGTTTGTCGATGTACAGGTTGCGCTCGTGTTCTTGGTCGCAAAGTGCTACGACATTGGCAATATCGTCAATAATGGAGATACTAACCTCTGCATCACCTGCGTCCGTGATGCGCTTGTCTGCGTACCAGATGACGAAATCTTCTTCGGGTAACTCGTTGAAGATACGCTCGTTCTTGCAGTATGAATCCGGGTCATTTTTCTGACCGTCTGCGCCCAAGGGTATCTCACGGACAACCACTTTGAAACCTGCGGCCATGGCATTACGACCGGTCATCATTACCTTCTTGATGCCTGTGCCGTAATGCTCTGATATGTTATGACGATCAGCGTCCGGCAGGAAGCACAAAGTGGTAGCATAGCGTTTGAGCAGGTCGAGCTGTTGACTCGTCCAATCGGAGCCAAGCGAAGCTACCGCATTGTCGATGCCGATGGATTGCAAACGAAGGACGTCAGGCGCTCCTTCAACCAGATAAAAACGACCTTCCTTGGCAGCCGCAGGCCAAGCTTGCTCGATGCCGAAAATAGAGTTGCTTTTCTGATAGAGCACGTTGTTGGATGTATTGAGATACTTGGGGGTGTTCTCGTCATTCGACATCGTACGCGCTGTGTATCCGATGATACGATTGTACTTGTTCCGAATAGGAATCATGATACGACCGCGGAAGAAGTCGAACTCCTGATGCGTTTTGTCCGAGTGTTTGAGCAGTCCCATCGACTGGAGTAAGGGCAAAGAAAGAGCTTCCTTTTGTGCGTACTTCTGTAAACCATCCCACGAATCATAGGCATAGCCTATACCGCTTTCTTCAACGAGGTCGATGCCCCAGCGATCGGAGGCGTACTCATAAGCAGCACGAGCTTCCTCGTCTTGGTTATGGATGTTCGCCACGTAGTACTTCTGAACGACCTCGTAAGCAATCAACATGGACTCACGTTGTTTGTCCTGCTCTTGCTCCTCAGGAGTGCGTTCGCGGATATCTTCCTCGACAGGGATGTTATGCTTCTTTGCAAGGAAACGAACAGCCTCGATGAACGAAAGCTTCTCCTTTTTCTCGATGAAGGAGATGGCGTCACCGCCTTCGCCGCACGCGCCAAAGCAATGCCACGTGTTGCGCACCGGATCAATATGGAAAGACGGCGTCTTTTCATTGTGCAACGGGCAGCAGCACTTGAATTTACGTCCGGACGATTGGAGCGTGGCATAATCAGAGACAACGTCTTTGATATTCACCTGCAATCGGACTAATTCTATTGTGCGATTTGATAGCATATTAGTTTAGGATTTTTAGAGGGTAATAGAAAGTTGGAACATGTCCAACTCTCTACATGGATTAAGAATTAAGGTGTTGCTTTGCATAGTACTTTTCGACGAACCGCTGCTGCGCACGATCCTCGTTACGATAGTGGTTTAGGATTTGGTTGATAACCTCGTCCTCTAACTTGGTTACATTCGCATGCTCGCACTTGTAATAGAAGGTGGAATTGCTCCATCCTGTACGCTGCATGACTACACGTTTGAACTGGCGTCTCCGACTGCCGGTCAATTGAAGATAATAACGTTTAAAGGTTTTCATATAGGTTGGTTTTTAGTTAATTTGGCTTAAAAATGCTAATTTTGCATAAAATTTGCGTATTATATTTGCGTATTTGCAATTTTTGTTGTACTTTTGTGGTGCAAAATTAGTGCTTTTCGGTGACATACCCAACGAATTTAGCATTAAATGCGTATTATTATAGCATTTTAGTAATTATAATACGCAGATGCGCACTATAATTACTTTTTGAAACAAAAACCTATGTACGACGGAGATGCAATCAGGCTTTTATTAGCCAAACAGAAGAAGTCACAGCGAGACTTATCTATGGCTGTGACCGGTAAACCCAACAGTAGTTTGCATAACCTTTATAAGAATCCTACGGCCTCGACAATAGAGAAGGTTGCAGACTTCTTTAATGTAACTATCGACTCCCTGTTTGTGCGTACGCGTCAACCGATTGATTACGCGACGGAGACAGATATGGAGAATGGCTATCTGAAGAAGCTAATCCAATATCAAGAGACCACCATCAATGCTTCGCAATTATTGGATGACGCCAACAAGTACATGCTGGAGCAGTTAAAGCATCGTGTGGCAGAACTGGAGAGCCGGTTGAAATATATTCAGAATCATCCGGAGGCTATTGGTGAGTTAGATCCGCTACCAGAGTTCAACTTGATAGTTCCATATATGCAAAGTGTAGGGGAAACGCAAGTATATACCAACCTTACCGAGAAGCAGAAACGTGAGGCAAAGGCACGCGCCAAGATACATAAGAAGTATCAGAAGAAAATTCTTGAACCAAAAATCAAGAAAGATTTAGAGGATGCCGGGCAATAACTCCTTTTAAAATACATATGTGCGCGCGGCGCTTATATGCGCGCGTGTGTGAATTTTGCGAACCTGGTAAAATGATATTCAAACCATTAGGATACTTTCGATAATAAAGAGAAGATGAAAAGTATACGAAAATTAACAAAATCGTGCTAAGTTTGCATTTTTATGCCTTGAAATTTGCACATGTTAAATATTTTTTGTACCTTTGCAGTCGATTTGGATGGAAAGGAAATGACCCAAAATCTGCCCAAACCGTCCTAACGTAAAATGATACTTGAAATTGCTAACTAACTGATTGATAGTCAGGGAGAAAAATGGGATTCCAACTCAGATTTCGTGTGAGTTCGAGTCTCATCCTGCGCACAAAAAAAGGCATCTTCAAAATGAGGATGCCTTTTTTGTGTGTTTTGTTGTGGAGATAGCGGGATTCGAACCCGCGTCCAAACAAGGAACCGATATGCTTTCTACACGCTTATCCCGGTTTAGATTTTCGAGCGGTAGCAAGACCCGAGCCACCAACTACCACCTTATCTGCTAAATTTTCATCCGTCCGTCGCAGCCCGAACAGACTATCCCTGCTATTTCCGCACCGCTATATCCTATCAGCCGCAAGGCTTGGCTTGGAGCGATGTCCCGTTTCAGCACCTTGTGCCGAAATGACGCCGATCTACTGTACTTCGATCAGGCAGCGAGAGCATAAGAAATGTTGCCAGTTAATTGTTTGGACCCGATTAACGAGCGTTGTCCATGCTCGGCGTGCTTACATACCCTTTCTACTTGCTGTCAAAACCATCTATCCCCTCGTCGCAACTTGCTTGCGACGACTTCGTCGCTTCGCGACTCGT
>JAFPNK010000099.1 GCA_017401985.1 Paludibacteraceae bacterium | reverse complement strand
TGAGCGAGAAGATTCACACCGATAATTTCGACCTGTCGCTTGAATGCGTGGTGTGCGATATCGCGATACCTGCCGACCTGCCCTCGTTTGAGAGCGTTATAAGCTTTGTGGACACGTTTGAAAAGAGTAACATTTCGGCAGGCTCGTTTGTTTACGGCGAGCTTACGCAGCAGGAAAAGATAAAGATGAGCTTTGACATCGACAGGTACATCAGAAAGGCTATCAACAACAAGAGCTTCCAGATGTACTACCAGCCGATATACAGCGTCAAGGACAACAAGTTCGTGACGGCTGAGGCGCTTATAAGGCTCAATGACGATGAGGTGGGTTTTATCTCGCCTGCGGACTTTATACCTGTGGCTGAAAAAAGCGGCGCTATCTACGAGATAGGTGAATTCGTTATAGACAGCGTTTTCGGGTTTATCGAAAAAACTCGCCCGTACGGAGTAGAGTACATAGAGATAAACATTTCCGCGATGCAGTGTATGAATGACAGCTTTGTGGATGAGATAAAGCAGAAGCTGCTGGATTTCGGTGTATCCAACAAGTCGGTCAACTTTGAGCTTACGGAGTCGGCATCTTCGATACTTGAAGATGTGCTTAAAAGGACGGTATCGCTGCTGCACGCGGAGGGCATTGAGTTCTCTATTGACGATTACGGCACGGGGTACTCAAATCTTCACCGGATAATGAGCCAGCCGATAAAGATAATCAAGATCGACAGGAGCCTTATCTGCGAGCTTTCGGACGACAAGACGCGCGCCGTGCTTGCCGACACGATAAGAATGATAAAGTCTATCGGCATCGAGATCGTCGCAGAGGGCGTGGAAACGAAGGAAACGGCTCAGTGGCTTATTGACAAGGGGTGCGATTTCATTCAGGGGTACTACTACGCAAAGCCTATGCCCGAGGATGAGTATCTCGCGTTTTTGGAAAAGACAAGTTAAAAAAATCAGCCTTTGCAGTTGCGCAAGGGCTGATGTTTTTTTAGGTAATGGTCATATTCTTTTGAAGGTATAGCCTTGCTTTTCAAGCAGACCTATCACGCCGTTATCGCCGAGGAAGTGCGCCGAGCCGATGACCACGAGCGTTTTCTTGCCATTCCGGAAGATACCCTTTAGCTTTTCCGCCATACCGATGTTGCGGTCGGCGTTGAGGGTCTTATTGTAGGCGGCTATGAGAGATACCTCTTCATCGGTAAGGCCGAGCCTTTTATACTCCTCCGCCGATGCGCCCTTCTCCATTGTGAACATTGCGTCAAGGTCGCCCCTGAGCCATATATCATAAAGCTTTTTAAGCTTCTCCTGCTCGGACTGCTTTGTATATTCTGCGGTCGATTTGATAAGCGCTTCGTATGTCGCATCGGTCTGCCCCGAAAGTATATCTATCTGCATCTGCGCTGACTCAAGCTCGATGAGCTCTTTCTTGTCTGCTTTGGTCTTATGCAGAAGATAATAATCAAGGCCGTTTGACACGGAGATATCGCCGTCTATCAGCCAAAGAGAGTTTATCAGTTCGTAGGCTGCCCATGGCTTGAAGTTGCCGTACAGATCTACGGGCGTACCCATGGCGGTGATGTGCTTACTGAATATCTCGTAAGCCTTGGGCGAGAGCTTATCTTTAAGCTTGGTGGAGTCCTGATATATCATCTGCTGATACACCTGAAGCATTCCGTCATCTGTTTCGACAGCGTCGGTGTCGCACTCAAAAACCATCGCTTGTGCGGAGTTATACGCATTCATTATCCTGTCGGGCAGGGGGTAGAGATCCTGCTTTGCGCAACGTCACAGTTGAGGTTGCAGATGAAATCCTGCATGTTGGACCAGTTGTTGCAAGAGTTACCGTGAATATCGCTGATGGTGAAGATACGATAAGCAGTACCAGCTTCAGGAGCGGTCTTCGTCCAACTGATCTTCGGGCAGCGTCGGGTAGCGCTGGCACCAACGGTGAAGTAGTAGCGAGTGTTCGGTTGAAGGTTCGGAAGGGTGACTACGTGTACGTATCCTTCGTCGGAAACTACCCAACCGGCATCGGTTGTGATCTGCATGTCGAGATTAGTAGAGTCGGTTCCGTAGTATACGACTGCTTGTGTCGGTTCGGTCTCTTCGGACATCTGCCAGAGCACTTTGACGGAGTTGGTAGTCGGTGCCATGGAGTACGGCATTTTGTACGGCACGTACGGGTCGTTGTCGGTATTGTATGAATCGGTTGAGACACCCCAACGCGGGTCGCCGATGGTGGAACCGTCTGTGCCCATGTTGATGGCTGAACTGTTGGCGTATAATTGGAAATTGCCGTTCGCCGGGTCGATGAAGTAAGGGTTACGGACAACGCAACCGGCCTGTGTACCGCCGGTACTAACTTTAACAGGAGCGTTGAAGGTAAGGCAGTTGTGCACGTAGGAGTTGGAACCATAGACGGCAAAGCTGACTGCGCCGCTTTTCTCCTCTGCATTCATGAAGATACAGTTGGTGATATGAGTCTTGTCGAGGTTAGCGGGATAAACGCCGCGGGTGTCGGTCGTGTTATAGAAGGTACAGTGGTCAATAAGGGCAGTGCCGGTGATGGCAGTTAAGTCACTACCGCCATTGAGGTAGATGAAACGACCTGTACTTTTTCCGCCGTCGAAGGTGCAGTTGGTAATGGAGACGTTACGCAGTTGGTTGGGAGCCTCGCCGGCATATATTGCGCGAGCGCTGTTAGCAGAGCTGCCGCCGGTACGGAAGATACAGTTGTCAATGGTAAGGTCATAGAGTGCATCGCCGGTCAGTGCTCGCAGCACATCGGTAGTACTTTGAATCGTTACACCCTGAAGCGTGAAATCCGCTTTGATTTCCATGCGGGATGTGAGGGTGATTACGGGTTGTGTGTTGTCCGCCGCTTTGATGGTGATGGCCACCGTTGGTTTAACGGAAGACTCCGCGTAGGTGCCGTTGGTAAGGACGAATACATCGCCGGCTGAGGCGTTTTTTACCGCTGCAGCAATCGTGCCCGAACCAGGGGTTACATTGATAGTCGCAGCATTTAATGTCATTGCGCCGATGAGTGCGCAGCAGAAAGAAAGGATACGTCTATTCATGGTTTTGTTATTTTAATTGCAGCAACAGCCCGACGAATCGGACTGTTGCATTATTGTTACGTTACACGTAATTATATTGGTTCTTGACCTGTTCCGTTTCCTCCGTATTGGAATCCAGCTCCTCTAACGGATCCGACGCAAACATGTGTAGTGTTGAGCACTTGTTGAACAGTAGTGTCAGGTTGAATATATTGCTTTCTCATAATCGTATTCGTTTTAAAGGGTTTAACAAATATTTCCAAACAACTTATTCGATACGAATGCCCATTGCATTATAACGAACGCCATCACGGATGATGATGAGTTGTCCGTTCGTAATTGTCTTGATGGCTTTGTTATCGCTTTCTTCGACAGTGGTGATGTCCGTCGTGGTGTCGGTCTTCTCAACTATACGCATTTGACGGATAGCGGGAGCCGGTGACGAGGTGTCGTGAATAACGAACCAGCCACGCATACCTTTGATAGGAGTCGGTTCTGCAGGATAATAGAGCGTGTTGTCTGTTCCCAGATAGAGAATATTCTGATTCGGCTCCAGTGAGGATTTTACGAAAGTGCCTTCAAAATCAGCATTTGTTTTTGTGGTAGCCGAAGGAGCAGCAGCGGTGAATGTAACATCATCAAAGATCGGGTTCACAATGTCGTGAGACGGTTTGATGAATACCGGTGTTCCCGGATAGATATCCGATGCGGGATCAAGTGTCACATAGAGCACATTGTCTGTAACTACAGCGGTCTCCAAGGTGTAGATCTCAATGTCCAAGCCGAAGATCTCTTTCGCTTCATTCGGAGTCACTTCGAATGGCAGGCAGAAGGTGTTGTACATTCCGGCTCTGAGCGTACGGATGATTTGAACATCGTAATTGTTGCCGTCATTAACTTTTGCAGACCAAGCGGAGTTGTCTGTTGCTTCCTCGCTCATAGTGATAGCCGTATTCGGTTCGGTAACAACAAGGCTAGTGAGATGACCATGTGACCAAGCGTAGGTGTTCTCCACTTTTACAGAATAATTTCCTGTTGCGAGTTGGAAATAGTGCTTCAGCGTTTGCGCACCGGAATTGGTCTTTAAGTCGCAGAAGGCTACCTCATTGTCTCCGTCGTCCAAAATGGTTATTTTATAACTCTGCGCATTATCGCTATTTACACCCATAGTGAAAAGGTATAAACCGTCATGGTCAGTAGCGACAGACCAGCGAGCCCACTCACCTGCAGGGTTCGTGTCGCCGATAGGAGCGAAATAGAGTTTGCCGTCCGTGAGGTGTGCCCGAGCGCTGAGAACGGAATTGTCTAATCCCAACGTGTTAGGCAGGTTGACAGTTGTAGCGACAACAGGAGCGAAGGTGAGATTTGTGATTTCAGATTTTGAACCAGATGTGTTTGTCACTTTGACTATATAGTTTTTGCCGCCTACAAGACTGACACGACCTAATGCAAGAGGCACATCTCCTACAGAGTCTGTTACAGTAACATAACTTTCAGAAACGCTGGCAACTGGTTCTGCGGCCTCATCCTCATAAATATCTACTCTTAATTGGTGACTATTCGGTGCATTAATCGTCATCGAAATGTCGTATACTTTTGTTTCTGTGGTAGATACGTTCCATTTAATCCATGGGCTTCCGGAACTTTTAAATTTGATGAATTCGGCAGTCCGAGTACAATTAGTAAACCAAGCTTCATCGAAAGGAAGTGCCGTGTTGGCATCGGTCGCTAAAGCTATTACTGCACCGCCCATGTATTCTGCCTGAACACTAAGGAGTCGGCTCTCTGCGTAATCATATGTGTTACGAACTTTAATGGTGTAAGTACCAGGTTCCAGATATGCACATCCAGAGTTAATAGACGCGCTACCGGTCGGCATTCCTGTTAACGAGTTGGAAGCGTACTCGGTGTTTTCGTCATCGCTTAATACCTTTATCTCATATCTTTGGCTACCGTCCGGGCGATATACATTTGCTTTGAAGTTGTATGCGGCCTCTGTCGCTACCTTCACTTTCCATTTTACCCAATTGACAGAGTTGTGTCCTTCCGAGCCGCGCGCAGTGAACAGAATAGAATCAACGGTACCTGTTTTATCCACCCAAGCTTCGTTACTCAATACAACATGATCAATATCTAAGGTGCCAGGAACATCAACCGGATGGCCTCCCTTATACGTCACGACGGCGTTAAGCAGGCGACTTTCTGCGTATTGATAAATGTTACGCACGCGGAGAACATATATACCTTTTGCCAAGTATATCTGACCGGTGCTGATAGATTTATTTCCGCTTCCAATGCTCTCTCCGCCATTGTCGTTGGAAATAAGCGTTGCACTTTCGTCTTGATTGAGCAAAGTGATTTCAAACTTTTGACTACTTGCACGGAATGTGTTAGCGGTGAAGTCATAATAAGCCGTTTCCGGGATTTTAATAGCCCATTTAACCCATTCTTCCAAGTTATATCCTTCCGCATTTCTTGGAGTGAAGAGGATTGAATCAACAGTACCTGTTTTATCCACCCAAGCGCGCGGACTTAAGTAAGCATTGTCCGGGCTCAATGTAGTAGGAGCCGTTGTTACGTCGCCTTGTTCGTGTGTAAGTGTGATTCCACGAACTTGACCTTTCGACCATTGAATAACATTAGTAACAATGATATCATATTCACCTGCATCAAATGCAAACATGTCGAGTTTTGTCAACGTTGGTAATGCTGCATTTTCGTATGCTATTTTAGTTTTGGGTTCTTCATCACCTTCTTCCGTGTGTCTGTCTGCTTTCTCGGTGTAACATATTGCTAAGGTGTCGTTCGTTGCCGGATCAAGTACACAAATGCGGTACTTATAGGTGTTGAGCGATTTCATGTCAACGGTAACCGAAAAGATGCCGGAGTTAACTACATTTACTCTCCATTTGGCGTAGCCTTGATGTATAGTGCCATCATGCCAATTTATCCATTCGCCATCTAATGCATTAGCATTAGCAGATTGTGAAAAACCTTCCGTTGCCGCTGTTAGCGTTAACGGAGTGGATTTAGTGAGTTCCGGAATAGCTGCGTTCGCCATTAGTGCGAAGGCGAGAATTGGGATAAGTAAGAATAGTTTTCTCATGATATTTAAAATTTTGATTGTTTTCGTAAAAAGTTGGGTGGGGCGAGCCCATAAATGCGGTGCAAAGGTACTACTTTCGCGCTTAATATAAGGTATACGCGTATATGTTATAAAACATATTGCGAAGAAAGGCGCGATGCGTTTGATGTAAATGACTGAAAATGTGTTTGTTGGAAATTCAAAAGGGAGGTAAAATGGCTGTTTCGTAATGTTTCGAAAAGGCTTGTGTAAATAGCGTAAAATATGCGAATATATAGTATATATACTACGTATATATACTGTTTGTGTGAGGTATTTTTATAATCACCCAGTAACCACCCAGTAACGACCCCGTAATCACCCCGTAATCACCCCCTTTTGGCTCGTTTCGGAGTCGTTTCGGTTTCGTAGTTGGCTGTGCCCGGGAGTGTAAACGGAAGGTAAAAAAGAGGCGGGAAGAAGTCGGGAAGAAGTCGGGAAGGAGGCGGGAAGAAGTTGGGAAGGAGGCGGGAAGGTGTGGGGAGAGAAGCGGAAGGGTGGTTGATGCTTTACGAAACGTTACGAAAGTAGAAACGAAATATATAGTATCCTGAAAATCAGCGAATTATGTTTTAAAGTTTCGAAAATATGCTTAAAAACATATTATGCGCGTGTAATATATAGGAATAAATGTTGTAATTTTGCAGCGAAATTTTAGATAAACAATTAAAAAAACAAATTATACTATGACAAATTACACTTTCGATGAGATTCATCAGCAGCCGGCAATGTGGCGCAAGGAATTGAAAGCGTTACTGGCAGCTAAGGCTGAGGTTAGTGCGTTCATGCACAAGTATTTGACTCCTGACACAGACATCGTTTTGACGGGTGCAGGTACATCGGCGTTCATCGGCGATGCGTTGTGTCCGATTATGCGCGGTATGTGGCGCAATGTACGTTCGGTTCCGACGACGGACATCGTGACGCATGCGAAATATCTGCTTGATGCAGAGCGTCCGTTGCTGCTGGTCAGTTTTGCCCGTTCGGGTAACAGTCCTGAGAGTGTAGCTGCGGTGAACTTGGCGAACAAGGTTTGCAAGAACGTAGCTCATGTGTATATCACTTGCAACAAGAACGGTAAGTTGGCACAGCAAGCCGGTAAAGAGAATGTGCTGGCGCTGTTATTGCCGGAAGAGACGGATGATAAGAGCTTGGCAATGACGAGTAGTTTCTCGACGATGCTGCTGACCTGCTTGATGCTCGGTCATATTGACACGTTGGAGCAAGATCAAGAGCAGATCGAGAAGGCAGCTCTGAATGCAGAGGCTGTTATTGCAGAGTACGAGGAGAAGTTGAAAGAGATCGCAAGCCGTCCGTTCGAGCGCGGTGTGTTCTTGGGTTCGGGTGCGCTGAAGGGTATTGCAGAAGAGTGCCATTTGAAGCTGCAGGAGTTGACCGACGGTGCTGTTGTATGTAAGTTCGACTCGTTCTTGGGATTCCGTCACGGACCGAAGGCAGTGGTTAATAGCAAGTCGATTGTGGTTTATCTGATGACCGATCAGGAGGAAGTGCAACGTTACGAGCGTGATCTCGTTAAGCAGGTGGATGCAAATAACACGCCGGTGGCACAGATTATCGTTATTGGCGGTAAGGCTCCGGAGCTGCCGAATGTAAAGGCTGACTTGGTTGTTAAGATGCCTTACGGTTACGCAGACAACACATTCTACGGCATCGTGCCGTTCGTAGTGGTTGGCCAGTTGCTCGGATTCTATGCTTCGAAGGCTCACGGGCTGAATCCGGATGCTCCGAGTGTAAGCGGAAATATTCACCGTGTGGTTGAAGGAGTTACCATTTACGAATAAAGCGGATCTTGCGGCAATGATGCCGCAAAAAGAAACACCAAAAATCCGCCAAACTTGGCGGATAGAAACAAAGAATTATTAAAAACAAAAGCAATATGGCAAAGACAGAGAACATCCTCCGGGTGATGGAGGAAAGAAAGAAAGCAACAGGAGTTCCGATGACATTGTTTGCAGCTTGTCCGAACTCGTTGGCAGTAATCAAGGCTTCTTTTAGAGCCGCAAAACGTAATAATGCGCCGATCTATTTTGCAACGACGCTGAATCAGGTGGATAATGACGGCGGTTATACCGGTATGACGCAGGCTGAGTTCACGAAGATCTTAGCTCGTGAGGCTGCGGCAGTTCATTACACAGGTCCGTACGTAGTGGCAATCGATCACGGAGGTCCGTGGTTGAAGGACAAACAGACCTTGGAGCGTTGGGATACCGAACGTGCTATGGACGGTGTGAAGAAGAGTTATGAGGCAGCTATTCTGGCAGGTTATGACTTGATTCACGTAGATCCGACGGTAGATATTTTCCTGCCGAAGGGTGAGATTATTGATATTCACGTAGTGGTTAAACGTACGGTTGAGTTAATCAAGCATGCAGAGGACTTCCGTAAAGCTCATGGTATTGCTCCGATTTCGTACGAAGTAGGTACGGAAGAGGTTCACGGTGGTCTGGCAGACGAGAAGACGTTTGACACGTTCCTGGAGGGTCTGAAGGCCGGTCTGCATGAGGTTGGTTTGGATGACATCTGGCCGTGCTTCATTGTAGGTAAGGTAGGTACGGACCTGCACACGACGTTCTTTGATCCGGAGGTGGCTAAGGCGCTGACGGCTAAGGTTCGTCCTTACGGCAGTTATATCAAGGGTCACTATAGTGACGATGTTGAGAACCCGGAGGATTATCCGAAGGCAGGAATGGGCGGCGCTAATGTTGGTCCGGAGTTCACGATGAACGAGTACGACGCATTGGCAGAGCTCGAAGAGGAAGAGAAGAAACTGTTCGAGGAAGGCAAGGTAGCACAGTTGAGTCATATGACGGATGTGCTGTGGAAGTGCGTTCACGCTTCGGGTCGTTGGAAAAAATGGTTGCGTGGCGACGAGGTTGGCAAAGACCTGAGTGAGTGCACGAAAGAGCGTCAGTTGTGGTTGGTTAAGACGGCTTGCCGTTATATCTGGCAACAACCTGAGGCTTTGGTAGCTCGTCAGACCTTGTACGAGAACTTGGAGCGTTTGGGTATTCAGGCTGAAGAGGTAGTGCTGATGCGTATTGAGCACAATATGGATAAGTACTACAATGCATTTAATCTTGTTAACTTGAACGATTATCTCAAATGAAAACCAAACTCTATTTGGTGGCCCTGTTAGCGGTGATGTTGGGTGCTTGCGGATGCGAGCATCCGACACCCGTTGACGAGCCGGAACCGCAACCACAGGACACGACGGTAGTAACTGAACCGGCGGATTTGTCGCTGATTAAGCAGTCGGTGCCTGTGACGGACAACTGGATCTGGAGCGGAAAGCCGCAGATTACGGTGCATATTGAGAATCCGAACAAGGCGGCTGTTAAGTTAGGTGTGAAAGTGAAGATCTCCACCGATACGAAGCAGGCTGTGACGGAGGTTATTGACAGTGTGACGGTTGCGGGAGAGAGTTCGGTGGATCATATCATGAGTACGCCGGAGAATCTGGAGCCCGGATTCTACCGTGCGGTATGTTTCGTGAATGGCAAGAATGCGCGTTCGTTCATTTTCGGTATTGATCCGTTCCAGATCGTTTCTGCACCGGATATGCAACCGGATTTTGATCAGTTCTGGGCAGCAGGTAAGGCGCAGTTGGCAGAAGTGGAGATGAATCCGGTGCTGACGGAAATCACGGATCGCAGTTCAGCGAAGCGCAAGGTGTATCTGGTAGAGATGCAATCGGTGCCTGACGGTTTGGACGGTGAGCCGGTAACTATTCGCGGTTATTATCTGGAGCCGCAGGACGGTCAGCCGCATCCGGTTATTATGCACTTCTACGGCTATGATACGCAAGGCACGAAGAGTAAGGTGGACTGTCCGTACGGAGGAAGCAGCGAGTACGCAGAGTTCTATTTGTCGCATCGTGGTCAGTATTTGAATAACCGTCCGGCCGGAACTAATCCGGGTGTGGAAGGTGCGACGGAGAATATCTACGGAGACTGGTTCGCGTATAACTTCGGCGATAAGGACAGTTATTATTACCGTGGTGCGTTCTTGGATTGCGTGCAGGCGGTGCGTTTTATGGCAACAAGGCCGACGAGCAACATGAACAAACTGTTCGCGGAAGGTTCGAGTCAAGGCGGTGCGTTGAGTTACGCTTGTGCATCGTTGTGCAGCGACTTGTATCCGTTCACGGCTATTGCTCCGAATGTGGCTTTCTTGGGCGATTTCCCGGATTACTTCCAGATCGTAGGCTGGCCGGCAGAGACGGCTAAGGCGGAAGCGAAGAAGAAGGGAATGACGGACGAGGAGATGTACACGTTCTTGAGTTACTTCGACACGAAGAACTTAGCGACGAAGATTTCTGCGGCTGTGCTGGCAAGTAGCGGATTACAGGACGGTACTTGTCCTCCGCATACTAATATCGCGCCGTTCAATAACCTGCTGACGCCGGCAAGCGACAAGGAGTATGTGTTCGCGCCGGAGATGCAACATGACTATCCGCAAGGGTGGACAACCAAATGGAATAATTTCTTTAAAGCAAGAATGTAATACTATGAAACAGTTTGATATTATCGCGTTAGGCGAATTGAATGTAGACCTTATTTTAAATAACATTGAGGGTTTTCCGGAGGTAGGTAAGGAGAAGTTTGCGAAGCAAATGACCTTGACCCTGGGTAGTTCGACTGCTATTTTTGCTGCCAATGCTGCGGCTTTGGGTGCGAAGGTAGCTTTCTGCGGAATGATCGGTAATGACAGTTTCGGTGACTTGGTAGAGACGAGTCTGAAGGCGAAGGGCGTGGATACCCGTTATCTGATTCGTCAAGATAAGTACGCTACGGGTGCAACGATCTGTATGAGTTACGATGAGGACCGTGCTAACCTGACCTATCAGGGTGCTATGGATTTCATGGGCTTGGCGGATATTAATCCGGAGGTGTTCAAGGAGACGAAACATATTCATATCTCGTCTATTTACATGCAGAGCGGCGTGAAGCGCGACCTGATGCAGATTTTAGAGCTCTGTAAAGCAAACGGTGTGACCGTGAGTCTGGACAGCCAGTGGGATCCGACGGAGACTTGGGATCTGGATTACAAGGCGGTGTTGCCGTTGGTTACGGTGTTTATGCCGAATGAGACGGAGTTGAAGTTCTTGACCGGAAAGGCAACTTTGGAAGAAGCGATTGAGGAGATTCGTCCGTACACGAATGCGGCGGTTATTAAGTGCGGCAGCAAGGGTTCGATCTTGATGCGCAAGGGAATGCCGGACCGCAAGCAAGACGCGTTGCTGAACAAGAATGTGGTCGATTGTATTGGTGCAGGAGACTCGTTCAATTCGGGCTTTTTGACCCGTTTTGCAGCTGGTGACGCCTTGGATAAATGCCAAGAGTACGGTAACATGACGGGTGCTGTGAATACGACGGCAGCCGGAGGTACGACGGCGTTTACGAACAGAGAGGACGTTGAGCGGATCGGAAGAGAAAGATTCGGATGGAGTTGAAAAAAATCTTAACCATATTATGCTGCGTAGTGCTGGCGTTGAATGCGTCAGCCACTACGTGGTATGTGCGGACGGATGGTCATGACGGTGACGACGGCCGGAGTTGGGAGACGGCGCAGGGTACTATTCGGCTGGGTATAGACAACTGTCAGCCGGGTGATATATTGAAGGTGGAAGCCGGCGTGTATCACGAGGGTATCGTGCTGAAGAACGGCATTACGATTATCGGCGGTATAGAGGAGACAGATGACGGTTTGCAGATTACCGGTAAGACGGTTCTGGACGGTACGGGTTTGGGTACGCGATTGATTAGTTGCGAGACGGAGATCACGCAGCGGACGACGGTTTCGAATTTTGTACTTCAGAACGCGCGTCACGGTCAGCGCGGCGGTGCGGCATGGTTACGCGGCAAAGTGGTGTTGCGCAATTGTGTGATACGCGGTTGCAGCGGTTTGCAGTGTGGCGGTGTGCTGATTAAGGGCGATTTGCCGGAGGCATCTGCGCTGGGTGCTAAGTTGGAGAATTGTATTATTCACAACTGCACAGCCACGGGACATATGTGGCCGGATGCAGGCGGCGTGGCTAATTTCGACGGCACGCTGACGCATTGTACGATTGCCAATAACTACGGCGACCGGTACGGCGGTATTCATTCGGAGAGTTCGGTATATGATTGTACTATGTGGGGTAACCGCAATGAGTACGGTTTTGTTGATCCGAGCAATTATGTATCGGATGAGAGTGAGTCGGGCGAGAGTCGAGCGGACGAAGGCTTTGAGGCGCATTTCTTCGTGCAGCCGTGGTTGAGTGCGGATAATGAAGCCGCTGATGGCCCGCATTTTGTGGACCCTGCTACGTTTGCTGGAGTTCCGATGAATTCGGCCGAAGAGGCTATTATGTTAGCGGCGGACTATCGGATAGGTGCGCCGACGCATCGGATTGCGCAGATGGCTCCTGCTGCAAGAAGAGAGCAAGCGTCGGATTATATACTCTATACTAAGGTCGATTATACGGTTCCATCGTTCATGCAGTTCTTGATGAGCAAGGACAGTTCGGCATTAGTGGGCAAGGAGGAGCCGTATTGTATGGTCGCGACGATCAACGGTGACCCGAAGACGCGAATGGGTTTCTGCTGGTTCACAAACGAGGGCGTTGAGCAAGGAGTAGTGCAGATAGTAGCTAAGGCGAATGCAAAAAATGCCGATTTCAACGGGAATGTTATCACTGTTCCGGCGACCGCAACAACGACGGTGCCGTTGCATTATGCGATCTCGAGTTCGGGAATACTCCGAGCGGCTAAGATTGATAAGAACACCGCTTTTCGGTACGTGAGTCATAAGGCGTTGGCGGAGGGTTTGCGTCCGGGCACGGCGTACAGTTGGCGCGTGGGGTATGAAGGTCACTGGAGTGAGGTTGGCCATTTCCGGACAGCGGATGCAGAGCAGGGTGAGTTTACGTTTGTGTATATGACGGACAGTCATTTACAGAATAAAGAATATATTGACGCAGCGCGCTTGTGTGCGGAAGCGGTTGCGCGACATGAGAAGAACGCACGGTTCTGTGTTTTCCCCGGTGATTTTGTGGATACAGGCACAGAGAACAACAGCGAATGGGAATGGGAGCGTTGGTTTGAGGAGGCGTTGAAACCGGTTATTCGGACGATGCCTATTGTACCGACGGACGGTAATCATGATGACAGTCCGCTGTTGAATTACACGTATCATTTTAATACAGATACGAGTTTTAATGCAGGCACACAAGTGAGACCGCAGTTTGCGGGAATCAATTATAGTTTCGCGTACGGCGATATGTTGTTGATTGCGTTCTCGATGCAAGATTTCTGGCGCGGCGAGTACGATACCAAATCTTGTGTATCGGAGTATCTGAAGGAGGATTTAGGGAATTGGTTCCGTGCACAGGTAGCCGCTCATCCGGAGGCCGTTTGGCACGTTGGCTTGGTGCATAAGAACCTGTTCTCGGGTTCGGACCATCAGCGAGATAAAGAGACACCGCTGCTGCGTTGTACGATGCTGCCGGTGATGAAGGAGTGTAAGATGGACCTGGTGTTGCAGGGTCATGATCACTGTTATGAGGTGATCGGTCCGGTAGATAACACGCTGTATTTCATTGGCGCTACGTGTGGCGCGAAACGTTACACACCGTTGACGCGCGATGAGATGGAGGCGAGCAAACATATTCATCAGGTGGATAATTATTTCGATTTATTCTCCGAGTTGTCGCAACCGGGAACCCCGAGTTATACGCGTGTGACGGTGAAGAAAGAAGTGTTGTTGCTCGAAACGTTCAAGGTGTATGAGAACGGAAAGATTGAGTTGTATAATGTAATAACTATAAATAAATAATGCTATGAGAAAAATTTACTTCTTGTTGTTCGCAGGTTGCTTGTCGTTGAGCGTTTATGCAACGCCGTTAGACTTAGATCCGGCAACTGTATTAGCGGATACGATGTATGAGGCGGCTGATTACACGGTGCCGTCGTACACAGAGTTCCTGGTGGCAAAGAATGCAGCCGTCAAATCTGCTACTCAAGCCAATCTGCAAGCCTTGGTAGATGCGGTGGCGGGGCTGCAAGCCAAAGAGCAACCGTACAATATGGTAGCTACCATCAACGGTGATCCGAAGACTCATATGGGTTTCTGCTGGTTCACGAACGAGGGTATTAATGACGGCGTGGTTCAGATTTTGCCTATGGCGAATGCGACCGCAGAAGATTTCGAGACGATAGATGGTCTTATCACCGTTGAGGCAACTCCCACCACGACGAAGGTGTTGCGTTATACCGGTAAGTGTACGTACGCGGTGAGTGCCACCGGCATCAAGGCCAGTGTTCGTTACAAATACGTGAGCCACAAAGCCTTGGCTGAGAACCTGACACCAGGTACCACGTACAGCTGGCGTGTCGGTTATGCCGGTCACTGGAGTGAGATTGCGCAGTTCCAGACGGAGGAAGAGGAGCAAGGTGAATACTCCTTCCTTATCATGAGCGACAGCCATATTATGAACAAGACTTATGTGGACGAGGCGCGTCGTTGTGCGTTGGCAGCAGTGAAGACGGCACCGGATGCCAAGTTCTGCTGTTTCCCCGGTGATTTTGTGGAGGACGGTGATGCGAATAACTCCGAGTGGGAGTGGGAGCGTTGGTTTGAGGAGTCGATGAAACCGGTTATTATGCATATGCCGATGGTGCCGACGGACGGTAACCATGACGACAGTCCGAATATCAACTATACATATCACTTTAACACGGATAACTACTTCAATACGGACATCACCAACAAGCCGCAGTTCCAGGGTATTACATACAGTTTTGTGTACGGTGATGTGTTGTTCCTGGTGTTCTCGATGCAGGATTTCTGGCGTGAGAGTTATGACCAGTTGTACCGTTCTTGGTCTGTTTATTTGACGGATCACGTTAGTTATTGGTTCCGTAGACAGTGTCATGAGAACCCGGATACGCATTTCCGAGTATCGTTGGCGCACTTTAACTTGTTCTCGGGTTCGGATCACTCGACGGACAATGAACCTCCTTTGTTCCGCCGTTGTATGTTACCGACGATGAAGGAGTGTGAGATAGATGTTGCGTTGCAAGGTCATGACCATACGTATGAGGTGATCGGTCCGGTTAATCCGGATAGTCTGACTCCTATTCTGAGTGCTATTTCTGACCGTGAGATCGTGGAAGGCGGAACGAATAAGAACATGACGGGTTATAAGAACGGTACGTATCGTACGGACGATGGTACGTTCTATTTCATTGGCGCTACTTGCGGTCACAAGCGTTATTATCCGCACACACGTCAGCGCATGGAGAGCGAATATACGGAAGACGAGTCTATTCTGTATGACGACAAACACCATAACGTGAAAAACTATTTCGACCTCTTTACCGGTATGTTCGGTCAGCCGGAGGCTCCGACGTTCACGGTGATTACGGTGAAAGAGGATTGCTTGGAGTTCAAATCGTACACGGCGGATGACGATGATTTGAATGTGACGCTGATTAACACGATGCGTATTGTTCGTACGAAAGAGCACACAGTGACGAGTGTTCGCGAGGGTATAGAAGCGCCTGAGGCGGTGAAAGAGGGCACTAAGTTCATGCGTGACGGTCAGTTGTTGATTTTGCGTGACGGACGTACGTTCAATGCGTTAGGCCAAGAAGTTAAATAATTTACCATTTGGGCATTTACCATTTACTATTTAATAATCATGAAAAAGATTCTACTTGTTTTGACGTTCTGCGCAGCCACTCTGTGCGCGTCAGCAGCTAATCATTATGTCAGCCAGGCAACGGGTAATGACAGCAATGACGGTACGTCTTGGGCAACCGCAAAGAAGACGATTGCTAAAGGTTTCAGTGCTTGTAGTGACGGAGACACGTTGTTTGTAGCAGCGGGTACGTACAACGAGCGTGTGACGATTACCACCAATCATTTTGTGTCCATTATGGGTGGTTACGATGGCACCGGGATGCGTGATCCGGAGTTGTTTGAGACCATCATGGATGGAACGGACCTTGGTAAGATTCTGATTAAGTCAGAGAAAGAGCCGACTGTTCCGCTTATTTTCGACGGTCTGACCTTACAGAACGCCGAGTACAGTTCTTCGGCCAGTGCGGTGTATCTGCGTGGTAACATGACGGTGAACAATTGTATTATT
The DNA here is from genome assembly GCA_017401985.1 of Paludibacteraceae bacterium. GTDB lineage: Bacteria > Bacteroidota > Bacteroidia > Bacteroidales > Paludibacteraceae > Colicola. The sequence goes on along the minus strand of JAFPNK010000099.1, from coordinate 4,058 downwards.
CGCAACTGTCATTCAATGTCCAGCGGTGGAGCTATCTATGTAGAGAGTCCGACAGCCAATGCTGCACAACCGGCCATCAAGAACTGTATCATTGAGCTTTGTAGTGCAACCGGTAGTGGCGGTGCCATTTACAACAAAGGCGGTCTGGTTGAGAACTGTATCATTCGCGGTTGTACGGGAAATCATGCGGTCATATATAACAAAACCGGTATGATTCGCAACACGGTTATTCACAACTGTGCAGCGCAGGACGGAGACTGGCCCAATACGGGTGGTGTGTATAACCCGGGAGGAACGATTACCAACTGCACGTTCGCGAACAACTACGGCGCGCAGTATGCAGGTTTGCATTCGGATAATTATGTGTTTAACACCGTGTGCTGGGGCAACCGTTCGGAAGAAGGTTTTGCAGAGCCGGCTAACTATATTGCCGGCAGTCCTTCCTGCAATAATATCGCTGACCAAGGATTCCAGGCTGCTGCATTCCTAAGCTTGAACTTGGCAGCAGACAACGAAGCGGCTAACGGTCCGCATTTCGTGGCACCGACCAATTTTGTTGGTTTGCCGAAGAACGCGGGTGAGATTGCAGCGATGCAGAATGCCGACTTCTCTATTGGTGCGGGTTCGTTCCTGATTGACAAGGGCAAGGCCAGCCGTGCTCCGGGATATGACTTGAGAGGACTGGCTCGTCCGTTAGGAGAAGGTGTGGATGTAGGCGCTTATGAGTATGATCCGAATGCGGCTCCTGTGGCTTTGCAGAGTTTTGCTATTTATCAGGACACCTTATATACACGCGTAGAGAGTGCGGATGCGTTCACGGTTCTCTTCACTCCGCGTAATGCCACGAACAAGAGTTTGACTTGGACGATTGATGACCCGACGGTAGCTACGATCGATGATCATGGTATGGTGACCGGTGTGGGTGTCGGTACGACGATTGCTCGTGCAACCAGTGTGGACGGTGGATTTACAGATAATGCGGTAGTGGTAGTAGAGGAGAAGTTACCGGTTATCTATCCGAACGAGGTGTTGGCAGCTGATACGTTGTACAAACAAGCGGATTACACTGTTCCTTCTTGGATTCCGTTCCTGATTGCAAAGGAGGCAGCTCGTGTGGACAGTTTCCAGGCTACGGATGCAGAGAAAGCAGCTATTGCCGGTAAACTGGAGGCGATGTATGCAGCAGCAGCTCAGTTGGTGGGCAAGGAAGAGCCGTATAACATGGTGGCTAATATCAACGGCGACCCGCATACCCGTATGGCTTTCGCGTGGTTTACCAACGAAGGAATCACAGACGGTATGGTTCAGATTCTGCCTATGGCGAATGCGACGGCTGCGGACTTTGAGGGCAGTAATGTGATTAGTGTCACTGCTACTCCGACGACCACGAAGGCGCTTCGTTATGCTGTTTCTACTTCGGGTATTCTGAAAGCTGCGGCTTTGGATACGAAGACCTCCTTCAAGTATGTGAGTCACAAGGCGATAGCAGAGAACCTGACTCCTGGTACGGCCTACAGTTGGCGTGTAGGTTACGCAGGTCACTGGAGTGAAATTGGTCATTTCCGTACGCAGGACGCAGAGCAAGGTGAGTTCAGTTTCATCTATATGTCGGATAGCCATATTCAAAATCAGGAGTACGTTGACTACGCCCACCGGTGCGCAACGACTGCAGCCGCTACTGTACCGGAAGCGCGCTTCTGCCTTTTCCCGGGTGACTTCGTAGAGACCGGAACGACATCCAACTCCGAGTGGGAGTGGGAGCGCTGGTTCGAAGAGAGTATCAAGCCGGTGATTATGCAGATGCCGATGGTAGTGACGGACGGTAACCATGATGATAGTGGTAATTTGAACTACACGTATCACTTCAATACCGATAATGCCTTCAACCTGACAGCTCAAACCAAACCGCAGTTCGACGGTATTACGTACAGCTTCATGTATGGTGATGTGTTGTTTATGGTTTACTCGTTGCAAGACTGGTGGAAGGCCAGCGGCAGTAGTGCGTCGGCTCGTCGTTCGACGTATCTAAGCACGGATGTTCGTAACTGGTTCTATGACCAAGTAGAGGCTCATCCGGAGGCTAAGTACCGTGTAACGTTGTCGCACAAGAATATCTTCTCGGGTTCCGGTCACTCTGTAGATGATGAGATCCCGATGTTCCGCGACATTATGTTACCTATATTTGCAGACTGCCAGATCGACTTGGCTATCCAAGGTCATGACCACTGCTACGAGGTGATTGGTCCGGTTAATCCGTGGACACGTGCGGTAGTGGAAGGTGCTGTAACTGATGTTGAAACGGTGGCTGTGGATGGCAATAGTAATGTGACCGGCAAGAAGGGCGGTACGTTCACGACGGACGATGGTACGCTCTATTTCATCGGAGCTACTTGTGGTCGCAAGCGTTATTATCCGTACTCCCAGGCAGAGATGGAGGCGAAGTATACAACCAACGGATCGCTTTTGTATGACGGTGCGCACCACGATGTAGAGAATTACTTCGACTTGTTCACCGGTATGTTCGGTCAGCCGGGTGATCCGAGTTTCACGAAGTTCACGGTGAAAGCGGATGGTATCTATATGGATTCTTACAAAGTGGACCAGAGTGGCAACGCAACGTTGATCAATTCGATGCGCGTTGTTCGTAATGCGCCGCACACTGCGCCGACCGGAATGGAGAATGTGCAGGTAGAGGTTCAGGATGGTGAGAAATTCATCCGCAACGGGCAATTGTACATCAAGAGAGATGGCAAGATTTACAATGTAATGGGTCAAAAAATGAACGAAGAATAAGTAAAAAGCAAAATAAATTTGCATATTCGAAAAAAATATTGTAATTTTGCAAGCGGAAACTAAAAGTCGAGGTCTCGTGGTTGAGACTGCGGGACCTCGAAAGATATAACAATTAATTAACACTATTTATTAACTAAAATCTAATGAGTATGAAAAAATTTCTCTCTTTAGCAGCTGCGTTGTTTATCGCAATCGCAGCAAACGCAACGCTTAGACCGATCACTCCGACGCATTGCTTTGAAGGAGATCGTGCCGATGGTTACACGCTCTATGTTGAAATTGCACGTGGTGCGCAAGCCGGTGACACCATCGAACTGGCAGACGGAGAGTACATTGAACCGCTGACGATGACTATCGACAAGAACATTGTTGTAATGGCGGCCGAAAACGCGCATCCTGTTCTTAAAATGTCAGGCTATTTTGATCTTTATGCTTCGGCTGTATTTATCGGAATCAAATTTGACCACACAGACGTAATATCGAACAGTTACGGTTTCTATGTACGCGAGAACACCAGCAAATCTCTCACGTTGGAAGGTTGCGAATTTACTGGTTTCGACAAGTATTGTGTAACCGGCAGTCAAAGTAGCGGACACTGCGACGCCGTGATTGCCAATAACTGCTATTTCCATGACTGCAATAACGGCCCGTTCTATTTCCCGAATAGCTCTCTGGCTGATGGAGTAAACATGTGTAATCACCTGGAAGTAACCAATAGTACTTTTGCAAACATCAATGTTCAAGGATGGGTATCTGCTATTGATTTGCGTAATAATGGTAATAGTACAGCGGCTACTTCCAAACTGATTGTTGACCATTGTACGTTCTACAACTGCCAGGGCGACTATGAGCGTTTGATTCAATCTTATAAGTCTCCGGATGCACATATTACCAATTGTATTATGATGAACCCGGTAATTGAAGGCAAAACTGAGATTTATGCTACGTATCTCTATGGTGGTGAAATTCATCACAACCTCAACTATCAGACCAAACGTCAATATGGTAGTGGCGTGACGGTAACGGATAGTATCCAGCGTGACCCGCAATTCGTGGATGCCGCTAATGGCGACTATCATCTGGCAGCTACTTCTCCTGCAATTGGTGCTGGCACAAATGGTTCTAACCTTGGTGACCCGCGTTGGTGGCCGGCAGTTGCAATGAGAACGCTTTACTTAGCTCCTATGCAAGGTTGGTTCAATGACCAAGCTCGTTTCGCAATCTATACGATTGACGACCAAAAGTGGTACGATATGTCACTTGCT
>JAFPNK010000098.1 GCA_017401985.1 Paludibacteraceae bacterium | reverse complement strand
TTTGTTATTTTCCACTTTGTCTATGACAAATGTTGTGCCAACCAACGGATGTCTGCCAAAATGGCAGATAAAAGGAGGCAATTTATTTTTTTACGGCAAAAGTCTTGCATATGTCAGATTTTTTTTGTATCTTTGCACCCGATTTTACATACATAGTTATGTAAATACATGAAAAACGAACGGCAAACTATACATTTTATGAAAAAAACGTATATGCTTATTTGTGTGGTGGTGTTCGGCACTACTGTGTTAATGGCACAACAGGTTGACCCGCTGGCTACAGGAGTCGGAGGCGTTGCCTCTATTGTCGGTGAGACCCAAACGGCACTCACTCCGCAGGATAGTGTTACTGCAGACAGCACCGTTATCGAACCGGTTCTTCCGCCGGTTCCGGAATGGAAGAAGAAGCTTTATTACGGGTATAAATTCGATATCTATTACCACCATGATACGCGTTCGCAGCGTAAGGAGAACGGTTTTTCGATTTCTCTTACTCCGGAGATTGGTTGGCGTTTGAAAGAGCGTCTCTATCTTGGTCTGCGCATCGGTGGTAGTTATCAAAATACGATGACCACCTACACTACCTATGGTCTAACCGCAGGCGGCATGGATACAACCTATTCAACTGATTTGCGGGTGCACCAGGGCTCATGGGAGGTGACACCGTATGTGCGCTACCGTCTCAAGACCATGTTCAACGACAAGGTGGGTATTTGGTTGGAAGCGCACCTCTATACAGGCATGGAATTTCCTGTTGTGGATGCGAAGGATGCCAAAGGCACGGACTTTGAAGGCCTGCGTCATACCATCACATATGGGGTGCAGGTTTCGCCGGTCATCACCTACCAGTTTAATAAAAAGAGCACATTCCAGATCTTTTTCTCCATCATGAGTCTCGGTTACAGCGGTACAACCTTCTGTTACTCCGATCCTGAGAAAGGTAATTACAACGAGTACACTAACGACGTCATTGTCTTCTCCGGCAAGTTGAGAAATATGTTGGCTAACCAGTTCACACCGGGACTGTATGGACTGAAATTCGGTGTGCAAAAGAGTTTTTAATGGCGAAAGGTGAACGGGCGTAGACGAAAAGTGATGGGAAAGAAAAAGAAACTGCTCTGGAAGGTTCCGCTTGGAGTGATAGGTGGATTGGTAGGACTGGTGCTGCTGGCGGTGCTTGCCGTCGGTTGCGTGCTTTATGTTCCTTCCTGGCGCAGAGCGGCATTGGATAAAGGCCTTTCTATTGCGCGCGAAAAGACGGGCATGGATATTGACTTGGGTGACATCTATCTTTCCCCCTTCCATCATTCACCGGTGGTGCTTTACCGTGCCTACAAAGGGGAAGCGGATTTGCCGTTGGAGGTGAACATAGACAGTTTGTTTATCGGTCATCGCGCACAAGACACTTTGTTATACGCGCGCGCCTTACGCCTGGGAGCTACCTTGATGACGGCTAATCGGACTGCGCCATTCAGCGATTTTACATCCATTCCGATTGCGGTCGAACGCTTGCAATTGGATGAGGCAACGTTTCACTCCGATACGATGATTGCAGCGGTAGGTATTGATGCCATCATCGGCCACCTGGAGCTCAATAGTCCCGAACTTATCATTGCTAAAGGTCAATATCCGCTGCACCGCTTGCGGATAGACGATACGTATGTCGGCATTGACTTGCGCGACACACCGCTGGACACCACGGTGCAAGACACCACAAAGACACTGATGGCATTCGATGTGCCGGATGGTGAGATACGTCGTTTCCGCTTCGTACTTACGCCTTTAGGCATGGATGTGCGCACAGACACTATGGCGGTGAACGTGCTGGCGGATGTGGGAAACAACAAATACGATGTGCGGAGCATTCATACTGAGAACACGCCGTTTGAGTTAGGCAGTTTACGTTTGCCTTTCACCTTGCTGTACGGTGATGCGTGTGTGGATCTGGAGCGTCAACTGATAACCAGTCGCGGTTTGCATGCGCGCATTGATGAGATGGGTGCGAAAGCAGACCTTTACACCACGGAACTGGATCTGGAGACGATGGAGGTGGATGTGGTCGGCGATGCCGAGTACCAGGGCAGCAAAGCGAGATTACGCGCCCAATACGATATTGACGATGAAGTGTACGACGCTCATGTGGATGTACAGAAAGTGGATGTGTCGCCTTTCCTGCAGGGACACCAACGCGTGGTGATTGCCGGTACGTTGGATGCGAAAGGTAAGGGTATTGATATCAACTCCCGCGCTTTGCGCAGCCGAATTCAACTGAACCTGACCGATGCGATCTATGATAACATCGATGTGTCGGGCATGCGCCTGAGGGCCGAAGTGGCGAACCAAGCTGTTGATGGTACCTTGCATCTGCCAATCGAGATGAAAGGTGAAAGTTTAAAGGTGAAAGGGCAGACCGAACATCAGTTCCATGTGGTGCGATTCTTAGACATGGACAAGATAGGCGTGGATTACAGCACGCAGATGCGTCATGTGAAAGCGCATGTGGCAGGTGAGGATTTTGAGGCGCAACAACTGAATATCCACTTCACTACCGACACCGCCACCACGCTTGACTTGGCAACGGAAGGTTTGACGGCCGACCTGAGCAGTCCGATGCATGTGATGCGTCTGAAAGACCGCATACAGCCGCTGCTTGATGCGGTAGGCGATTCCGCCATCATGACTCCACTGACTTCACTTGCCGACTTAACCATGCTGGATACGTTGCGTCATCTGATTCCGGATCTGTCAGCCCACATCGCGCTGGCCAAGGGCAGTCCGGTGCAAGGCATTATTGAACGAATGGGCTTGGATATTCATCAGATAGAGTTTGCGCTTTCTTCTGACTCCGTACAGACGAGCCTTGCTTTAGACGCTTCTATTCCGGAGATCAACCATCCGGAGGACAGCACGGCGATGCGTCTGCCGGCAGCCAATGCGACGATGCGTGTGGCGATGAAAGAAGGTCGCACGAACGCGTCCCTCCGTGCCCGTAGCCGTCTGACCGATGGCGCGATGTCGCTGCACGGACTGAAGACCGATGCGGCGCTGCAGATGGAACTGGAGCGGAAGGGCAATGACCTGAATGGTATGATCGATCTGCTGATGGACGATCTGGTGTTCGGCGACATGAACCTGGGCAACCGCACGGTGGATGTGGCGCTGGCGCGTTCGACGCGTTATGCCAATGCGCTCAAGGCCGATGTGCAGTTGGATGATATACCGTTAGAGATCGTGGATAGTATTTTGAAAATGTCCGATATAGACCTTAACGGCGCTATTCGTGCCACCGCAACGGCAGACGGACTGCCGAATACCTTGGATATCTCTGCCGAAGTGTTACCGCTTGGTGTTTCGGCACTGTATAAGCCCTATAATGTGCAACTCGGACTCGGTCAGACACCTATTGTGATGGAGCATAACAAGGTGGATTTCAACGGTTTGCCTATCTACGGAGCGGACAGCACGTTCCTGGCTTTAACCGGCGGACTGGACCTTAATGACATGCGACTCAATGTGGCTTTGGCTGCGGATAGTTTTGCACCGGTCAAACTGGTACAGGACGGACCTATTCCGGTCTATGGCGAATTGGCAACGGATATCCGCGGTACCGTCACCGGACCGCTGGACAGTATTCTGGCGGATGTGGACATCACCCTTCTGCCGGTAACGGACATCACGTATCCGATTGATAAGAAGAACCTGGCGCAGATCAAACCGCACGGAACGGTCAATGTGCGCTATAACACCGGTGACACCACCGATAATGCCCTTCAACTTGGCGGACAGATCCATGTCGATGACGGTTTTATTCGCTATTCGCCGAAGATTTACCCCGTCATGCCTTTCCATGTGGATTCCGGCAGTACGGTCGCCTTCCACGGTCCGCTCGGCCGAACGCGGTTAGGTATCTCTGCTTCGCAGAAAGTGAAAGCGGATGTGCAGTCTGAAGATGAAGAGACCCGTCGTGTGGACTTCACCACCGGTGTGCGTGTGAACGGCGTGCTGGATTCGGTTGGATTGAATTCCATCGGTTTCTTCCTGGAGGCACCTAACGATGAAGCCATTACCCATGAATTGGCATCGCTGGACGAAGAGACACGCGAAGGACTGGCGGCCACGCTGCTCGCTACCGGTATGTATGTAGGTGAGAGTAATGCCGCGCAGCATAGAGAAGGTTATGCGCTGTCGTCCATCATCAACAGCCGTATCAATGCCGCTATGGCCAATTCCAAATTGGGCAATGTGGTGGATATCGATGTGAGTAGCGCGCAGACGGAACATGCCGGAGGAAAGACCAATGATATGAATATATCCATCAGCAAGTCCTTCTTCCAAGACCGATTCCGTATCACCGTCGGTTCGACACTGACTGATAACCCCGAGGTTAACCAGACCAGCGGACTGCTCAGTAACCTGTCGGCCGAATATAAACTGACCCCGGACGGCAATGTGCTGCTGCGGGCATTCGCAGATCGCGATTATAACAATGTGCTGGAAGGTGAATTGTTCAAATACGGTTTGGGTGTGCGGGCGATGAAGGACTGGCGTCGCAAGGAACTGTACCGCGGCGACAGCATCATGCGCACGTATAACCTGACGACGGACGCAGGCGTGGCGTACCGTTCGAATAACAGCATCGGTCCGGATCTGACGCTCAAATCGTCCATCAAGAACCTGATGGGCCATGGTGAGACCTTCACCCTCAAGGGCAACGGTGCTTATTACTGGGCGCTGCGTAACCGCCATCCGGGTGATCCGAAGAAAACGGATACGTATAAGTTCGGCGCGAATGCTTCGTTGATTTTCCCGTACTTGCATTGGGCAGGGGATAATAACCCGGACGGCAACACGCGTTACATGCTCGGTTACCAGTACGAGAATATTGCCGGAGGCTACGGCGTGCATAAGGTATCCGGTTCGCTCACGTATTTCATTCACAGTTCGCAGTACATCACCCACGCTTTCACGCCGCTCTCCCTCTCTGTGGTGCGCATGAAAGCCGAATCGGACAGTCTGCTCGATAAGGCGGCGGAGTATCCGCAGCTGATTAAGATCATTGCCGGTAACGAGTTTGTGCCGTCTATCGGTTACACCTTCACCTACAACGACTACCGCGCCAAACGGGCAGTCAACACCCTCTTTGAATTGGGCGTGAAGGAGTCCGGTAACCTGATGAACGGCCTTTACTGCCTGGCCGGATATAAATGGAATGACCCCGACAAACCGCTGGGAAACATCACCTTCAACCAGTTTGTGAAGATGAATGTGGAACTGCGCAATAAGTTCAATTTCACCGATCAGGTCTGCATCGCCACCCGTCTCTATGCCGGTGCGAACATACCGCTCGGTAACTCCAATGCCGCACCGCTGTCCGAAGGCTTCTATGCCGGCGGACCGAATAACTTCCGCGGTGCATCACCTTACGCGTACGGACCGGGTAATTTCTATTCCGATAAGTATAACCAGAATTTCTTCCACGCCGGTGATGTCAAACTGGAAGCGAACTTCGAACTGCGATTCCCCATTGTGTGGAAGTTGTACGGTGCGGCATTCCTGGATGCAGGTAACGTGTGGAACTGGTACAGCGCAGACAAACTGTTCAAAGAGGCCGGTTATACCGATTACGTCGATCAGCTGCAGCTGCACGGTGAGTTGTACGACGGCATCATTGATAACCCCGAACTGCTCAAGCAGATAGCTCTCGGTACCGGTGCCGGTCTGCGTGTGGACTTGGACGGACTCGTCATTCGTCTGGATGTAGGTGTGGCTATTCATGAGCCGTATCAGACGTATAGATACAATAAGGAGACGTGGCAACCCGACAAGACGCAACCCATCACCACTTATTTCAATATCCCGTCTGCTGTTGACGCCATCCGCGTTAACTTCGGCATCGGATATCCGTTCTAACGAGGTGAAAGGTGAAAGGTTAAAGGTGAAAGGTTAAAGGTGAAAGGTGAAAGGATGAAAAATGGAAAATGAATGGATGTTTCTTGGATTTAATATCCATGCGTGGATAACAATCATCACGGTGCTGACTATGTTCACCGTGTTGCTGTTCACCAAACTGCGTTCGGACTTGGTTTTCATGGGCGCAGTGGCTATCTTGTTTGTGACCGGTGTGCTGGACGCCAAAGAGGCTTTCTCGGGCTTCAGTAGCGGGTCGGTTGTTGTCATTGGCGTGCTGTTTGTAGTGGTCGCCGGCCTGATGTACACGGGTGTGCTGCAGTGGATTGTTAAGAACCTGTTAGGGCATCCAAAGTCGTATAAAGGCGCTGTGGTGCGTCTGATGTTACCGGTGGCAGCACTCAGTTCGTTTCTAAGCAACACCACCGTGGTGGCGCTGTTCGTCAACATCGTGAAGATGTGGTCGAAGAAACTGGGTATCTCGCCGTCTAAGTTGCTTATTCCGCTTAGTTACGCTTCGGGCATGGGTGGTGTGTGTACGTTGATTGGTACACCGCCGAACTTGATTATATCCGGCCTTTATGCCGACGAGACAGGCACGGCGATGAATATGTTCGCAACCACGATCCCGGGTCTGTTCTGTCTGGCCATCGGTGTGCTGAGTATCATTGCGATGCGTCGTCTCTTACCAGACCGCAAAGCGCCGGAGGACAGTTGTGATGAAGCTATGGAATATACGGTGGAACTGATTGTTCCGTCGGATAATAAGTTTATCGGTGAGACGCTGGGGTATGCCGGCCTGATGAATGTGGAAGGCGGTAAACTGATTAAGATGCAGCATTTTGACGGGGTGGAGGTGCCTATAGACGAGAATGAGTTTATCATGGGTGGTGACCACATGGTGTTCGCCGGACAAATCAAAGACATCAAAGAATTAACCAAGACGCACGGTTTGATACTTGGCGACGAAGTGATTAATATCGGTTGGAAAACGCTTATCTCATCGGCCATCATGATCACGATGGTGACGCTGTCGGCGCTTAATGTGCTGCCGCTGTTGCAATGCGCCTTCCTGGCTGCGATAGCGATGCTCATCCTCCGTTGCTGCACGCCTGAGCAGGCCATGAAATCCATCAATTGGGAGATTATCATGGTCTTTGCCGGTTCGGTGGTCTTGGGTCTCGCTATTCAGAACACCGGCATTGCGCAACGACTGGCTAACGGCATCTTGGAAGTGTGCGGAACGAATCCGATTGTGGTTATGACCGCTATCTGCTTTGTGGCTACGTTCATCACGGAGTTCATCTCCAACACGGCTGCAGGTGCGATGTTCTTCCCCATCATGTACGCGGCTGCGACGCAGTTAGGTTACGAACCGTACCCGTTCCTTATCGCGCTGATGATCAGCGTTAGCAGCAGTTTTGCTACGCCTATCGGTTCGCCGACCCACATGCTGGTCTATGCACCGGGAGGTTACCGGTTTAGCGACTTCATGCGCATTGGTCTGCTGATGAACCTTATCATCCTCGCGGCGAATATCTTTATTGTCAATATTTTGTATCCGTTAACCCCGTTGCAGTAATGAATAAATCGGACAATATGAAACGCAAAAACCCACGTGGTGGTCTGGCGATCATCATCGTGTCAGCTCTGGCACTGGAGGCTATCTCGTGCCTGATGTATTTTACGAGCCGCGCTGCAATCCGTCATGAGGCGGAGCAACGTGCCAAGACGGAATTACGTCGTGCAGAATTGGAGATAGATGTGCATGCTATTGAGATGGAAACGGCAGCCAAAGCGTTGGCTCTGCTGGCCGAAAAGCACATTAACCAACCCGATTCCATCTTCGCGGCCACCCGTTTGGCGGTCAGTACGTTACGCGCTAATACCAGTATGGCGGTGGCGTTCGTACCGAACTATTTCCCGAAACAAGGTAAGTTTTTCGAAGTGTGCAGCAGCCGGTTCTCGGAGGATAGTATCTACACCCGTCAGATAGGCAGCGCCGAACATGACTACACGCAGATGGAGTGGTATCAAAACGGTTTTGTACACGACAGTTGCTGGTGGTGCGAACCGTATTTGGATGATTCGGGTTCGAAGACCTATGTAGTCAGCTGTTCGTGCCCTGTTCGCGACCATAATGGTCAGGTAGTAGCAGTGGTTTGTATCGACATGTCGCTCGATGCACTGAAGAACCTCTCCGATTACCTGCAGGTGTATCAGAACAGTTATTACTCCATTCGTTCCGGTACGGGAGTGGAGATTGTTCCGGCACCGGACACTATTCCCGGACGCAAATATAACATCTTCGGTGAAGATGTAGATGCCACCGGTTGGCGTTTGGAGATCATCATTCCGGAAGAGGAACTGTTCCGCGACCTCAATCATGTAGGGCGTATCGTCGGATTGCTGATGTTACTGGGTTTGGCGATGTTGGTTCTTATCCTTTGGTATGCCGGACGTAACAACAAGCGGCTTATCGAATCCACAGCGCGAAATCAGAGTATAGAGAACGAACTCAATATCGCGCGTAAGATCCAGATGGCGATGCTGCCGACGCGATTCCCGCCTTTCCCGGACTATACCAATCTCAACGCCTACGGCGAGGTTATTCCTGCCAAAGAAGTAGGCGGTGACCTGTTTGATTTCTACATCCGCGAGAACAAACTGTTCTTCTGCGTCGGTGATGTCAGCGGTAAGGGCGTGCCGGCGTCTATCGTGATGGCCATGACGCGTTCTATCTTCCGCAGTTTCTCTTCGTACCTGAATAGCCCTGCGCAGATCGTTACGCAGATGAACGACTCGTTGAGCGGGGAAGGCAACGACCAGAGTATGTTCGTTACACTCTTCTTGGGTGTACTCGACCTCTCCACAGGTGAGTTAAGATACTGCAATGCAGGCCATAATAGTCCATTGGTAATTGGTCATTTGTCATTGGTAAATTTGAATTGCGTACCCAACTTGCCTCTCGGTGTGCTGAGTGGATTTGAGTATCAAGAACAAGAGACGAAGTTGGAAGTTGGGGACACTTTGTTCCTGTACACCGACGGTCTAACCGAAGCCGAGAACAGTGCGCATGAGTTATTTGGAGAGCAGAGAATGGGTGAGCGGTTATCGGTTATCGGCGAGCGGAGTCCGCGTGAAATCATCGAAGCGATGCAAAAAGCAGTGAACGAGTTCGTCGGTGACGCCGAGCAAAGCGATGACCTGACCATGTTCGCCATCCGGCTGTTAGACAAATCAAACATCAAAAAACAAAAATCTAAAATGGAAGAAGGTCACTTCTCCCTCGTCATGCGCAATGATATCCAGCAGATACCGACGCTCGCGGAATGGATTGAGATGATTGGTCTGCCGCAGGAACTGAACATGCCGATTAATCTTGCGCTCGAAGAAGCCGTCAGCAACGTCATGCTGTACGCCTATCCGGGTAAGAGCGGACAAGTGCTGGTGGAGTGCGATAAATCCGACAAACTGGTATTTACGATCACCGACAGCGGCGTGCCGTTCGACCCGACGCAACAGGAAGATCCGGACGTGACGCAGAGCGCAGAAGACCGACCGATAGGTGGTTTGGGTATCTTCCTTGTTCGCCAGATCATGGATGACATTCGCTACGAACGTAAAGACAATAAGAATATTCTGACATTAACAAAAAAACTGTAATCATATGACAATCAACATCGTAAATGAGGGTGAGCAACTCGTTGCGCAACTCTCCGGAAGATTAGACACCGCAGCTGCAGCAGAGATTGCGCCGGATTTCCAAGCACTCGCCGAACAAGCAGCCAAGCACATCATTCTCGACTGTTCTCAATTGGAGTACATCTCTTCGTCGGGTCTGCGTCTGTTCCTTGCCCTGCGCAAAGAGTCCGCAGCCAAAGGAGGCAAACTGCAGGTGCGCAGCATCAATGCGGACATCCGTCAAGTATTCATGATGACGGGCTTCATCAGCCTGTTCGAAATCCTGTAAGTATGGATCTGCATTCGGAAATGCTCTTGGAGGAGTACCGCGAAGCGCGTCCTGTGTTCGAGAAGATGCAGGCGGAAGTGACGCGTATCCTGCGGGAAGCGCTGGAGCGGAACGGACTCATCGTGACGGCCGTCGAGACGCGTATCAAGACCGAAGAGAGTCTGGCTGGTAAGTTGGCACTTAAGGGCAGTAAATACGCTACGCTCAGCGATATCACCGACATTCTCGGAGCACGTATCATCACGTTCTACACCGATGATGTGGACCGCATCGCCGCGATGGCAGAGCAGCTCTTCGAGATCGACTGGTCAAACTCCGTGGATAAACGCAAACTGCACCAGTTGGATAGTTTCGGCTATAACTCGCTGCACTACATCTGTCGCCTGCCCGGTTATGACTACCGTTTCGAATTACAACTGCGCACTACCCTCCAGCATGCGTGGGCGGCTATCAATCATGACACCGGATATAAGTCCGGCGTGGAGATCCCGCGCGAGTATATGCGCCGTATGAACCGTCTGGCCGGTATGTTAGAGATGGCCGATGATGAGTTCAGCCGCATCCGCATGGAGATCAACGACTATCGTCGTCGTGTGCAACAACTGGTGCAGAACGGCCAATTGGATGATGTGCTGCTGGATGGTGACACCTTCCGTAGTTACCTCCAAGCCAAGCCCTTCGAGCGACTCAACAAACGCATTGCCGCCATCAATCAGGCGGAGATACAAGAGGTGCCGCTCATCCGCTATCTGAAAGTGCTCAAAGAGTTGGGTTGCAACACCTTAGGCGATGTAGCGCGTCTGCGTAACACCTATGAAGAAGATGCGTATGCGCTTGCTCGCCATCAGTTGGGTAACACCGATCTGGATATCATCTCATCAGCCGTCGGACTGCAGAATATATGCATCGTGTGCATACTCAGCCAAGGCGGTGGTAAGATAGGTCTGCTGCGCTTCTTCAATGCCCTTAACGGGCAAAACCCGCAAAACGAAGAACTGGCAGACTTGACCTTCAAACAAGCATCTAATTTACCTTTTATGAACAAATAATATGGAACCGATTTTAATAGATCTCAACGATTATGTACGCACCGGCGAAGGAGCCAATGGTGCCAGTTATAACCATAAGACTGATCCGTCGATCATGATGAAGATGTACTTCCGCAATTTCGAAGCGGCAGCACTCGAACTCGAACTGGCGAAGAAGGTCTATGCGGCAGGTATTCCGACACCCGAACCCGGTGACCTGGTTACCGATGGTGAGCGCATCGGTATTCGTTTCCGTCGCATTGACGGCAAGAAGTCCTATTCGCGTGCTTGTGGAGATGAACCCGAGAAAGCGCCTGCGTTCGGACGTGAGTTTGCGCAACTGTGCAAGAAACTGCACTCCATTCACGTGGACACCACGCAGTTCGAGAACGTCAAAGACCGCCTCTATCGCATGCTGGAGAACAATCCGGATTTCACGCCGGAGCAGAAACGTAAACTGCATGATTTCATTGCAGCCGCACCGGATGCAGACACCGCTATCCACGGCGACCTGCAGTTCGGTAATGGTATCTTCACGGACAAAGACGGTGTGCATACGCAGTATTTCATCGATCTCGGGGATTTCTGTTACGGTTATCCCATGTTTGACCTTGGCATGGTTTATCTCTGCTGCTGTCTTAATAACGAAGAATGGACGCAGGAAGTGAACCATATGTCAAATGCCACGGCACGCATGTTCTGGGACGGCTTTGCAAGGGAGTATTTTGGCCCGGACGCTGACCTCGAAGAAATCGAGAAGACCGTTCGCATCTACGCCGGACTCAAGACCATTATGATTGAGCGCGACACACACTGTCCGATGCCCCAATTCCGTGCAATGTTAGAAGGAACGATTTATTAATATGGCAAATAAATATATAGATACAGAGTTGTTGGATAGGGCGATTGTTTTCGCCGTCCAGGCACACCATAACACCGAGCGTCGCGGGAAGGGTTTTCCTTATATCGTGCATCCGATGGAAGCCGTGGAGATAGTAGCGAGTATCACACCCGACCAGGAACTGTTAGCGGCTGCAGCGTTGCATGACACCATCGAAGATACGGAAGTCACGGTCGAAGATATCCGTCGTGAGTTTGGTGACCGTGTGGCGGAACTGGTGCATGCCGAGAGTGATCAGTTTACCGATGGCATCTCTGAAGAAGACAGTTGGCATGACCGCAAACAGGCGGCAATTGACCGACTCGCTGCGGCTTCGCGCGATGCGAAGATAGTTGCCATGGGTGATAAACTGAGTAACATGCGGGCTATTTGGCGCGATTACCAAGTCCAAGGGGATGAGTTGTGGAAGATCTTCCATGTCAAGGACAAAGCCTCGCATGAATGGCATTACCGCGGCCTGGCTGCTTCCCTGTCTGAACTAAGCGATACTTTCGCCTACAAAGAGTTTGTTCGGCTGATCAACGAAGTGTTTGCATAATGGATATTATCTTTGATAATATTATTAACGCGCGTGATTTGGGCGGCATGACCGGTCATGAGGGACGCAGCGTGCGTAGTGGCATGCTGCTGCGTACAGCGCACCTGCATGATGCCACAGACGAGGACATATGCCGTCTGCAGAACGAGTACCGCTTGCGGCGTGTGTTTGATTTTCGTTCATTAGGTGAAGCGGAGTTCTTACCCGATCGTGAAGTTCCCGGTGCTACACATCATCTGTTGCCCACGATTGACCTCAGTGCCGAGCGTGTAACCGAACAGCCTATTCCGCAAGAGGCCTTTCTCGATCTCGAACGGCATATTGTCAATTACTCGTTCTATCCCGAGGTGCAAGCCATGGCGGCAGACATGTATCCTTCGCTCATTCGCTCCGAATATTCGCAACTGCAGTATGCTACGTTCCTTCGTCTGATCGTGGAGACGCCCGATGGCGCGGTGCTCTGGCATTGTTTCCAAGGCAAGGATCGAACAGGGTGGGGCGCTGCCTTTGTGCTGTCTGCGTTAGGGGTGGACAGAGAAACTATCATCGCTGATTTTGACCGCTCCAACGATGCCTATCGCGAACTGGTCACGCGGCTCAATAACGACATCCTTGCCCGTGGCGGAGGCGAGGCAGAGATGGATGTGGTGCAGGCATTCATGGGGGTGAGTACCAAGAACTTTCGCCGTACCCTTGATCTCATCGACCGCGAGTTCGGCGGCATGATGTCTTATCTCCAAAACCAACTTTTCCTTTCCAAAGAAGACATCCAACTGTTAAGAAAACGTTATTTGGAATAATAGCACTATTTTCAATATGCAGACATCAAAAAAGGAAGGCATTGACCTTCCTTTTTTTTGAGCCACTGGGCGGACTCGAACCGCCGACCCACGCATTACGAATGCGTTGCTCTACCAACTGAGCCACAGTGGCGTCGCGCGAGCGACGGCTCAATACGATTCGCGACTGCGTCGCTCATATGAATTTTCGCCGTGCTCTCGCTCTCCCCAAAAATTGAAATTTTCGGGGACCCCCGAGAATTCATTCTTGGAAAAAGCGTGCAAAAGTACTGCTTTTTTTTGACATACGCAAATTTTTTTGCAATTATTTTGCATATATGGTACATTTTTTGTACCTTTGCAGCCGTAAATGAAGAAAATCCGGTTCATAGTAGTCTTTTTATATTGCGTTTTGTGCGTTCATGCACAGACACATACGCGTGTATATAACGAACAGATACGCACGTTGCGCGTGGAGCGGAAAGTGCTGGTGCTGGATAATGGGGTAGTGGACGGTTCGGATGAAGACAACACGCTGCATATATCGTTTGACGAGATGAGCCATGACGTGCATTTCTATACCTACACGGTGCATATGCTGAATAGTGATTTGCTATCCGGCGAGTACTTGCAGGGGTTCACAACGCGCGATATAACGGACTATGAGCACTCGATGAACACCAGCCGCGAATATACGCATTATTGGTTGGAGTTCCCGAACGAGGACATGACGCTGACCAAGAGTGGCGTCTATTGTTTGAGCGTGTACGAAGACGGTAATCCCGATAACCGCGTGGCGGAAGTGACGTTTTGCGTAGTAGAACCGCTGGTGCAGATCCATGCAGCCGTGCGTGCGAACACGGATATTGAGTTCAACGGCCGGTACCAGCAAATCGACGTGGATGTTGATTTGAAGCAATCAGCAATCAGTTTTCAGCCTTCGGAATTCAGAATTGTGGTGATGCAGAACAACCGCACGGATAATGCCGTGACGGTCACGCAACCGACGTATGTGGAACCGCAGCGTTTGCGATATATCAATAACAAGGACCTTATTTTCGAAGGCGGCAATGAGTATCATCATTTCGATGCGTTCTCGTGTTATTATGCCGGAACGGGCATTGATCGGGTGGTGCATGAGTTAGGCGATTATCATGCGTTGCTCTTCTCCGATGAGATAACGACCGGACAGTATATTCATCAGTTCGACAGCAATGGTCGCTTTGTGGTGAACGCGCATCGCATTAACGATTCGGATACCGAAGCGGAGTATATGTGGGTGCACTGGACGCTACCGATGGATAAACCTTTCTTTGACGGCGCGTTGTATGTAGGCGGCGAGCTGTTCAATAACGAGATGAGTCTTCGTAACCGCATGCAGTACGACAACGAAGCCAAGTGCTACTGGCTCACTGCGCTCGTCAAGCAAGGCGGTTATGATTACCAGTACTGGTTTGTCCCCAAGAATAAAAAAACTACCACCCAGCGAGTGGATGGTAGTTATTGGCAAACCGAAAACGAATATGCCATTTATGTTTATTGGCGGCCGTTCGGTTCTCGTAACGACCGTCTGATCGGCTTTAAGCAAGTCTTGCCTTGATGGCCTTGCTCTCTGCTTCATAACCCGGCTTATCGAGCAGGGCGAACATGTTTTTCTTATACGCCTCTACACCCGGTTGGTTGAACGGATTGACATCGAGTACATAACCCGAGATACCGCATCCGCGCTCGAAGAAGTAGATGAACTGACCGATGTTATACTCATCGATTTTCTCGAACGAAATCAGGATATTCGGCACACCACCGTCGATATGCGCGAGACGCGTACCGAGTTCAGCCATCTTATTCACTTCATCTACACGCTTGCCTGCCAAGAAGTTCAGTCCGTCGAGGTTCTCCTCATCCGTCGGAACGAGCACGGTCTTGTTCGCTTTCTCGATAGAGATCACGGTCTCGAAGATGGTACGCTCGCCGTCTTGGATCCACTGACCCATGGAGTGCAGATCGGTTGTGAAGTCTACGCTTGCCGGGAAGATGCCTTTATGGTCTTTTCCTTCGGACTCGCCGTAGAGTTGTTTCCACCACTCGCTGAAGTAATGCAGTTTCGGGTTGAAGTTGACGAGGATCTCGATCTTCTTTCCACCGCGATAGAGCGCATTACGGATAGCGGCATATTGGCAAGCCGGGTTCTGAGCGAACGGCACCTTGACGTCCGTGGCTTTCTCCATATCCTGTGCACCGCGTACGAGGGCTTTGATGTCACCTCCTGCTACTGCGATAGGCAGCAGACCAACCGGAGTGAGTACCGAGAAACGACCACCTACGTTATCAGGAATGACGAAAGTCTTGTATCCCTCTTTGGTAGCCAACGAACGGAGTGCACCTTTGGCACGGTCGGTTACAGCTACGATACGATGTTTGGCTTCCTCCTTGCCTACCTGCTTCTCGAGCATAGTCTTGAGCAGACGGAAAGCGAGCGCGGTCTCCGTCGTCGTACCGGACTTGGAGATATTGATGATACCGAACTGCTTGTCGGCGATGAACTCCATCAGTTCCGCGAGATAATCCTCACCGATGTTATTACCAGCATAGACTACGTATGGGTTCTTGCGATCTTTGGCCACAAAGGCGTCAAAAGCCGAACTAAGTGCCTCATTCACAGCGCGTGCACCGAGGTACGAACCACCGATGCCTGCTACGATGACCACTTCGCAACGCTTGCGTAGTTCATCGGCACTGGCTTGTACCTCATTGAGGAACTCATCCGTGATGGACGAAGGCAGATGTACCCATCCGATGTAATCGTTACCTGCACCCTGACCGTTCTCCAACAGCAGATTAGCAGCTTCGGTTTGTGCTTCCAATTGTTTCAAAGCAGCAGCGTCCACGAAAGACGCAGCATTCTTAAGACAAATTTGCATATTATTGTAATTTAGTGGTTAATGACTTAATAATCGGTTTGGCCTTCTGGCGGTTGTAGAGGATCTCGTACATGGCATCGACGATAGGCAGCGCCACTTGCATGCGCTCGTTCGCCAAGTGAATGGCTTTGGTGCCGTAATAACCTTCCGCCACCATCTCCATCTCCATCTGTGCGGCTTTGACGCTATAACCCAGACCTAACATCTGGCCGAACTGACGGTTACGGCTGAACTGCGAATAACCGGTGACCAGCACGTCGCCCAGATAACCTGAAGCGGTGATGTCACGTGGTACGTTGCTCATGGCCGTAGCAAAACGCTGGATCTCTTGAATAGCGTTAGACAGCAGCACGGCTTGGAAATTATCACCGTAATGCAGTGCCTGGCACATTCCTGCCGCGATGGCGTAGATGTTCTTCATGACCGAACTGTACTCGAGTCCGATGACGTCGCTGGAGATAGTGGTGTGTACGTAGGATGTCTGGAACAGTTTAGCCCACACCTCTGCGTTCTGCCGGTTCTCGCAACCGATGGTCAGGTAACTGAGTCGCTCCAGTGCGATCTCCTCCGCGTGACACGGACCGGCAATAACGCCTAACTGGTCGTACGGAATACGGAAACGCTCATGCAGATACTCGGTGATGATGACATTATCGTCCGGAATCATACCTTTGACGGCGGAGATAACCACCTTGTGCGTCATGTCGCGACGAATCTTGTTGAGCGACTGCTTGACGTACGGCGACGGAATAGCCAGAATCAGCACATCCGACTGCGCCACGGTCTGGTTGATGTCCGCGGAGAAATGAATGCGACTTACATCAAACTCTGCCGCACCGAGGTACGTAGGGTTCTTACCGGTGGAGATGAACTCATCGATCACTTCCTGGCGACGAATGAACCAGTTGATCTCACCTTGGTTGTTCATGACGATCTTCGCCAATGCCGTTGCCCACGAACCCGAACCTAAAATAGCAATTTTACGATACATATTAAGCCTCCGGTTTCATTGTCGGGAATAACAAGACTTCTTGAATGGTCGGTTGACCGGTCATGAACATCGCCAAGCGGTCAATACCGATGCCGATGCCTGATGTAGGCGGCATTCCGTACTCCAGGGCGCGCATGAAATCATGGTCAATGACCATCGCTTCGTCGTCACCCTTGTCGGCTAACTTCATCTGCTCAACGAAGCGGTTGTACTGGTCAATCGGATCGTTCAACTCCGAATAAGCGTTCGCCAATTCCTTACCGTTCACCATCAACTCAAAACGCTCGGTCAGACCGGGTTTGGAACGGTGCATCTTCGTCAGCGGGCTCATCTCAACCGGGTAGTCGGTGATGAAGGTAGGTTGGATGAACGTACCCTCGCAGGTCTCGCCGAAGATCTCGTCAATGAGTTTGCCTTTACCCATGTGTTCCGTATCTTCCACACCCAGTTTCTTCGCCTCTACGCGGATAGCCTCTTCGTCCATCGCCGCCAAGTCCAGACCGGTCTTCTCTTTGATGGCGTCCAGAATCGGCAGACGACGGTACGGCGCTTTGAAATCCACTTCGTGGTCGCCGATCTGCACCTTCGTGCTACCGTTCACAGCGATCGCGATCTTCTCCAGCAGCTGCTCGGTGAAGGTCATCATCCAGTTATAATCCTTGTATTGCACGTACAGCTCCATGCAGGTGAACTCGGGGTTGTGGTTACGGTCCATACCTTCGTTACGGAAGTTACGGCCAATCTCGTATACGCCTTCAAAACCACCTACAATCAGTCGCTTGAGGTAGAGTTCGGTAGCGATACGCAAGTACATATCTACGTCGAGCGAGTTATGGTGCGTGATGAACGGACGTGCGGAGGCGCCACCGGCAATCTGCTGCAGGATAGGAGTCTCCACTTCGGTAAATCCGGCTTCGTCGAACACCTGACGCATCGTGCGCAGGATAGCCGAGCGTTTCAAGAACGTGTCTTTTACACCTTCATTCACCACCAAATCCACATAACGCTGACGGTAACGTTGCTCCGGGTCATTGAATCCGTCGTATGCTACGCCGTCTTTGTACTTGACGATAGGCAGCGGACGGAGCGATTTGGCGAGCACCGTCAGTTTCTTCGCATGCACAGATATCTCACCCATTTGGGTGCGGAAGACAAAACCCTCGATACCGATGAAATCGCCGATGTCAAGCAGTTTCTTGAAAACCACGTTGTACATCTTCTGCTCGATGGTCTCGGCTTCTTTTCCTTCCTCTACCGGCGCCTGGATATCATCGCGGGAGACATAGACTTGAATACGTCCCTTCGAATCCTGCAACTCAATAAACGAGGCCTTGCCCATGATTCGCTTACTCATCAGACGACCGGCGATCCGCACTTCTTTGCCATCCCAGTTGTCGAAGTTCGCTTTGATGTCCGTGGAGTACCCGGTTACTACGTACTCGGCAGCAGGATAGGGGTCAATCCCTATCTCACGCATAGTCTGCAAACTCTGTCGACGTACGATTTCTTGTTCACTTAATTCCATATTATGTTTGATTTTAGTCCCTACTAAACCTAATTTATAAAATCGGTGCAAAATTAGTAAAAAAAAATGGAATACGCAAGCGCACGCGATTTTTTTTAAGAAAAAATGCATTATATATTTGCATATGTCAAAAAAATGTTGTACTTTTGCAGCGTCTTTGAACAAATTGTCAATTAACACTAATATTAACAAACAAAAAATTTTCATTATGGAAAACAAGAAAGACAAAACGATTGCTATCATTCTGACTCTCTGTTTAGGTGTTTACGGTGGTCACTGGTTCTATTTGGGCGACCAAAAGCGTGCTTGGTGGTATCTGGGCCTTGGTTTGGGAGGTCTTCTGCTTTGCGCAGGTCTGCCGACTATCGTTATCTGGGTTTTGGCAATCATTGACTTGGTTAAACTCATCCAAATGTCGGATGCTGAGTTCAACGAGAAGTACAACGGTGAAGCTAAAGCAGAGTAATCCGGCTGAACCTATCTCATTTCTGCCTGCTGTTTTAAACAGTGGGCAGTTTTTTTATATAAAATTTGCGTATTCCAAAAAAATGTAGTACCTTTGTGCGCTAATTGAAAATACAATGACGAACGAAGAGATAGAAGCACGTGCACAACGTGCGGTAGAACTGTTCAAGCAGGGATTTAATTGTTCGCAGGCGGTGTTCGCATCGTGTGCGGATTTATACGGTGTGAACGATGAGCAATTGGCGCTTCGTCTCTCTGCCTCTTTTGGCGGAGGAATGGGGCGAATGCGCCTGGTATGCGGAGCAGCGTCGGGTATGTTCATGCTGGCAGGACTTCATAACGGTTCCTCCACGCCGCATGACAACGAGGGTAAGATGGCCAATTATGCGTTCGTGCAGCAATTGGCAGGGGAATTCAAAGGCAAGTATGGCAGCCTCATCTGTGCGGAACTGTTAGGTCTTGCGCCCAAAGGGACTACGATGGAGTATCTGCCTGCGGAGGCTCTCCGTCCTAAACCGGCTGACCGTACGCCCGAGTATTACGAGAAACGTCCTTGCCCGGAGATGATTGCTGAGGCGGTACGTATATATTTAAGAAATATATGATTGCAAAATCTTTGATAGAACTGATTGGTCATACACCGATGCTGGAAGTGCCGGCAGGTGATGCCCGTTTGTTGCTTAAGTTGGAGCGTTTTAATCCCGGTGGCAGTGTGAAGGATCGCACGGCTTTGGCGATGATTGACGATGCTGAGCAACGCGGTCTCTTGACAGCCGGTGGTACAATTATCGAACCCACCAGTGGTAATACGGGTGTCGGTTTGGCATGGATAGGTAGGCTCAAGGGCTATCGCGTTATTCTCACGATGCCCGACACGATGAGTGTGGAGCGGCGTAAACTGCTGGCTGTTTACGGTGCGGAACTGGTACTTACGCCCGGTGCTCAGGGTATGAAAGGAGCGATTGCCAAAGCAGAGGAACTGCATGCCGCTACACCTAATAGTATTATCCTTGGTCAATTCGTCAATCCTGCCAACCCTGCTATTCATTATGCCACTACCGGTCAGGAGATCTGGTCGGATACCGAAGGTAAGGTAGATGTGTTCGTAGCCGGCGTCGGAACAGGCGGAACGGTCAGCGGTGTAGGGCGCGCACTTAAGGAGCATAACCTGGCGGTGGAGATCATCGCTGTTGAACCCGCTTCTTCGCCTGTGTTGTCCAAAGGGCAAGCTGGCCCGCATACGATTCAAGGAATAGGTGCCGGTTTTGTGCCGGAGACCTACCAAGGCGGATATATCGACCGCGTGTTGACCGTGACCAATGAAGAAGCTCTGGCGGCAGCCAAACAGTTGGCGTCCGAGTATGGCCTGCTGGTTGGTATCTCGTCCGGTGCTGCTTTCCATGCCGCCTATCAACTGGCGCTGCAACCCGCTTATGCCGGACGAACGATCGTAGCACTCCTGCCGGATACCGGCGAACGGTACTTGTCGGTCTTGTAAATGGTAAATGACCCCAAATAAAATGACTTATATCCCCACCATAGATATCCTCAAACGCTTCATGGCGTACATGCGAGGCGAAGTGTTCCCGGAATTCTTTCCTAAGAGTCCTGTGCCGTTGGAGCTTGAGTTACCTGGAGAATTCTGGTCGGTTGTGCCGGAAATAGCCCGTCTTGTGAATACCGACGTGGATGCGATGCTGCATAATGACCCTGCCGTGACGGACCGCGGGGAAGTGATACTCAGTTATCCGCTCACGCAGGTGATGATCCACTATCGCACCGCGCACGTGCTCTACATATTAGGAGTGCCGCGTATCCCGCGTATGTTGACCGAATTGGCGCACAGCCGCACCGGTATAGACATTCACCCTGCTGCACAGATAGGCGAATATTTCTGCATTGACCATGGTACGGGTGTGGTGATTGGTGAAACGACGATCATCGGTTCGCATGTAGTGCTTTATCAAGGTGTGACGCTGGGTGCCAAGAACTTCGAATACGATGAGCAAGGCCGTCCGAAAGACCTGCCGCGTCACCCGATACTCGAAGACCATGTGACCGTCTATTCGAACACCTCTATTCTTGGTCGTGTACGCATTGGTCATGACACCATCATCGGCGGTAACGTCTGGCTTACACAAGACGTTCCTGCCAACTCGATTGTTATTCAATCGACTCCGGAAATACGAATAAAGAATAAAAACTAAAAATATGAAATATTTTCTCGCTATAATCGGAGGCGGCCCTGCAGGTTATACCGCAGCAGAGAAAGCTTCCAAAGCAGGCAAAGACGTTGTGCTCTTTGAGCAAAACGCAGTAGGTGGTACGTGCTTGAACGTAGGTTGTATTCCGACCAAATCGCTCCTCTACGGTGCCAAACAGTACTACAACGCGACGCACGCACAGAAATATGGGGTGACGGCAGAGAACGTGTCGTTCGATTTTGCAGCCATGCAGAAACGCAAGACCATCGTGGTGCGCAAACTGGTAGCCGGTATTAAGCAGCGCCTTAACAACGAGCATTGTACGTTGGTTTCCGGTGCCGCTAACGTGCTCAGCCGTACAGACGAACTCGTGACCATTGCGTGCAACGGTGAGACGTACGAAGCAGAGAACCTGCTTATTTGTACGGGTTCGATGAATTTCGTGCCGCCTATTCCGGGCATTAAGGACAACCCTGCCGTGTGGGACTCTACAGACGCTCTTGCTGCGGCTGAACTGCCTAAGTCCATCATCATCGTCGGAGGCGGTGTGATCGGAATGGAGTTCGCCACGCTTTATCATGAACTCGGTGTACCCGTGACGGTTATCGAAGCCATGCCGACCATCCTGCCGAACCTCGATCAGGAGGTAGTGGCTGTGCTTCTCGACAAGTACCGCAAAGCGGGAATTAACATCCTGACGTCCACCAAAGTGGAATCGCTCGATGGTGGCAGAGTGACCGCTAACGGCGAAGTATATGAAGCAGAAAAAGTGCTGGTTAGTGTTGGTCGTCGTGCCAATCTGAACGGTCTGGAGGCGCTTAACGACCTTGAACTGAACTGCGGTGCTATCATCGTAGATGATTTTATGAAAACCAATCTGCCGAATGTGTTTGCAGCAGGAGATGTCACAGGTAAGGTCATGCTGGCCCACGTGGCAGCTCGTCAAGCGGAAGTGTGCATCGGTCGTCTGCTTAAGCAGATCCCATTACAACGCATCGCGTATAATGCCATTCCTTCGGTCGTTTATACCAATCCTGAAATAGCTTCTGTGGGTATCACCGAGGCGCAAGCAGCGGAGATGAACATAGAGACCGAAGTGCGGCGGCTTCCGATGACTTTCTCCGGTCGGTTCATGGCGGAGAACGAAGGCGAAACAGGGCTGTGCAAGATGATTATCGACAAGAAAACACAGATGGTACTTGGCGTGCACATGATCGGTAATCCGTGTTCGGAATTCGTGGCTGCGGCTTCCTTCGCCGTACGCAACGGTTACACGGTGCCGGAGTGTATGCAGGTCGTTTTCCCGCATCCGACGGTAAGCGAGATACTTCATGAGATCTTGTAAGTTTTAACCGATATAATGTTCATTAATTCAAAGAAACGGCGAAATTCAAAAAATTTTGCCGTTTTTATTTGCACATTTGCAAAATATGTTGTAACTTTGTACGCTATTTAAAAATTACGTCATGACAAAACACATTTTTCCTCTTCTTGCGCTTATCTTTGTGGCGCAAATCAGTCTCGCGGAAAATACGGTGACTGCGCCGGCAGACATCCCTACGTATTACGCTAGTTTGAATAATAAATCAGGTACTAATCTGATGGCTACCTTGAATACAGTGACCAATGTCGGCTTCTCATCGCTTGGCTACGATGGTCTCTGGGGTGCTTATCCTTATTCCGATGTCTATCCTGCGGATTCTGTCGGTAAGGCCGGTAAACTATGGGATATGTACGGAGGCTGCGAGTTTCCGACCGATAGCAAACGTTGCGGAAATTATAACGGCGAATGCGATTGCGTGAACCGTGAGCACTCTATCCCCAAAAGCTGGTGGGGTGGTGGTAAAAACAATATGTATAGTGATATTTTCCACCTTGTACCGACAGATGGTTATGTGAACAACCGCCGAAGCAATTATGCGTTTGGTGAAGTGGATAATGCTACCTACCAGTATAACGGTTGCAAACTCGGTTCGCCGAAAGCCGTAAGCACAACGAAAGCAACTATCTACAACGCAACCACCGCTACCTGCTCCGCCAGCCCTGTGTTTGAACCGGGTGCGCAGTATAAAGGAGATTTCGCACGTGGTTATCTGGGCATGATTGCCAGCTATTATAATTCGTCTTATTCGATTACTTCCGGCGATGGTAGTTCTATCTTTGAAGCCTTCAAATCGTCTCATTTCGGTTTAACACAATATGGTGTGGTGTTGCTTTTGAAGTGGCATCGCGAGGATCCTGTTTCGCAGAAAGAGATTGACCGAAATAACGGTATTCAAAAGACGCAAGGTAACCGTAATCCGTTCATCGACTATCCCTATTTGGCTGAATATATCTGGGGCGAGCACGCAGGAGAAGTGGTTGACATGGCTCTTCTTATGCCGTCCACAGATCCTGACTTCATTCCGGGTGTCAGCGATGGCTCACGAAACGGCACTACGCCACCGGAACCTCCAACGCCTACTGTCAAATATGGCGTGAACTGGTCAGTAAATGGAGAAATTATACAAACGGACTCTGTCAACGAAAATCAAAAACCGACTTCGCTGCCTGAAGAACCGACTTCCTGCTCGACTGAGAGCACAGAGTTCATGGGTTGGACCAATGCCGCTATCACCGGTTCTACGGACGAGGCACCGGCTATACTGTACAAAACGGTCAGTGAGTTCCCGACTGTGAGTGAGGATGTGACCTATTATGCCGTCTTCGCGCACATGGTAGAGGAAGAGGCTACTGAACCGCAAATAGCCAATGAGACGATCGTCTTCAAGGACAAAGGTTACACCAATGGTGTCGCTGTGACCGAGGTAGAACAAGGTTATGCAACAATTACGTTCACGAATGCCAAATATTATACCAGCGGCGAGTCTGTTCGCGCTTACGGAGGTAGTACAATGACCGTTTCCGGACCGAACGTAACACGCATAGAATTGTCGTTTGGCACAAGCGATAATAGCAATGCTATTACCACGAACGTTGGTACTTATACCGAGCCGATCTGGACCGGTTCGGCTGACGCAGTCACCTTCACGATTGGTGGAACCAACGGTCACCGTAGGATTGCGTCTGTGGCTGTACAATTCAACGGTGTTTCGGGCACAACAGCAACCTACAGCCGGTACATCACGACCTGCCAGGAGACAACGGAACTGATTCCAACGCTGATGACGCAGCGCGCAGCGAAGAAAGTGCTGATTGGTGGTCACCTCTATATTCAGACTGAAGAAGGATTATTTACCATTACCGGACAACGTGTACAATGAAACGTATATTGATATCTATTTTCGCCGTGCTGACTCTCTGCCCGATTTGGGCAGAAGAGTTACCGGCAAACTATTATCTTCGTGCGAACGGCACGCAAGATGCCGAATTGAAAGACTCGCTCAAAGCAATCATTCGTAATCATACGGCTATCCCATATGGTAGTGGTGCAAGCAGCACATGGGGTGTGTTCTATTACTCAGACAAGGATGAGGAAGGCTACTGCATGGACATGTATTGTGACGATTGGTATAAGTTCTCGAGCGCCGGTACTGCCGTCACAGGATGTAACATCGAGCATAGTTTTGCTAAGTCCTGGTGGGGCGGCGCGAATAATGATGCGTATAAAGACTGCTTCCATCTCAATCCCTCTAATAGCACCGCCAATAGTGCGCGAAGCAATTATCCGCTGGGTGTGCCGGAGAAGGATATTAAGACTGCCGGTTCGCTGAGGGTGGGGAAGATCCATCATGACTCGCTGGACGTGGATTTCTATGTGTTCGAACCCAAAGATGAATACAAAGGAGACTTCGCTCGCGCGTATTTCTATATGGCTACGTGTTATGGCCGTTGGTCTGATGGAACGGTGGATCCCGTTTGCTCGCAGTACAACGGATGGCGTGTGAATAATGCTCAAGTGGGTTCGATGTATGCCATGCAGAACCGGAACTATCTGGAGTTCCAGCCTTGGGAACAAGAGGTACTGATTGAGTGGCACCGCCAGGATCCCGTGAGCATCAAAGAGATTCGCAGACAAGATGCAGTAAGTGATTTTCAACATAACCGCAACCCCTTCATCGATTATCCCTATCTGGCGGAGTATATATGGGGTGATAAGGCGGGTGAAGAGGTTGATTTCTCACAACTCGTTTGTTCGTTGGACGAGGCTTTTATTCCCGGTGTAAGCAACGGTTGGCGTGACGGAACGGCACCTTCTCCCAAACCCAAACACGGTGTGACTTGGTCGGTGAACGGCACCGTGCTACGTGTGGATTCGATTATTGAGAACAAGAAGATCCAAGTCCTGCCGCCAACTCCCGCTTCCTGTTCCGACGAGAGTTCGGAGTTCATGGGGTGGACCACATTACCTATTGACAGCGCGCTGGAACAAGCTCCTGAACGCTTATATACATCCGCAGAAGAGATTCCTTCTATCACCGCAGATATCACGCTCTATGCCGTCTTTGCCAAGAAAACGGTGTATGAAGGTGGTGAGGCGGCTACGTATGTCTTCGATATGGATCATCAGGAGGAGTGGACCGTGCAGGCGAATTACTCGTCCTACTGGTTGCTTGATGCGGGCAGTTCGCTCGTGTCGCCGCCGGTAAACCTGTCGGGCTTGACTACCATCACCGTGCGTATTCGCACCTACGGAGGACCGGATTATAACAAATTGAATATTTCTGCTAATGACTCGGTGATAGCCACCATAACCACTACCACCGGTACCCAAATGACGGAATATACATGGACCAACACAGGGAATCTGTCTGGCGCGTATCCGTTGGTATTCTCCACTAACTACGGTTCCGGAAAGGGCATTGGTATCGAAAGTGCAATCATTCAATCTACTGGAGTTCGTGTGGTTTATAGTGACTATATAACCGATTGCGGCACTTCGGAT
This sequence comes from Paludibacteraceae bacterium, assembly GCA_017401985.1. Taxonomy (GTDB): domain Bacteria; phylum Bacteroidota; class Bacteroidia; order Bacteroidales; family Paludibacteraceae; genus Colicola. Next base: position 1,104 of record JAFPNK010000098.1, on the reverse strand, counting down.
ATAGAACATGTTCCGGCTGCAGAGCAGGCTCGCAAAATTCTATTAGACGGCCGGCTGTATATACTGGTGAACGGTCAGTTCTATTCCATTACCGGACAGCGCGTCAAGTGATGCGCGAAAGGAAGAAAAAGGAGCCCTTAGGGCTCTTTTTTTTGTTTTTACTTGTGTATGTCAAAAAAAAGTAGTACCTTTGCGCCCAAATTAAATTAGGTGTATTATGTTTGATAATTTAAGCGAACGATTAGAACGAAGTTTTAAGATTTTAAAGGGTGAAGGACGTATCACCGAAATCAATATTGCCGAGACGGTAAAAGATATCCGCAAAGCCTTGCTGGAAGCCGATGTGAACTACAAAACAGCAAAGCAGTTTACGGACCAGGTGAAAGAGAAAGCGCTGGGTCAGAACGTGATGACATCCGTTCGTCCGGGTCAGTTGATGGTCAAGATCACTCATGATGAGCTGGCCGCATTGATGGGTGGCGAGGCGCAGGAGATCAATCTGAAAGGCAATCCTGCTATCATCTTGATGTCAGGTTTGCAGGGTAGCGGTAAAACCACTTTCGCATCCAAGTTGGCGAATTATCTGCAGACCAAGAAGAATAAACGCGTCATGTTGGTGGCATGCGACGTGTATCGTCCTGCTGCTATCGAGCAGTTACGCGTGTTAGGCGAGCAAATCAATGCGAAAGTATATACCGGCGAGAACGAATCCAATCCGGTTAAGAAAGCGCAAGATGCTATCGCAGAAGCGAAGCGTTTAGGGTATGACGTTGTCATCGTCGATACTGCCGGACGTCTGGCAGTGGACGAACAAATGATGCAGGAGATTGCAGCTATCAAGGAAGCAATCACGCCGTCCGAGACGCTCTTCGTGGTGGATGCCATGACCGGTCAGGACGCTGTTAACACCGCCAAAGAGTTCAACGACCGCCTTGATTTTGATGGCGTGGTACTCACTAAGTTGGACGGTGACGCGCGAGGCGGTGCCGCACTTTCCATCCGCTCGGTGGTGAACAAACCGATTAAGTTCATCGGTACAGGCGAGAAGATGGAGGCGCTCGACGTCTTCCATCCGGCGCGTATGGCCGACCGTATCCTGGGTAT
>JAFPNK010000097.1 GCA_017401985.1 Paludibacteraceae bacterium | reverse complement strand
CATTAAGAAGAATGTAGCCGAAGGTGAGAATGTTTACATCCGCGGTTTCGGTAGTTTCATCACCAAGGTACGTGCTGAGAAGATCGCCCGTAACATTACCGCCAAGACATCTATCCTCGTTCCCGAGCACAAGATCCCCGCTTTCAAGCCTGGTCATGAGTTCACCGCTATGGTTAGAAAGTAAGAGATCTAATAACAACAATTTATTAATTACTCACAATTATGCCAAACGGAAAGAAGCATAAGAGACACAAGATGTCTACGCACAAACGTAAAAAACGTCTGCGCAAGAATCGTCATAAGCATAAGTAATTGACGGTCAATCTTTGGCTTTGTGGCGAAAGACCTGTTCGGGTGAGAACAGGTTGCCACAAGCCTTTTTTATTTATTTAAATCCTTATCAAGTATGAAAAGCGAATTGATTGTGGACGTACAACCGCAAGAGATTGCTATCGCGTTGACGGAGGATGATCGCCTGCAGGAAGTTTCCCGTGAGAAACGGGACCAAGATAACTTCTCGGTAGGAAATATCTACTACGGTCGCGTCAAAAAAGTGATGCCGGCGCTGAACGCAGTCTTCGTGGATGTAGGTCATGAGAAAGAAGCTTTTCTGCATTATTTGGATTTAGGTTCTCAGTTTCGTACGCTGCAGACGTATATCACTAAAGCCGTTTCGGACAGAAGACGTATTCCGGTGATCAATAAGACACCGCGTCAACCCGAGGTTGGCAAGGAGGGACAGATTGCGGATGTGCTCAAAGTGGGAGATCCGATTTTGGTACAGGTTTCTAAGGAACCGATCAATACCAAAGGACCTCGCCTTACTGCCGAGATTTCCATCGCGGGACGTAATATCGTTCTTATTCCCTTTGCCGACGGTGTAATGGTGAGCCAGAAGATTAAGCGTGAGGCGGAACGCCAACGATTAAAACAACTGATGATGTCTATCAAACCCCAAGGGTTCGGTATCATTGTTCGCACAGTGGCGGAAGATAAACGTGTAGCTGAGTTAGACAACGAATTGAGGCTCTTGGTGGAGCGTTGGGAACAAACCATCAAATCGCTGCAACAGAAAGAGCCCGTCAGCCTCGTGAGCGAAGAAATGGGACGTACGCTCGGAATCATCCGAGATGTGCTCAGCCCTGATTTTACTTCTATTCAGATTAATGACAAAGACATCTACGATGAGGTGCGTCATTATCTGGAACTTATTGCTCCCGAGAGTGCCAAGATTGTTAAACTGTACCAGGGTACACAACCTATTTTCGACCATTTTGACATCACCCGTCAGATGAAAACGGGACTCGGTAGAACGGTCGGTTTTAAGCATGGAGGTTATCTGATCATCGACAAAACCGAAGCACTATTCTCCATTGATGTCAATTCCGGCAGCAAGAAGATCTTTGAGGACCAGGAAGAGAACGCGTTCCAGTTTAATATGCTCGCTGCGGACGAATTGGTGCATCAACTTCGCCTTCGCGATATAGGCGGAATCATCATTGTCGATTTCATCGACATGGATTCCAAAGAGCACCAGCAACAGTTGTACGATTACGTGCGTAAACTCATGGACCGCGATCGCGCCAAACACAATGTACTGCCGCTCAGTAAATTCGGACTGATGCAGATTACGCGCCAACGCGTACGACCGGCGGTAGAGGTAGAAGTGATGGAAACATGCCCCACCTGTATGGGCAAAGGTAAAATAATGCCGTCCATCCTCTTTACCGACCAACTGGAAGAAGCGTGTGCACACATGGAGCAACACCATGGACGAGGGCTTAAGTTGCATCTGCACCCCTACGTCTATGCGTATGTCAGCAAAGGCTGGCTCTTCTCGCTCAAAGCACAATGGCGACGTAAATATGGAGTGAAAGTAGTGGAGAATCAGTCTCTGGCTATGCTCGAAATGCGATTCTATGATGTGACAGGTGCGCCTATTCAACATCATGAACCGGCCCCCAAAGCGGAACCGAAAAAGGAAGTCAAACCGGTTGAACAACCGAAGCAGGAACAGCCCAAACCGGCACCAATGCCGACGCCGAAGCCTGTTGAGCAGCCGAAACCGGTAGAGAAGCCGAAGAAGGAAAAGCCCAAGAAGGAGCAACCGAAAAAGGCTGAACCTAAGAAAGAGCAACCGAAGAAAGAGGAACCCCAACCGGTAGAGCAACCCAAACCCGCTAAAAAGCGGACCAAGAAAGCCAAGAAGGCAACGGAAGCTCCCAAAGTAGAAGCACCTGCTGAAACTCCAAAGAAAAAGACCACGCGTCGGAAAAAGAAAAACGCAGCCCAACCGGCTGCCGATAATGCAGAGAAGTAAACAAATAAAGCCCGCATAGAGCGGGCTTTATTGTGTATAGAGGCGTTACTCTACGTTATCCGTTATATCTTCCTCGGCCGCTCCGGGTACATAGCGCTTGAGCACACGCGCCACACCGGTAGTCCAGCTGTTGATGGTGTCGTTGTCCATCTGCAAACCGCTAATCATATGTACCACCTGGTCAATCGGCATGCCATAACGCAACACACCGGAGATGAGACGTGCGTAGTTCCAAAACTCACGATCGAACTTATAACTGAGTCCTTCTACCGTTGTTTTGAATCCCCGCGTGTTGACAAACTGGAAATCATAGCGCTTTGTGCCGTCCGGTTGAACCACCTTAATCACTTTACCTTTGGTAACCGATTTGGGTAACGCAATACCCATCTCGTCATCAGCAAGGCCGGTGAAAATCTCATAAGGCCGCCCGTCTCTGAGACCGACGAAGGCAATCCATTTATCTTTCTGGTTCTGGAACCGAACTACATCGCATTCCAATTCTGCGGGACGCTTCAACAGCGTTGTTTCTTGTTGTGTCTCCATATACTATAACCTTTAACCTCTAACCTTTAACCAATAACCGTTATTTTGGCGGAGCAGCTCGTCTCGCCACTATCGATTTTCTGCTGGTACTGCACACCGTCTTCCGTCACCAGATAATGGGTCATCAGCTCTTCGCCTGCCATCACCTCTTTGGAGTAGTTGATGTCCAGTCGTATTTTTTTGCCGTAATAATCGGGTAGGTACGCGTCGAGCATCGTTTGCAGGTACTTGCAACTGTTGCAATGGCGGTTATAATCCAAATCCGAATAAACCACCTTATGCGGTACGCAACCCGTTGGTTCAGGAATAGTGGTCATGCGCACGCGTGTCATATCCAGCACTTCGCCATCCACGCAACCCTCGAACATAGGCTGGTCAAAAATATTGACTATCTCGCGCTTGTTCATATCCAGCACGGCCCAAACGGACTTACATTGTCCGATGAGTTTCCATTCGTCTGAATGATGTCCGCTGTAGGCAGATGGCTTCATATATATGCGATAATCACGTGTACTGAGCATATGCGCGTTGCCTTCAATCCAAGTCTCAATCCGTATCTTGTCACTCGGTCCGGGCAGTTCCGTCATCTCCAGAGACAGCCGTGTGATGATCCAAGTCAGACCAATCGGGTGGAGTTGTGCGATACCGAAACCTAATTCGTCTGCCACTTTGCCGGCTACCTCCAGCAGATATAACTCCATGTGTACCAACCGCAATTTCTTGCGGTCATCCACTTCCTGGTACTTTATCTCGTATTCGTAAGAATATTTCATCCTATAACCTTTCGCATTTATTTAAGCCAACGGTCGAGCCATCCTCTGAACTCGCGTTGCCACAGAATGCCGTTTTGCGGTTTGAGTACCCAGTGGTTCTCGTCCGGGAAAATCAGCAACTCAGCCGGTACACCGCGCATCTTAGCTGCATCGTAAGCTGCCATCGCTTGGTTGGCCAGGATACGATAGTCTTTCTCGCCGTGGATACACAGGATAGGCGTGTCCCACTTGTCCACGAACTTATGCGGACTATTGGCAAACGTGCGTTGTGCCGTGGCGTTTTCTTTGTCCCAATAAGCGCCGCCCAAATCCCAGTTGGCGAACCATTTCTCTTCGGTCTCCAGGTACTGCATTTCCAAGTTGAAAATACCGTCGTGCGCGATGAAGGCTTTGAATCGTCCGTCATGATGGCCGGCCAACCAGTACACGCTGTAACCGCCGAACGATGCGCCTACGCAACCCAGATGGTCTTTGTCCACGTACGGTTCGGTGCAGAACTCATCAATCGCCGTCAGCAGGTCGGTCATACATTGTCCGCTGTAGTCTCCGCTAATTTGCTCGTTCCATTCCTTACCGAATCCCGGTAGACCGCGGCGGTTGGGGGCAACGATGATATAATCGCCGGCAGACATCATCATGAAGTTCCATCTAAACGACCAGAACTGGCTAACCGGACTCTGCGGACCGCCTTCGCAATAGAGAATAGTCGGATATTTCTTGTTCGGATCGAAATGCGGCGGGTAGATGATCCAAGTGAGCATATCTTTGCCGTCTGTGGTTCGTTGCCAGCGCGGCACTACGGTTGAGCGCTCGATCTGATTGTATATATTATCGTTCTCGTGCGTCAATTGCGGAATCTCCACTTCCAATGCCGTATGCGGTTGTTCCCATTCCATACCGCGTGGCCCGAAGTCACGAGTCGGATTGTTGAGGTACTCTTCTACATCCATACGGTATATCTCATTGGCTTGACGCATGGAATGACCGAGCAGATACACATAGTGGTCACACACATCGCCCAATGCAAGGTCGTATTGTCCTTCCGTTGTGCGCTCGCCGCCACCTTCTACGGTTGTGAGATACAGATCAATCGTACCACTCCATACGTCGGTGTAGAGCAGGGTTGTATCGTTGTACCACGCGAACTCATTAACGCATTGTCCGAAACCTGCTACCAAGTATCGTTTCTCGCCCGTGGCAAGGTTCATTACCGCCAAGCGGTTCTCGTCGCTCTCATAACCGTCCCGCTCCATGGATTGCCAAGCAATCCACTTACCGTCGTGCGAATAGGCAGGATTGATGTCATACCCCTTGTTCTCTTCCGTAATATTCTTGTGCGTACGCGCCTTGACGTCATACAGATAGATATCGCTATTGGTGGATACGGCATAATCGAGTCCAGTCTTCTTGCGGCAGGTATAAGCGATCTCCTCATTGTTCGGATTCCACGCCAACTGCTCCACGCCGCCGAACGGCTTCATCGGGCACTCGAATGCGGTACCTTCCAATATGTTTACGCCCTCTCCGATGGTAGCGGATAGGATATTTTCCCCGCGACCATACTTCACCTCTAACGGGCATACAAAGGGTTGCGGAGCGGTTTCTGTCCACTCGTCCCAATGCTTGTACATCAAATCTTCGTGCATATGCCCGCTTGCTAACGGCAGGTCAGGGTATTTATCCACGGTCTTCGCAACTGTCTTGACTTGCTTGATAAGAATAATCTGATCGCGCATAGGGGAGAGCAGGAATCCCTCTATATCGTCTGCTCCTTCCACTTCTATGTCCTGTCCGATTCGACGCAGGTGCAGTTTGCCACTTTTCAGATAGGCTAACCAACCGCTACTGCCAAACCATGCGGGTTCATAGCCGACGAACTCATCCATCACCTCCAGCTCTCCGGCCTTGCTGAACGGATCGCAGACGCGAATCCACGTAGTGGAGCGGTTCTCCTCTACGCTGTAGTAACTGACGGTATAGGCAACCCATCCGGTCTCTATATCTGCCTTCACACTACCGATACGACCCATTGCCCATAGACCTTCCGGCGTCAAACGACCTCCTTCAATCGTAATCTCAGGTTTCGTAATAGGCGATTTGCCTTCACTCGCTTTCTCTGTACAGGAAACACCGATAATAGCCATCATTACCAACAGAAATAACTTCGATTTTCTCATTGTTTTATAAAATTTGGCGCAAAGATATAAAAAAATTTGCATATATGCAATTTTTGTTGTAATTTTGTAGCACAAATTGCAAAAAAACCATGAAAATTCAATTTTTAGGCGCTACGCGCGAAGTAACCGGTAGTAAACATCTGATTACAACTGATTCCGGTCATACCATCCTATTGGATTGTGGTATGTATCAAGGTAAAGGCCTGGAGACGGATGCCGCCAATCGCGATTTGGGATTCGACCCCGCCAAACTGGATTGCGTGGTACTCAGCCACGCCCACATAGACCACTCGGGTTTGATTCCGTACATCGTCAAAATGGGTTTCAAGGGCGATATATATTGCACCCCTGCTACACGTGACCTCTGTTCGCTTATGCTTACCGACACGGCCTTTATTCAAGAGCAGGACGTGCGCATGTATAACAAGAAGATTGACCGTCAGAATCCTCATAAGGAGAAAGGAAAGAAATACAAAGTGGAGCCGCTGTATAACCAGCAAGACGTCAATCGGGCTATGAAGCATTTTGTGACCTATAGTTACGATCGTCGGTTCCGCTTGTTTGACGATGTGTTGCTCACTTTTACGAATTCCGGTCATATGCTTGGCGGAGCCATCTGTTCTTTAGAGATATACGAAGAAGACAAGGACCCGAATGGTCAAACGTCTCCGTCAACTCGAAGGTGGAAGCGCGTAACCTATACCGGCGACGTAGGACGGCAGCATTGTCATATATTACCTCCTCCGCAACTCTTCCCGCAATGTGATTACCTCATCTGCGAATCCACCTACGGAGACCGTTTGCATGATGAGCAGATGGTGACGGAAGACCAGTTGCTCGGCGTAGTGGAGGATACCTGTGTGTACCGCAAAGGGCAGTTACTCATTCCGTCCTTCTCCGTCGGCCGTACGCAGGAGATAGTCTATGTGCTCAACCAGCTCTATAATGACGGTCGTCTGCCGCATATACCGGTTTACGTGGATTCTCCTATGAGCACCAATGCCACGCAGATCTTCCGCATGTATCCGGACGAATTAAGTGACGAAGTGCGCGATACGATGCAGTTCGACTCAGACCCGTTCGGATTCAATACCCTGCGGTACATTACCGATATAAGCGAATCCAAAGCGCTCAATCATAAGGAGGAACCTTGTATCATTATCTCCGCTTCGGGCATGTTGGAGGCCGGGCGTATCAAGCACCATGTGGCCAATCATATCTCTGATCCGCGCTGCACGATTCTGATTGTCGGCTACTGTGAACCTTCTACGCTGGGTGCGCGTATTCAGCAACCCGGATTACAGTGGATATCCATCTTCGGTCTCGATCGCCGTATCAAAGCGCAAATAACCAAGATTGAAGGCTTCTCGGGACACGGCGATTATAAGGAGATGATTGATTATTTCACCCGCAGTCTGCAAGTAGATCAGGTGAAACGTGTGTTTGTGGTGCACGGTGAAGCTACTGCCGCGGAGACCTATAAAGGACATTTAAGCGATGCCGGATTTACCAATATATCCGTGCCCGAGAAAGGAGAAACAATTATTCTATGACCCCGCCAAAACTACTGATTAACCCGAAGAAACCTGTCACTATCTGCCGCGCATCGGCAGGTACCGGTAAGACATACACCTTAGCTGCCTATTATGTGGGCTTGCTGTTGTCCGGAGAAGACTATCGCTCCATTCTTGCGATCACTTTTACCAACAAAGCGACGGCGGAGATGAGCGTGCGCATCATAGGCTTCCTGCACGGAATAGGGCAGGGAGGCGAGAAAGATTTTCTGGCGTATGCCCGCCAATTCATGATTCGTGACCATAATGCACCCGACTCGCTCTTGGAGCAGCGTGCCGCCACTTGTTTCCGGCAGATGCTACAGGATTACGATAACGTGCGTATCATGACGATTGATTCGTTCCTGATGCAGCTCCTGAGCGGGCTCGCGGGAGTGCTTAAGATGAGCGTGGGAATGAATACCGAGTTGGATATAGACCACGTGATTCGTCAGGCTGTGGATCAGTTGATTTCAACGGATATGACTCCGTCTGACCGGTCTATTCTGGAGAACTATATGCAACTCAAGCTGGACCAGGAGAACCATTCGGATGTGCGTGAGAGCTTGTGTGCAATGGCCAAAGAGATGTACACCGAGTCGGTTCAAGTGCTTGATGCTCGTGGAGAGGTGTTGTTCGATACACCATCCATCGCGCGCAGACGTGAACTGGTGAAGAAATTGTGGGAGCAGTATCCGCGTGTGCAGGAATTGAAACAAATGCTTGCACAATGCAATCCGGCGGAATATAACAAAAACACCAAACTTGCTTACGAGCGCTTGGTGAGGAGCGTGCAGAATCCGGAAAAGGAACCTTCTTCAGACCGTTTCCGTGGTGCCGGAGTGACTTGCAATTCCGATGAAATCGCGCGTGCTACGGCTTTGGCAGACGAAGTGAGACGCTATTACAACACGCTCCAGCTAACCGTTCGGTATAGTTGTGATTTGGAACTGATGGGTTCCCTTCAAGCGCTGATTCGTCGTAATCTGGCGCAGACTAATAGTGCGTTGCTGGCTCGTACAGCCGGTACGTTGACCAAGGCGCTCAAAGGCGGGGACGCGGATTTCATTTTGGAGAAGGCCGGTATCCGGTATCGTCACGTGCTGATTGATGAATTCCAGGATACCAGCCAATTGCAATGGAGCGTGATATACCAATTACTCAAAGACCTTGTGGCTTGTACCGGCAACACCTTGCTGGTAGTGGGAGATATCAAACAGTCCATCTACCGCTGGCGTAACGGAGACTGGCATATAATGGAGGGACTGCCTAACGATCCGCTGGTAGCAGATCGCCTCAACCCGCACCTTACTTCGCTGACCCGCAATTTCCGAAGTAGCGAAGAGGTAGTGCGCTTCAATCTGTCCCTCTTCCACCATATTATTGCGCAGATGGATGATGAGCAGGCGAAAGCCATCTACGACGAGGGGTTCGATCCGGAGCAATTGGCATCGTTCTATCAGGCCAATAAGAAAAAAGGCGGATACGTATCGTTCAAAGCGTTTCCCAAAGCGAAGAATGAAGATCTGGCTGCTGATATGTTCGATGCCATGGAGCAGTTGCTTCAGCAAGGAGTGGACCCATCGCAGATGATGGTACTGGTTAGAGAGAAGAAAGAAGCCTCGTTGATAACCGACTTACATGCCCGTTTGGACAGTAATCAGTATCCCCGTTTGTCGGCCGCACACTTCGTATCTGCGGACAGTTTTATGCTGGATAAGTCCGCAGCGGTCAAAACGATCATCGCTGCGTTGCGTTATGTGCTCCATCGTGACGACGTATCGGCCACGTATATAGCCCAAGCGACCTCTGATATTGAAGCTCCGCAGCGTGCCTGTGAGACGGTCAAACCTTCTACGCCGCTTTATGAAGCGGTGTGCGAACTGATACGCGTGCTTTTGACGGATGGAACGGGGCAGTATAAAGGAACGGAAACGGCGTATATAAATAATCTGCTCGACCGCACGCGTGCGTACGTGAGTACCTACGGAGGCGGGTGGGAGGATTTCCTGGTCTATTGGGATGACACGATGCACGAGAAAGCAATTCCTACCTCTTCGGTAGAAGCTATTCGTATTCTGACCGTGCACGCCAGCAAGGGATTGCAGTCGCAGACCTTGTTCGTGCCTTTCTGCGCATGGCCCAAAGAGGCCGGACGGCATCTGCCCAAAGTGTGGTGCAAGGTAGCGAATGTAGTAGGCGGAGAAGACGCTGTGCCTATTCAGTACGGTTCGGAGATGGAGCAGTCCGAATACGCGGAGTGCTATGAAGCAGAAAGCAAGAACATGTACATAGACAACCTGAATATGCTCTATGTGGCGTTGACGCGCGCGGAGGACAATCTGTATATTACCACCAATTATTCGGTGAACAAAGACGGTAAAATGGGTGCATGTAACCATGTGGGCAAATACATCATGGATTATGTGAAGGGAGAGGTACTGGGACCAAGCGACCTGGACATAAATGAACCGATGATCTATGAAGCCGGAACCCCGGTTGTCAAACCGCTGAAGAAAGAACAAGAGCCGAATACGATTATTGCCGAACTGTGGGCGAATAGCGATCAGGTTCGTTTTGTGCAATCGCAAGAAGGAGCGCTCTATACCGGTTACGGAGACGATGCCTACCGCCGTGTAGCTCGAATGGATGAGGGAAATCTGTGTCACGATATATTTGCTCATCTGCGCAAAGCCGATGAATTGGATAAGGTGCTGGATACCTTCGAGAGCCGCGGAGAGATACGCGACAAAGCGCAACGGGAAGACCTGCGTGCGCTCATCGCTTCCGCGTGGGAGGGGAATGAGCAGATGCGCGATTGGTTCACAGCGCCTTGGGAACTGAGGCTGGAGATGCCGGTTTATCATAAAGGCTGCGAGATGAGACCGGACCGCGTCATGATCAATCCGCAGACCAATGCGGCTATTGTGCTCGATTATAAGTTCGGACAATGGGACGATGAATACATACAGCAAGTGCGGGACTATATGGAGGCGCTGCGCGGAATAGGGTACAGCCCGGTGCGCGGATTCCTGTGGTTCGCACGTAAGAAACAAGGTAAACAACTGGTAGAAGTTAACTATGAATAACGGATTTATACAACAAACAGCCCGCTCCATCATTGGTTCCATCGCTTGGAATCAGTTGAACCGCGTCACATTGGTGCTTCCTTCTCATCGTGCCGGATTGGTACTCAAAGATGAGATTCTTCGCTTACAACAAGAGCAGCGTCAATCAGCTATCTGGGCGCCGCAGGTAACGACGCTACCGCAATTACAAGACAGCCTGAGTCCGTTGTACGAGGAGGATGAACTGATGACCGTGATGCGGTTGTATAAGAAGTATGTTGCGCTCAATCAACCGGATTCAGACGAACTGATGCCTCTTGATATATTCTACGGCTGGGGTAGGCAGATGTTGGCGGATTTCACTAACATCGATGCCTCTATGCCGGCGGAAGAAGTGCCGAACTTTTTTGAGAACACCATCGCGGCGCATATGCTGGAGCAATGGCAATTAGACGAAGAAACAGAGACCCGTTTGCAATTGCTGATTGGCGAGCAAAACGATGCGAAGCCGCTTCCGGATTCTACAAAAGCGCAATTCGAACTTATTTGGACGCATTTATATGATTTATACACCTCGCTGCGGGCAGATATGGTCGCAGAGCAGAAAGGCTATACCGGACTGCGTCAGCGGGAGGTGATAACACATTGGTCCGATGAAATCGTGCAATCTAAGATAGCCGGACGAACGTATATATTCGTTGGATTCAATTATCTGTTACCGGTCGAGCGTGAACTGATGCAACGACTAAAAGATGCCGGACAAGCGCAGTTCTATTGGGATTATGTGCCGGATTTTCAAACGAATGAAAAGGCCTTTTCTTTTACTCGCCTTAACAGCACTATTCTTGGCGCACAACCGCTGCCGGTATCCCAGGCAAGCAGTCCAATCCCGGTAACGCTTATCTCTTGTTCCTCGCACGAAGCACAGGCGCAATACGTTCACAGTTGGTTGCAGAAGAACTATACGGAGGAAGGCCAGAAAGTGGGCGTTGTTATATGCGACGAAACGATGCTGGAACCCGTTATCTACACCTTGCCTGCTATCAAGTTGGAAGGGAAAGAGGAACCACAACCCATCAATATAACCAAAGGTTTTCCGATGCGTAATACGGCTGTTTATGCCAATGTGGTGGCATGGCTCAATGATCGCAAACGCGGAGATGCTGAGGCTTCGGTTACGGCCGGAATTATCGATGAATTATTGGCATATCTCTTCCCGGTAAAGCCCACCGATGAACAATCACCAATTAGTAATGACCTCTCACCTTTATCGTGGCAGGAACTGCTGATCCTGGAGTCCGAGTACCAAGTGCGCAAGATAGCCAATCAGATGCGTCAGGTTATCGAAACCGGACTGGACGGTGTTCCGTTCACGCTCCGTTTGCTGCGGCTGCTGATGCGTCGCGCGATGGATAGCGTCACGATGCCTTTCCACGGAGAACCGGTAACCGACATACAAGTCATGGGTGTGCTGGAGACCCGTTTGCTGGATTTTGACAAACTGCTGTTACTCAGCGTGGAGGAGGGTGTTCTTCCGCAGCGGCAAAACGATCTGTCGTTTATTCCGTATTACCTGCGCAAGGCGTATCAGATGCAGACGCCGGATGAACGCGCAACGGTCTATGCATATAATTTCTTCCGTCTGTTGAGTCGTGCCGGTCAAACGACCATCCTCTATTCGGACGCAATGGACGGCAGCAAAGGTATGTCGCGGTTTGTGATGCAGATACTCTATTCTCCGGAATTTGAGGTGAAGAAAGCATCGCTGTATGAACCGAGTATCATAGCCGAACTGCCGGAACCGGAAGACGAGCGAGAGTTTCACTCGTGGCTCTCTACAATGGAGGTCAAAAACGGCGTGGTGATAGGACCGAAGGGGTATCAGTTAGTTATCTCACCCAGCCAACTCAATACTTTCATCACCTGTCCGCGCAGTTTCTACCGCCAATATGTGTTAGGCAAGAGTACGCCTCAAGAAGACGAAGCGGTCTTCAATCCGGCCACCTTGGGCTCGTTTGTGCATCATATGATGAAGATCCTCTATACGCGTTATATGAATTGTACCAACGATCGTGCCGTGTCGGTTACACCGGAGCAGATCGAGGAGGTTCGAACCGACCGTGCCAAACTGCAAACAGCGCTGGAGGAGGCATACGTTGAGATGAATAAGGAGGCCGCCAAGTACCGCACCGATAATCCGAATCCGTATGTGCTTGAGCATCATGTGGGCGATAACGTCTATATACTCGGTTATGTCAATCATATCTTGGAGCGTGACCGCGAAGACGCCAAAGAAGGCCTGCAGATACGCTTGCTGGAAGATTACCGTAAATTCCCTGTGAATGTGAAAGATACAGGCAAGGTGAATATAGGCGGATACATCGACCGTCTTGATATCATCGGACAGGAAGGGAATCAGCGAATGCGCATCGTCGATTATAAGACCGGCGCCTATAACGACAAGACTACTCATGCCAAGAAGATGGCTTCCACTATGGAGGAGCTGATGGAGAATAGCGACAAAGGGTACGTGCGTCAGACCTTGCTGTACTGTCACGCGGCGAAAGAGGAAAACGAATTGCCGATAGAACCGAATCTCTTCTATTGTTCCCGCCCGTTAGTAGGAGCGGTCACTACGATCGATGTAGATGCGAAAGCCGTGCATGATTATCGCGCTATAGAAGGGGACGTGATGAACGCTTTGCAGACGAAACTCCATCACATGCTGACCACAACGGACTTCCCTAAATGCGACGAGAAAGACTGTCCGTCCTATTGCGCCTTCTTTGACCTGTGCGGACGCAAACCAAAAGACTATTAATCACCAATGACCAACGACCAACGACCAATGACCAATCATTACAACGTAGCCGGACATCTATTTGCGATTGAAGCTGAAGAACAACAGTTGGCTCAACTGACCAATTACAGCCCGTTTTTGTCGGATGAGACGGGCGCAACTTACGTGTTTACAATTCATGTGCATTGTGCCCCGATGCCACCTGCAGACGGTTGGAAAGCTATCTATACCGATACCTCAGACGATGATATGCCGCGCATAGAGATGTATCAGAAAGAGCAGTTGTGGCTCTTCCGCATCGCCGTGTCCAAAGAAGGGGAGATAGTGAGCACGATGCAATGTAGTGCCGATTGGAAGCAGGTGGAGCTGTGGGCGCAACCGGAATATATGCGGTTTGCCGTGGATAACGCGGCTATGCTCGTGTATGCCTTCGCCACGGTGCAGCACCAAACGCTTCTCTTCCATTCGTCAGTTACGGTGCGAAACGGAGTGGGGTATATGTTCCTTGGTCACTCCGGAACAGGTAAGAGTACCCACTCGCAGCAATGGCACAAAGCTTTTGCGGATGCACAATTGCTGAATGATGATAATCCGGTAGTGCGTATTTTGCCCGATGACTCCGTGCATGTGTACGGGTCGCCGTGGTCCGGTAAGACACCGTGCTATAAGAATGCCTCCGCGCCTGTGGCCGCTTTGGTTCAATTGGCACAAGCACCGGAGAATAAGATGGCGAGACTCAAAATGACGCAGGCTTATCCGTATATATTGGCCTCCGTGAGCGGATTGAAAATACTGCCGCAGATGATGGATCAGTTGTATGAATCAATCGCTAAACTGCTGGAAATCACTCCTGTGTATCGGTTGGAATGTCTGCCGAATCCTGACGCGGCACGACTATGCGCTCAAACGTGTTCACCTTCGCCCGATCATACGGACAACTGACTTTGATATAATTATCGGTGAAACCGTACATACGACCGTCCTTCTTGCTACTCTCCCAAAGGACGGTCGTTTCGTATCCCTCATGTTCCCGATAGAAAGCTTCCGTCTTACGCGCACTAATCTCATGTAACTGCTTGCTGCGACGCTCCCGTTCTTTCTGCGGCACGACATACAGGTCCATCTCCAGCATACGTGTGTTGGCGCGCTCCGAGTAGGTGAACACATGCAATTGCGAGACAGGGAGTGATTCGATAAACGAAACGTATTCCGTCCAACAATCATCGGTTTCACCGCGTACACCCACCATACAATCCACGCCGATGAAAGCGTGCGGCATAACCGATTTGATGTGCGCAACGCGCTCGGCGAACAGTTCACGTGTGTATCGTCTGCCCATGATTTTCAGCACCGTATTACTACCGCTTTGCAGCGGAATATGAAAATGCGGCGCGAAATGCTGGCTATTTGCTACAAAATCAATGATCTCATCGCTCAGCAGGTTCGGCTCACAGCTCGAGATACGTATGCGATAATCCGCTAACCGCTCACCGCTAATCGCTAACCCATCAAGCGCTTTTAGTAAATCAATAAAGCGCTCGTTGGTACTTCGCCCGAAGTCACCGATGTTAACGCCGCTCAATATAAGTTCTTTTGCACCGTTTTGAATGGCTTCCTTCGCCTGCTCAACCAGAGAGCCGATGGACGGGTTGCGGCTCTTGCCGCGTGCGATAGGAATGGTGCAGTAACTGCAGAAATAATTACATCCGTCCTGCACTTTGATAAAGCACCGTGTGCGGTCATCCTTGCTGTACGCCCCGTGAAAATCATCCACTTCCCGAATCGGACATGTTTGAATTTTCGATAGTTCGGTATGCTGCTGTTTTGCAGCCTCGAGCTTTTCTATGAACTCCGGCAACCGGAATTTGTCATTTTGCCCTAATACATAATCGACGCCGTCAATAGCTGCGATTTCATCGGGTTTCAATTGTGCATAGCAACCGGTGACAATCAGTATCGCATCGGGGTTCTGTCTGCGGATACGATGAATCATCTGCCGGTCTTTGTGATCGGCCGCATCGGTAACGGTGCATGTGTTTATAACACATATATCTGCCGGTTCGCCTTGTTTAGCTCGAGTATGACCGCGCTCCAGCAGCGCCTTACCTAACGCGCTACTCTCCGCAAAATTGAGCTTGCAACCTAATGTGGTAAAAGAAATCTTCATTGTTTAATAAAGCAAAGCATACGCCACTCGTTATTCACATATGTGGCCGTTCGTTTCAGACCTACTTTTTCTGCCGCTTCTTCCAGCACAGGGCAGTCCTCCTCATAAAATCCGCTTATCCATAACTTGCCGTTTTGCGACAGATGCGATGCATAAGCATGCATAGTAGCCAGCAGTACATTACGGTGTATATTGGCTAAGATAAGATCATATATTCCTTCCGGCACCGAACTTCCTAATCGCACGTCTATTACTTCGTTATTCAGTTCCGCATTCTCTTTGGCGTTCTCCACGCTCTTCTCGTCTATATCCACCGCCACTACCCGTTCCGCGCCCAGATGCTTGGCGTAGATGGCCAGCACTCCGGTACCCGTACCGTGATCAAGAACATTAAAT
>JAFPNK010000096.1 GCA_017401985.1 Paludibacteraceae bacterium | reverse complement strand
GCAACGACGGCAGATGACCTTTTCCGTCTGTACCGTCTATACGTGCCGGTGAATAACTCGTTTGAGACTTTGCGTCCGTACGTGGAGCGGCATAAGAACGGCGAGGAGAACGTGCTGTTCCCGGGCAAGCCGGATATGTACGCGACGACCTCGGGTACGACGAGCGAGCCGAAATGGATTCCGATGACGCATAAGTATCTAAAGGATGTGTACGGCAAGATGAGTCATATATGGACTTGGAACTTCGTCAAGCACCGCAGTCGTATCTTCGGCGGACATATCTTCACGACGGTCGGCAAGGAGTGCGAGGGTTATGCGCCGGACGGCACGTTGTTCGGTGCGGTGAGCGGTGTGTTGGTTCGTGATATACCGCCTATCATCAAGAAACACTATACGGCTCCGGCGAGTGTGATGTCTATTCCGGAATACGCTGCGCGTAACTACGTGCTGATGCGTCTGGCGTTGCAGCACCGTGATGTGACGCTGTGGGCGACTGCCAATCCGTCCACGATTCTGGAGCTGCTTCGTGCGCTGAACGAGAACACGGACATGATGCTGACAGATATAGAGAAGGGTACGATCAGTGAAGATTTTGATATTCCGTTTGAGATTCGTTCGGAGTTGGATGCGTATATGAAACCTCGTCCGGAGCGTGCGGCAGAGTTACGTGCGATTCTGGCGGAGAAGGGACATCTGTATCCGAAGGATTTCTGGCCGTGGTTGCAGTACCTGAGTACCTGGAAATGCGGAAACACGAAGATATACATGGACAAGTACATGGACCAGTTCAACTGGGACAAGACATTCTATCAGGAGCTCGGTTATATCGCCACCGAGTGCCGTTTCGGCTTCTCGCTGGACGATACGAACGAGTCCGTCCTTTTCCCGCAGTTCCACTACTACGAGTTCGTGGAAGAGAGCGAGTTGGACAGTCCAATGAAGCACTACAGGCAGATTGATGAATTGGAGATAGGTAAGCGTTACTGCGCGTACGTGACGACCTATTCGGGTCTGTTCCGGTATAACATGAACGACCTGGTAGAGGTGGGCGGTAAGTTCAAGAACACGCCTACGGTACACATGATCTCGAAAGTGAACGGCATCGTGTCCATGACGGGTGAGAAACTGTACGAACCGCAGTTCATGAACGCCGTGCATCAGGCTGAAGATGAGACGGGAATCAAGACCAAGTTCTTTGTCGGCTTTGCGGATGTAGAGGCGTCGAAGTACCATTTCTACTACGAGTTTGAGAACGAGGATATTCGTCAGGAAGAGGCGGAGGCGTTCACCAAAGTGGTGGATGAGAAACTGCAGCACATCAATCTCGAGTACGAGTCCAAGCGTCAGTCCTTCCGTTTGAATAATCCGGAGACGCACATCCTATTATCTAACGCGTACGCGCGTTTCAAAGCAGCGTGTCTCAAGGACGGTTTCCGTGACGGACAGTTCAAGTTCAACCTGCTGATGCAGGACGAGAAGCGCCGTACCAAATTCAACCTGATCCAGCGTTGGGAGAGCCGCTTCGAGCAGTTTAGTGATAATGTGATTAACAGAGCAGAACGCATTGATGAGAGACGCAAAGCCAGAGGTGAGAGACGTCAGGCCAGAGCCGCCAGCCGCCGTGCTAAACGGGATTGAGTCCGTGATCTTTGATCTGGACGGAACGCTGTACGCTAACCGCCGCGGTCTGCAGAAGACGATTGTTCGCCGCTTATGGTGGTGTCTTCCGCTGATGGCGGTCGATCGTGCTGCGAAGGGTCGTGTGTGGCGATGGATCGTCCATACGCGGTGGCATCGCAATGTGTATCTGGCTACGATGACGAAAGTGATTGGCGAGCGTTGTCCGCGTCGCGAGAGTGTGATTGCGTTGGCCAAAGAATGTCACGAGCGAGGACTGAAGACGGCGCTCTATTCGGATTACGGCTGTATCCGTGAGAAATTAGAGGTACTGGGTGTGGATGAGAAAGACTTTGATCTGCTCATCTCTGCGCCGGAATTAGGAGATTTGAAGCCCTCAAAGGCTTGCGCAGAGGAAGTGCTGAGGCGTCTCAAAGCCAAACCGGAGACAACGCTGTTTGTGGGCGACCGCGTAGAGAAAGACGGAGCGGCTGCGCAAGCGGTTGGTGCTCAATTCTTATGGATAGGGGATTGGAAATGACAAATAAACGATACACAGATTTGAAAGTAACGCCGGGGACGTATGTGCCGCCGGTGATGACGGATTATCCGGAGGACGAACCGTATGTCGGTTTGTACAAACCGGTCTATGACCGGGACTTTCCGGCCATAGATGCCAACTATCCATATTTTGATGACTCTTTCCGTACGCGGCTGCGTATGTTTTTGGGTTATCTGTTTTTGCTGCGGCTGTTGGGTATAATTCTGCGTTTCCGCTACGGCTTGCGATGGAAGATGGAGGGCGACAAGCACTGGTCCCGTTCCTCTTGGCGCATACGCTGGAGACTGCGCAAGTACCATATGGACCACGGTGCAATTACCGTAGCCAACCACTGTTACCGTCACGATGCGGCATCGGTGCTGAATGCCATACATGCGTCCTACCACACGCGTATTCCTATGTTCGCGCCTAATTTCCGCACCAAGGACCAGTATTTCCTGCTGCGCGTAGGCGGAGTGCCTATTCCTGAGGCGGACGGCGGGTTGAGTGCGATGAAGGCTTTCAATGCGGCGTTTGACGAGTATAACAAACGCGGGTATTGGTTTCATATCTTCCCCGAAGCCAAACGTTGGGACTGGTACAAGCCGCTGCGTCCGTTCCAGAAAGGCGCGTTCACGATGGCGTATAAGTACCACAAACCGATCTTGCCGTGTGCAGTGACGTATCGTCCGCGTACGGGCCTTTGGAAGTTGTTCGGGCCGGCCAATGAACCGCTGACGCAGGTGACGATAGGTGCGCCTATCTATCCGGACACCACGCAGCCACGTGCTGCAGAGACAGAGCGATTATTGAACGAAACACATCAGACTATATGTCGTTTAGCGGGAATAGAACACAATACCTGGCCGTCGGCGCTTTAATCGTCTCGATGCTCATCTGGTCGGTGAGCGGGATTGCCATCAAGCATGCACTGGAGGTGTTGCCGCCGTTCACGATGATCATCCTGCGTTTTGTTCCGTCGGTGCTGCTGATGCTGATCATCGGTCTGGTTTTCCGCAAGAGTCAGCTTTTCGGATTGCAGAAACTGGAATGGCGGGACTTGCCGCTGTTTCTGGTTGCAGGTTTCTGCCAGCCGTTCCTGTACTATCTGTTAGAGACGTTCACGTATGACGCACTCAACAGTCCGACCATTGCGGAGACCTTGCTGTCCACTTCTCCGCTGCTCAGTCCTATTTTTGCGGCGGTGCTGCTGCGCGAACGGGTGACGAAGTACAATATAATCGGTATCGTCCTTTCCACGCTCGGCGTGTTCGCCTTGTCCCTGCTGGGCAGTCATGATTACTCGATAGGTAATTATTGGGGAATCCTGTTGGCTTTTGCTGCGGTGTCAGCCGCGGTGATTGACTCCGTAATGATGCGCAAAGTGCCGGCTAAATACAGTTCGCTGAGTTTCATTTTCTATGCGCAGTTGATCAGCCTGCTGTTCTTCATTCCTATCTGGCTCTGGCGCGAAGGTCCGCAAGCAATTGCCAATTTGCAATTTACAATTACCAATACGCAACTCATGGTTGCGTTGGGTTGTGTGGGTTATCTGACGGTGTTTGCCAGTGTGATAGCTTTTATCCTGTTCTGTTTCGCGCTGCGTAAGATAGGCGTGACGCAGGCGAATGCGTTCAATAATATCCGTCCGGCTTTCACGGCGTTGTGGATGCTGTTGTTCTTCGGAGAACAGTTACCGGTGGGCAAATGGATCGGGATGGCTTTGATTATTTTCGGCTTATTCGTCTGCCAATATAAAGGTGAAAGGATAAGAAAAGGTTGACGATTTTTAAGATTTTTTTGCGGGTACAAAATATATTTTGTATCTTTGCAGGCTTTTTTGAGAAATATAACAAACAATGCTTATGTATAACGATATAATAAGTAACATTTTAGGCTATTTTCGAATATTGGCAAAGGGTGATGTGTTCAGTACATTGCTGTTTATCATGTTCATAATCGGCTTTGTGGTCTTTGTGTCTTTGTATTTCGTGGATGCGGGATACGGCAAGATGCGTTCTGAGAAATGGGGTCCGGCGATTAACAACAAAGCGGGTTGGTTGCTGATGGAGTGTCCGGTGTTCTTTGTGGTGCTGTACGAGTATTTTACGGCTTGTCTGGATCCGCAGTTGGCATCCGCAGTGAAACTGGCGCCGTATTGGGTGTTCCTGCTCATTTTTGAGTTCCATTATTTCCAGCGTTCGTTCATCTTCCCCTTCTTGCTGAAAGGCAAGAGCAAAATGCCGTTCGCAATCATGATTATGTCCGTCATCTGGAATCTGATTAACGGATATATTCAAGGACACTTCCTATTCCACATTGCGCCGGTTGATCCGTATTACTCGCATTTGTATTCGGCCGGATATCTGCTTAGTCCGCAGTTCATTATCGGTACGGTTATTTTCTTCATCGGTTGGTGTATCAACATGCATTCGGATCATGTGATTCGTCACTTACGTAAGCCGGGTGATACGAACCACTATTTGCCGAAGAAAGGTATGTACAAATATGTGACGAGTGCCAATTATCTGGGCGAGATTACCGAGTGGCTCGGTTTCGCTATTCTTACCTGGTCGCTCGCCGGTCTGTTGTTCTTCTGGTTCAGTTGCTGTAACCTCGTACCGCGTAGCAATGCGATCTACAAGAAGTACGAAGAGGAGTTCCCGGATGAATTTGACCGAAAGAAACTGAAACGTATTATTCCGTTTATTTATTAAAGGTGAAAGATGAAAGGTGAAAGGATGAAGGAGAGCAAGCTCTTTACCCCTTATCAATTAGGACCAATCACGCTGCGGAATCGAATCATCCGCAGCGCTGCTTTTGAGAATATGGCGCGTGCCAACAAGCCGACGCAGGAGTTGCAGGACTATCATGTGTCGGTAGCGCGCGGTGGAGTAGGTATGACCACTGTCGCTTATTGTGCAGTGGATCTGAGCGGTGTGTCTTTTGACGGCCAGTTGTACGTGAAGGATGATATCATTCCGGACATGAAGCGTATGACGGATGCTATTCATGCCGAGGGCGCGAAGGCGTCTATTCAGTTGGGGCACTGCGGAAACATGACGCACTTCTACACCTGTCACTGTATGCCGGTGAGTGCGGACACATGGTTCAATCTCTATTCGCCTACTATTCACCGTCGCCTCAAGGTGTCGGAGATCAAGGCGCTGGTCAAGAAATTCGGTGAGGCGGTTGATTTTGCGCGTAAGTGCGGTTTCGACTGCGTGGAGATTCATGCGGGTCACGCGTACCTCATCTCGCAGTTCATCGGTCGTCGTACCAACCATCGTCATGATCAGTACGGTGGCAGTTTTGAGAACCGTGTGCGGTTCATGAACGAGGTGCTGGACGAAGTGATGGCGCATGCAGGCAACGATATGGCCGTGGTTGTTAAGACCAACATGTGGGATGACTGCTGGCACGGCGTGACGATAGAAGAAGGAATCAAGGTGGCGAAGGAAATCGCGAAGCACAAGGTGCACGGCATCGTGCTGTCCGGTGGAACGGTGAGCCGTTCGCCGATGACGATCCTCGGTGGCGCTATGCCCCATAAGACGCTCGCGTACTACATGCCGATGAAATCGTTCTGGTGGCTCAAAGCAGCGCTCAATATACCGGGCGTGGCACCAATCATGATGCCGACGCAACCGTTCCATGAACTCTATTTCATGGAGAAAGCGAAGATCTTCCAAGAGGCGCTGAAGGATACCAATATTCCGCTTATCTACGTAGGCGGTGTGCAGAGTGGTGACAACTGCCAGCAGATCATGGATGAAGGTTTCGAGCTGTTCCAGATTGCACACGTGCTGATTAAGGATCCGGAGTTTGTGCATCATGTACAACAGAACCCGCATTACCATGCCGGTTGCGGCCGTTCGAACTACTGCGTAGGACGTATGTACACCAAGAACATGAAGTGCCACGAGTGCGTAGAGCGCGACGGAGAGCAGATACCGGCACGTATTCAGAAAGAGATTACCAAACTGGAGAACAATGCTAGGATTAGTAACGGGCGCAAGTAGCGGTATCGGGTTGCAGTACGCCACGCAGTTAGCGCGCGATTATCACTGCGACCTGCTGCTGGTTAGCAATCAGGAGAAAGAGTTGGCGCAAGTAGCGACGGACCTGGCGGCTGCGTACGGCGTGAAGACCGTGGCGCATTATGCGGACTTGAGTCTGAGCGACGCGGCGGAGAACCTGCACGACTGGTGTGTCCAAGAAGGGTACGAAGTGGATGTGCTGATTAATAACGCCGGCGTGTTCTTCTTCAACGAGTACTGCAAGACGGACATCAAGCGCATTGAGTTGATGCTACAGCTGCACGTCATGACCGTGGCTAAGTTGACCCGTCTGTTCGCGGAAGACATGTGTGCGCGCAGGCGCGGGTATATATTAAATATGAGTAGTATGTCCGCATGGATGGCGATGCCGGGTATTCAGACCTACAATGCCTCCAAAGCGTTCATCTACAACTTCTCTAAATCGCTGTGGTACGAACTCAAGCCGTATAACGTGCATATCACGGTGATGGCGCCGGGCGCGGTGGATACAGCCTTGTTCGGTTTGGCACCTCACCTGCGCAAACTGGCGGTGAATCTCACGGTTTCTATTCCGCCGGAGAAACTGGTGAAGCGGGCGCTGAAGAAACTGTTCAAAGGCAAGAAAGCCGACACCCCGGGATTCATCAACTGGTTGAGCACACCGCTGCTTAAGCACACACCTGATTGGTTGCTTTTCCTCGCTATCAAGTACGTGGGTAAGTATCAGAAATAAGAACGGATAAGATCCTCAAAACAGGCACGATTGTTAAGATAAGGAGTAACAATCGTGCTTTTTTGTTAATAATTAGTATTCAATTATTAAGGAGATTAAAAAAATACATCTTTTTCTTAAAATCATATTATACTATTTTCAGGAAAAAATAGTATCTTTGCATGCTATTTTTGAATTGCTTATGAAGAAAATTTACGTATTAGTCTTATTGATGGGCTTTGCTCCGTCACTTTTTGCGGAGAGATTAGTGGGCACGGTGATGGATGCCTTTACACGTGAACCACTGATCGGTGTTTCTATTTTGGACAAAGAAACAGGTAGTGGAACCATAACGGATCTCGATGGCCATTACGAAATAAACGTTACTTCGTTGCCGCTTCATCTTCAGTTCTCGTATGTCGGATATCAGACAGAAGACAAAGTGTTCAAATCTATCCCGGCTAAGTTTGACCTGTTATTGCAGGCCAATAACGAGGTGCTGGACGAGGTGGTGGTGACGGCCGGTCGTTTTGAGCAGCGTATGACGGATGTGACGGTGAGTATGGAATTGCTCAAGCCGGAAGCATTACGCAGTCAGGCGCCTACGGACCTGTCGGCTACACTGCAGACCCTGCCGGGTGTGGAAGTGATTGATAAACAGCCCAGTATTCGCGGTGGTGGCGGATGGACATACAGCGTCGGTTCGCGATGCCAGGTGTTGATGGATGGTATGACGATCCTCAATCCAAAGACGGGTGAGATCAACTGGAATAATGTGCCGCTGGAGAATGTGGCACAGGTGGAGGTGGTCAAAGGCGCTTCGTCCGTGTTGTACGGTTCGTCGGCGCTGAACGGTGTGATCAACGTGCGTACGCAGCGTCCGGGACTGAATCCGGAAACGAAACTGTCGGCGTACGTCGGTATTTACGACAACTACACGAACTACAAATATACGGGTGCGCGTTTGCCGCTGTACTACGGTGCCGAGGCTTCGCATTCACGCCGAATGGGTGATTTTGATGTGTCGGCAGCCATCAGCGGATTCAAGGATGAAGGCTTCCGCGAGCAGGGTTTCAATGACCGTGTGCGTTTTGGCGGAAACATGACGTATCATATGCCGATGCCGGAGAACAAGTACCTGAATATGGGTATTAACATGAACTACGTAGCCAACCGCTACGGCGATTTCTTTATCTGGCGCAGCCCCAAAGATCCGCTTCATCCTTCGCCTCTGACGAATATGGGACGCAAGGAGCATAATTTTAATATTGACCCCTTCTTCAACTACGATGACACAGAGCGCGGCATATCGCATAAACTGCGTACGCGGTTTTACCTGACTTCGGATAACCTGACTATCCCTTCTGCCGGTATGAGCACGGAGGATCTGGTTAAATGGGGCCTGACCAGTTTTGACTTGGAGAAATGTCAAGGTTACATTGACCAGATCAAGAGCTATATGGACGGTGGTATGGAGTTGCCGGATGCGTTGCTTGTGACGTTCAAAGATGTGGCAGTGCCTGTTTCGAATGAGCAGTGGCTGGACGCAGTGGTGAACGGAATAGACTTGGTTCAGAACGGGCTGGGGTACACCGGTACTGTGGCTGAAATGCAAGACGCAGCCGCCTATGTGCTGGCACTGATGGCTGAAGATGCACCTACGCGTCCGGAATTAACGTACAACGGCTATATTGACTACCAGTTCGCCAAGCAATGGAACTCCGGTGTGCGACTGACCACTGGTATCAATTGGAACCATATTACTAATACGGCGAATATCACGGGTACACACCATACGGATAACCTGGCTGCCTATATCCAGTACGACCACCGCATCGCCAACCGCCTGTCACTCAGTGCAGGTATGCGTCTGGAGTATTACCGCATGGACGACCGATACAAGGAGGCGAATATCCAACTGGGTAACTGGCTCTGTCCGGTGCGTCCTGTATTCCGTGCCGGTCTGAACTGGGAGATATACAAAGCCGGATTTCTGCGTGCCAGTTTCGGCCAAGGTTACCGCAATCCGTCTATCACGGAGAAGTTCGCCCGTAAGGATATCGGTGGAGTAGGTGTCTATCCGAATCACGATATCAAACCCGAATCCGGTTTCAATGCCGAGTTGGGTTACAAACAGCTCTATAAGTTCGGTCCTGTATCCGGTACGTTGGATGTGGCATTGTTCTACACCGAGTACCGCAACATGATTGAGTATCAGTTCGGTCTGTTCCGTAACTCCGACTACTCGATGATCAACTCCATGTACGACGTGATCGACGAGGCGCAGAACATGATCGACGGCATCATGCAGACCAAGTCGCTGGCGAATGCCGGCATCGGCATCGGCGCGCAGTTTGTCAACGTCAGTCATGCGCGTATCTACGGTGCCGAAGTGAGCACCGCCGGTATGGTGGATATCAAGAAAGATATGTCGCTCCGTTACTCCATCGGTTACACCTTCACCGAGCCGGAGGATATGGACAATGCGGCGCGCATCGAGCAGGAGAAGACCTATACCGACCCGCTGCAGATGAAGAATAAGTCCAATGACTCCAAGTACCTCAAGTACCGCAACAAACACTCGTTCAAAACGACTATTGACTATAACTACAAATGGTTCTCGTTGGGTCTGAACATGTCGTACCGCAGTAAGATCCTGGCAGTGGACTACCTAATGGTGGATGAGCGCGAGAAAGCACAGCAGGATCTGATGGATTACGCCCGTCTGTTCATCTTTGGCTACGAGGACGGCCTGTCGCTGCATGACTATTGGATGACCCATAACACCGGCATCTTCACCATGGACCTGCGTTGCTCTATCCGTTTCCAGGAGCATGTTGAAATGCAATTCCTGGTGAACAACCTGCTCAACACGGAGTACAGTTATCGTCCGATGGCTTTGGCTCCGCCGCGTACGTTTGTTTGTCGAATGAATATCAATCTGTAAATTGCTGTATGAAAAGAATACTAACAACTATCGTAGCAACAGTAGCATTGTGCACGTCCGTGATGGCGGTCGCTGTCAGTGGCGTGACGGGCACGTTCAGCGGACAACTCAATATAGGAGGCACGTTGTATCCCGACAAAGAGGTGTATCTGTTGCCGGGTACGGAGGATAACACCGTAACCTTTGTGTTGCCGGATTTTATGTTTGGCGCAGCTTCATTGGGAGATATCGTGCTGGTTAATATACCGATGGATGCGAGCGGACAGTTGACTTTAGCGGGTACTCCCCTGTACATCAAAGCCATCACGGAGCGTGCAATGGTGTCTGTGTTGAGCGGTTCATCCGTTTCGTCTTCCGCAATGATGATATCGCTTTCTATTGAGGTGTCGTCTCTTCCGGAACCGCTCTCCGTCGTGTTTGACGGCGCCAGAACCAACAAGAACTACGACTTTGCCAACGGTGGATTCGAAGGCGCATGGACCAATAATGAACCGAACGGCTGGCATTCGTTTCCGTCTGCAACCGGCAACTTCGCCGCTTTTGTGAGCGGTAATACGGATCAGTTCACCCAAAGTACGGATGTCCGTCCGGGTTCAACTGGTTCGCATAGTGCCCGCTTGCAGTCCGCCTCTATGTTTGGCGTCAAGGCGAACGGTAACTGTACGAACGGGCAGATCAGTGCCGGTTCGATGACCGCATCCGATGGTTCGAAGAACTATAATGTGTCAGATCCGTCCAATGCAGCCTACAACACGCCGTTTGTGGGTAACCCTGACTCGCTGGTATTTTGGGCGAAGTATATACCAGCAGACCAGAACCCGTCTAACGCGTCCAATAGGGCACGTGCGCACGCAGTGGTGACCACCAATGCGCGTTATCAGGATCCGGAGTCAAGCGATTATTCGGCGGTCAAGATAGCCGATGCGGAGGTGAACTACTCCGCCGTTTCTTCCCTGGACTGGCAACGAATCGCTGTGCCGTTCACCTACTACTCGGTAGCTCCGGATAAGGCGGCTTACATGCTGATGACCTTTACGACGAACGAGCAGCCGGGCGGCGGAACAACCTCCGGCAGTAGTGTGGATAATATCTACTTGGACGATGTGCAGATGATCTATAATTACCAACTCACCTCGCTCAAGATAGACGGCGTGACTGTTTCGTTCACCGATGGTGTAGCGCAGTTGTCGAACCCCTACAGTGACAGCGAATATGTGATTGAAGCCACAACGAACGGCAAGGCGGCGCAGACTTTTATCGGCTACGATGCCGCGCAGTACAGAGCCTATGTCTACGTGCTGCCTCATAACTATGCGCAGGCACAGCAGTACACGGTTTATACACTGCAGATGACCGAACCATCCATCCGGCCGAACGACACGTATTATACCTACACGGCTACTTTCTGTGCCGGGCAGATCTATGAGGATGATGCGTTTCAAGGTCTGACGGAAGAGGGTACTTACACCACCCGTATGCCGAACAGCCAAAGCGGTGACTCGGTAATCACACTGGAGTTGCATGAACTGCCATCCTATGTCTTCGACGAGCAGATGTACGTATCGGACGCAGATACCGTGTGGAGAGGCCAACCGATCTCTGGATTGGAGTTCGCAGAAGAACCCTATCTCTTCTACGACAGCCTGCACACCCAAGAGGGATGCGACTCTGTCTATCGCCTGCAACTGTATGTCACTACTGTTCCCCGTACCTATGGGGACTATACCGCCAAGGTGTGTGAAGGGGACTCGGTCGAGTACGAAGGTGTGTATTATGCACAGGCGTTTGAAGGAGATATCCAACTCGCGCAACTCAACCACTACGGCGGAGACTCGATCGTGCATCTCACGGTGCAGATCTTGCCCAATTATACGATTGAAGAGTACATGACTATCCGTCAAGGGGAG
>JAFPNK010000010.1 GCA_017401985.1 Paludibacteraceae bacterium | reverse complement strand
CACTTGAACCGCAGGGGATACGATATATATGTGCCGGAAGATTATATGCTGATTCAGGATACGACTCTCACGGTGAGCAATCGCACGATTGATGTCATCTGGTGTTGTAACAACAAAGGTCCCATGCGTCGTGACGTGATGGTGTACAGTTATCCGTACACGGCTCAGGAGCAGTTCAGTGGCGATTCAATCATCGCGATGCGTAACGAGGTGGTAGGTCGCTTAGTGAGCGCACAAGTGGCCGGCAGTCGTATGGGAACGGAGTACAAGCATTTCCCGCCTGTCACTCGTTCAGTGGCTGCTTTGCGCGACACGATAGGCGGTTTCTATGCTATGGAGACACGCGGCTTGTGGCGGATATACGATGGTGAAGCCATGGGCGGTCCGTTTGTCAGTCTAACGCGTCTGGATCAAGTGGAAGCGCGTGTTGTCACCGCTGAAGCGTTCATCTATGCCCCCGGACAAAAGAAACGCAATGCGATGCGACAAGCGGAAGCTATCCTCTATACGCTGAAAATGCCGAATGAGAGGTGAGCGATTAGCGTTTAGCGTTTAGCGAATTCCAGCGCCGGAGGCCATAGAGGCAATTGGCGCACCAGAACATATATTGGGCGGTCATGCAGTAGTCGCCGGCACGAAGCCACAGCACGACACTGAGTATATCCACCGCCAACCATAAGAACCAATGTTCGCGGAAAACGAGAATCATCAGTACCTGCGCCACGAGTGCAGGTACTGTTGTAAAGGCATCTAAGTACGGTTGGGTATCGTCCGTCCATTCCGCTAATCCCCACCCTGCGAACCAAGAGAGAAGAAGCGTGGCTACCGTAATAGTCAGTAGTACGTACCAGGACAAACGGCGCGGTACGACCGACTGCTCACCGTTCCCAGCCAGGCGTTTGCGCCAAGCGAACACACCGTAAATCATCGTCACGAAATAGTAGCCGTTAATGGCCATCTCGCCATAGAAACGTTGCGTCCAGCATAAGTAAGTATAGGTAATCACTTGTCCGAATCCGAACACGTAGGTCCAGATATTGCCTTGCGCGCATAAACAGACGGAGCACACGCCTAATAAGCCGGAGAGCAGACTTATAGTTGAGAGTTGAGAGTTGAGAGTTGAGAGGTTTGCGACTACAAACGTGACGACCTGCACAAGCAGGCCGATCACCAAAAAACTATAGTCAAACACTTTTCTTTTCTCCATACACGCTACCCCATCACTTCTTCTTGAGCGGTGTTGCTTTCACCAGTTCCTTCGGTTTGGATTCTATCTGCGGAACCGCCAGATAATCCCATTCTTCTTCAAAATCCCAGTTGGACTTGGTTTGTATCTTTTGCGGATAGTAATAAACCGGTTCTGGTTGTCGCTGTGCGTCCCAGTTTCCGGGAGTCCATTTACCATCGCCGTTTTCATCTACGTACAGACGCAGATAATAGGTATCCGGTTTGAGGTACTGGAAGAACGCACCTTGCTCAGAGGCCGGCAATTCGCGTATCACTTGATCCTTGTTGTTGAGCAACTGGATGCGCGCACGGCTCTCATAAGGATTGAGTTTGACGAGCAAGGTGGAATAATCGGTAGGTGATTTGAGTTGCAATCCGTAGGTCACCCCTATATGCGTAATGCCGTACACATCATGCATCGCACCGCTATCGATTTTCAGTTCATAGGTTGCCCCGTCTTTCCATGCAGTCAGTAGCGAGAGACTCATTGGCATGGAGTCATACGGCAGCCACTCCATGGCCACCGGATGCCGCGTGGTATCCTGCAGTTCCAGCAGATGAAACGCTTGCCGGTTAATCGAATCCAACGGCGTAGCACAGAAGATTCGAAGGGTGTCGTACAGATCAAATCCCTTTCTGGCATTCGAGTGCAGTTCCAATCGTCGGTTGCGATTGATTCGTTCCTGCGCTTCCAGCGCTTTGGCTGTCAGTTTAGGAGCGCGCCAAAAGGCTCGGATAGTATCCGTGAACCACTCCAAGCGGTATAGCGAATCGGTACGACGGTATTGCGCCTTGAAGAAAAGAGAATCCTGTTTAATAGAAGCGCTATCGATGAGCCACACAACAATCGTATCTCCTTTGGCGGAATACTGCGTGTAATAATGCAGACTGTCCTGCAGCGGACGGAGATGCGCCATGGAATCCGGAGGCGCAGAGAAAGTAAACTGAATACGATGCTGCTGCTCTCGGACTGCTCGCTGGAGGTAGAGTTTCTGCTGCTCCTCTTTGAAAAGCAACAGATTAGTCGTTGTGGACGGATTGGCAGCAAGCGTATCCGTCGTATCCCTTGCCGCCGCTACAATAATCGGTTCTGTTCCGAAGGCATAGGCTTCGCCTACGGTTAAGCGATAATCCCTACTGATATCATCTACGGCATACAACCTGTACGTACCCGGATGTATATTACCAATGCGAAAATAGCCGTTGGCGTCCGACTTGGAGATACGCAGGAACGGATGCTTCACGAAAGCTGTGTCCGACAGATCCCGATGAATACCGACTAACACATCGGGTACGGTGTTAAGCGTCAAGGCATCGTACACGCGTCCGATATACTCCAGCGTGTCAATCTCCGGTCCGGTAGAGAAATAGAACGTGAACCCTTTCAGCGGCACTTTCTCATGATAATCACAGACAGCCGCTCCGAAATCAATCGTGTAGGTGGTGCTGTCGTGAAGCGAGTCTTTGAACTGCACAATCAGTTTTTTTCCGCGTGCTTTGACATCAGGCGGGTTCTGCTGCGGAGGCGACATTAGCAGGTTAGAAGCTATATTATCCAATTGGAGATACTCGTTAAACGTGATCTCCAGTTTGTTTCCTCCAAAATTGACAGCACCTAATTCCGGCTCGGCAAACAAAGGAATCGGGGGAATCGTATCTTTCGGTCCTCCCTGCGGTCCTACTCCTCTGTTAGCGCACGAGGCCAAGAGGATAATCAGGCATAATATGCTATAGTGTTTTAAGTTCATAACCTTGCGATTGCAACCACTCGATGGCTTGCGGAAGAACGGCTAACATGCGTTCATTGGATTTGAGTGAGTCGTGAAAATTGATGATTGAGCCGGGACGCGTCTCGTGTTGGATCTGCGTCAACATCTGTTCCGGCATGCGCGTAGACTCATAATCGCGCGTTAACACATCCCAATAGATGAGTAGGTACCCTTTTCGGTGCAAAGCACGGCGCTGACGCAGGGTTGCTTTGCCGTATGGAGGGCGGAACCGGAGAGACTCCGGAGCAGGATAACCATGCGGTACGTGTCGTTGAAACGCTTCTTCCCATAGAGCCACATTCGCCATATAGTCCGCATAGGGAGTGCGCCATCCTTTGAGGTGATTGTAGGTATGATTGCCGATGGTGTGACCGGCAGCGAGCACCTGCGTGAAGACCTCAGGATGCTTGTCTATATTCTCTCCTACCATGAAGAACGTAGCTTTCACGTTGTACTTGGCAAGAATGGCCAATACTTTCGGCGTCACCTCAGGAATCGGGCCGTCGTCAAACGTCAAATAAACTGCCTTACCCGTACGGAACACGCCGTACGGGTAAAGACGCTGAAATATCGATTTGACCAGATTATACATCCAGACTATTAGACTACTTGTTACCAAGCTAATGACGATGCGCCGAGAATAGCGGCATCACTATCTTTGAGGTTCGACACCGAAACAGGAATCTTGCCCTTCCAGATAGGCATCAAGTTTTCATCCAAAGCCTCACGGATCGGATCCATGATCCAATGACCGGACTTAGTCAATCCACCGAAGAGGATGATCGCTTCCGGGCTGGAGAAATGAACATAATCAGCGAGTTTCTGACCGAGCAGATGACCTGTGTAATCGAAGATTTGCTTTGCTACGAGGTCACCCTTCTCTGCTGCGTCATACACATCCTTGGAGGTTATATGGTCAATATCCTCCACTTGGCGAAGCAGTGTCGGTTGTGTGGTAGAGGTTACAATCTCTTTGGCTGTGCGTGCTACACCGGTAGCCGAAGCGTAGGCCTCGATACAACCGTGCTGGCCGCAACCACAGAGACGTCCGTTGCCCGAATGGTCAATCTTGCAGTGACCGAGTTCGCCTGCAAAGCCGTCATGACCGTACAGCAGTTTACCGTCAATCACGATACCTGATCCAACACCCGTTCCGAGGGTGATCACGATGAAGTTCTTCATACCGCGTGCGGAACCGTAGATCATCTCACCCTGTGCAGCCGCATTCGCATCGTTCGTAATGGTACATTTGATACCCATACGCTCGCTGATGAGTTTAGCAAACGGCACTACACCTTTCCAAGGAAGGTTCGGAGCCTGCTCAATGCAGCCCGAATAGAAGTTACCGTTCGGTGCACCGCAACCGATACCTACTACATCGCTCATTTCGATTCCTTCATCCTTTACCAGTTGGCGCATGCGAGCGCACAACTCGTCGCAGTACTCGTCAATGTTCGGATACTGCTGCGTAGGGATTGAATTACTACGAAGAACCTGACCTTCTTCACTTACCAAACCAAACTTGGTACCTGTACCGCCCAAGTCGATACCTAAAGCATACTTTTTCATTTTATAGATTTTTTTGTAAAAAGATTAATACTCTATTATGCATATGCGCGCTGTTATAGCCATTGCGCAGGAAATGATTATCATCCGTATATAACTGCATTTCAAATTGCTTTCCGGCTTGCACCAAAGCGTCTATGTACTGCAATGTGTGCTGCACATGCACATTGTCATCCGCCGTTCCATGTATGATAAGCACGAAGCCCGTAAGGTCTTTGGCGCGTGGCAGCAGCGATGCTTTGTCATAGCCTCTGAAGTTCACTTGCGGGCGACGCATGAACCGCTCCGTATATCCTGTGTCGTACAATCGCCAATCGGTCACCGGTGCGATAGCAATGCCGGCTTTGAACGGATGGTTTGGTTGGCTCATGGTCATGAGCGTCTGGTAGCCGCCGTAACTCCATCCCAGCAATGCGATGCGGCTGGAATCAATATCCTCCCGTTGGGCAGCCCAGTTAGCTGCAGCAATAAGGTCCTCTGCCTCTTTGCCCCCCAGGTTCATATAGGTCTCATTCCGCCATGCACGACCTCTGTTATCCGATCCTCTGGGGTCAACTATCAGCACCGCGTATCCGGCATCGACGAGCGCGTATTCGAACCGCTTGCGCCAACGATTGAGTACCCGTTGGCTGGCCGGGCCGCTATAGTGCATGATGACCAGGGGATAACGGTGTGTCCATATATACTGTTCGCCTTGCGAGCCCAGCCCTTTGGTCATGAGCATTGCCTCCAATTCCTGTCCATGGCCGTTGGGTATTCGTATCAGTTGGGGTTCCGGTAAACGGTTGGCGGCCCATGCGTTGCGAATATCGGCATTGTCCTCCAGTACCTCTATCTTCGTCATCTTAGCGCCTTTCAGGGAATAGAGGGTGTACGTGTTCGGAGTGGTGAACGATTGGAAGCACTCAATCATCTTCTTTCCGTCCACAGAGAAACGAGCACTGTGTGTACCTTCTTCGGTGGTCAGTTGGGTGATTTCGCCTTTCTTCAAACCGACCGCATAGATCTGTCGTGTGCTCGGTGTCGGAGCAGCTTGATAGTACAGCGTTTGTGTAGACTCATCCACCGCATACAAAGCTGTCACGTCCATCTTCTCCGGCGTCAGCGCTTTGAGTTGATAACCCTGCTCGTCATAGAGATACGCACGGCGCCAACCGTCTTTCTCACTCAGCACGACAAACCGGCCGTCACTCAACCATTTCCATTGGTCAAAGAGGGAGTAATCCATGAAATAATCCTCCGACTGCTCCCTATACAGCGGATGTGAAACGGTGGATTTGGGATTGCATTTCAGCACCTCCATCTTCGTCTGGTCTCGATTGAGACGCAGCACCATGAGGGACTCTCCTTGCCACAAGAGACGAGGGAAATAGACATCCGTTTGGTCATTATTGACCTGCATGTATTGGATTGCCTTCGTTGCCAAGTCATAGACACAGACACTCGCTTTAGCATTCTCACACCCTGCTTTTGGGTAACGTAGCGTGTCAGCACCCGGGTATTGCGGATTCTTATCCTCGCCCAGATAGGTCTGCCATGCAAATGCCGGCACGGCACGTTCATCCAACTTAACGAACGCCAGTTGTTTGGAATCCGGAGACCAAGTGAACAAAGCCGTAATGCCGAACTCCTCTTCATACAACCAGTCCGCCACGCCGTTGATAATATCCGGATTGGCATCTTTGGTTACGGCGATCTCCGTACCGAAATCGAGTTTATGGATATAGAGGTTATTCCCTTTCGCGAATGCTACATAACGTCCGTTAGGGCTCATGATGGCATCGCGTACCTGACCTAAGTTCAGACCGGCCCCTAAGGCTTTGCGCGTTCCCTTACGCGTATCTATAATATACCAATCCGCTACCTTCGAATGCCGAAAGATAGTCTGTTCGTTCTCCGATTCGAGTCGATAACGCGAGCTATAGTCTTCTATGTTCTGCTCGACATACAACAGACTATCCTGCACCTCTGCAGGCACCGTATTCGGGTTATACGCACCCGTGAGTACGCTGCGCAACACCGTTAATATCACTAATAATTTCATCATAAGCTTATTGTTTTCTTCCCATTAGAAATTCGTATTTCGTAGTTGCCCAAAGGAATCACGACACTATGTTCCTCCGCCGGCACGTTTTCTATTCCCCGACCTGTTTCGGGATAGCAGGTGAAAGACGGTTCTTCCGCCTGTATGACCGGAAGCAACACCGTGGTCGTAGTCGAAACTGCGTTGGTACTATACAGCCCGGCGAACATGGCATCGTTCTTATAGATAGTAGGCCATAAGACATATGTTTTCCCGTTCACCACACAATAGAAGGCCGTTTTGTCTTCGTGATGATAAACACACCACAAACTGCGTGCCGCAATGAGTTGAGTCCCTTTATAACCGATATACGTACCGGTGTTTTCATGCATAATAGTAGCGCTATCACAGGTAGCATTGAACTCTATGTAATAATGCTGGTTAGTATCATGTATATTCACTCCGGCATACGCCATTATGCCCCCATCCGGTGTTCCTGCGATGGCGTTTGCTTGGATGGACTCCAAATAGATATACACCCCGGACTGCAGATTGGTAGCATACGTCGTTGTAGCGTCCGGGAGATACTCATAAACAGCCCATAGCGTGCAATTGGAGGACGGATAATACGGGCCGGGGTTGATCCACGCATCCGGTTTCGTACTAATCGTGTAGAACGGTTGTGTGGTCCATGCCACAAAATGCCACTCGTTCACATCCGGCAAAGAAGGCAACAAAACAGCAGCGCCGCTTTCTTGTTGTGTCAGCTGATCATATACCGCCGACCCGTTCATTAGAATAACCGTGCGCGCAGGGGGAAAGGAATAGTATATGACATACTTCTCTATATACAAAGAGTTATCCGTTCCCAGCAGGCTGATTTGCAATTCGCTCACGCCTTCTTGCACTCCGGAGAAAAGAGTAAGCTCATGGAACTGCTGATTATCATAACTACCCACCCATTCCATCATTGAGCCGGACTTGGTAGCAATCACCATCTCGTTCGCCGTGACGGTAAACACGCCTGCTCCGGAGGACTTGTTCGACTTGACATACACATCGATACGTTCCACTGTTATCTGAGGAAGATGACGGAGTGTCAGCGTTGCCGTATCATTCGCCCGAACTTGACCTTTGTTATAGGTATTGTTATAATCAGCCTCTATACCCTGTGGCACATCTCCGGTTCCGGAAACGGATTTATTCCCCGTCACCGTCCAGGCCATGATGGATAATATGAGCATTAAAATCTTCATTCGCGCAACAATTATCAATGTCTCCAAGGATCACACAGGATACAATGCTCTTTTCCCGGGAAGCCAATGAGTACGGTCATACGCACACCGGCATAGAGGTTACGGAGCCAGAATCTGCGGGCGTCGGTTGTTGAGAACACATGATCCATGCGATAGGTCGGGAAATCGTAGATGGTCTCCGTGGGAGTGTCATAGAACACATTACTGGTCTCAGGGCAGATATTGAGAATACCCATATCCACAAACGCGGCAAAACGCACTCGCACATCGGTTCGGCTGGCTGCTGTGATGCGGTAGTTATGCGGTCCCTGATAAGTGGTGACCTCGTATCCCATTTCCGCGTGCGCCATCACATCAATCTTCAGATCCAGTTTCGTACCGGTTCGCTCAATCGGCACATCCTTACGGAAACCGTGGTTATCCATCTCGCGCCAGATACCTAAATACGCTTCATACTGCCCCATGGTAGAACCTTCGAGTTTTTGCTCCGTACGTCCCCAGAAAGCGTAGTTGACATGCACACCTGCCATCCAGTAGCCTACTCCGGCTGCGCTGAGCAGATAATGTCCCACATAGAGCGGAACTTGTCCGTATAAATGCTGCGCCAAATCACGACGATGGTAGAAATCATGCTTGAGTGTGAACTCTACATCGTTGACTCCTTCCCACGTGTCGTGCATGTTATAGTGGTAGATACTGGTATCCGCAATATTGTTATATACGTGCTGGTAATTGACGCCAACACCGGTCTGGAACAGCAAACCACTGTACTGATACTCGTACAACAGGTGTAATCCGGCAGCACCGCCACCAGGCAGTATATGCGCTTGCGGCATGTTGTTAAGGAACGCCGTCCAACTACCTTCGAGTGAGAATCCGATCAAGTGATGTGAACCGGCATACTGAGACGTATGTAAGCCCCAGAACGCGTCGGTCTTATTCGTCACATCGTTCGTGGTAAAATCATTGACTCGCTGAAGTTGGTACTCCCACCGTTCAGCCATCTCAAAACGCCTTTGTGCCCGTGCTATCTGCGGGCAGATAAAGCACAGGATCAGAAGGGTATATTGCAGTTTTCGCATACGTCTTTCACAATTACTTTGATGGAACGATAAGGTTCTTCAGGCGTGTCAGCAGACCATAACCGGAAGATATACATTCCCGGTACAGCCGGCAGTTCCACCGGTGTTACATCGGCACGGAACACACCTTCGTCTATTTTGATACCATTACTATTATAAATGGTGTACATACCATCCTTACGCGAAAGGATGTTCGCATACGGATGACCGGTAACGATACACGTCGGCACCACAGACAGGTAGCCCATTGTCGGCGAGAAGTCATTCACTATCGGGTCTCCGACAATCGTGATCGGGCAGGTCTGGAAATCAGCCGTCTCACCTTCACGGGTCAAGCGCACGTAATACTGGTCTCCGACAATGAGTCCTGTCGGGATATACAGGTACTCGTGCGTCTCACCAACGAGCAGTTCGTCACCGTGATACCACTGGTAGTGATCCCAGTAATAACCACCGTTATACTTCTCGTTGAACAGCGCAATCACATCGCCGAAGCGTTGCTCCGTCAACCACGACGGATAACTCATTACGAACGTTGTATCGTCATAGCAATCGCGTTCCGGGTAGCGGCACAAACCGTTGTCCAAAACCAAATGCACACCGTAGATGTCCGGACGCGGATAGTTCTTCTTGTCACCGTCACGCAGCGGCGTCTGAATAGTGATCACCATCGGATCCGTGTATTCGGTAATCGGTATATCGATCATATCCTCAAAGCCCATTTCGTGACCTAAGTCATCAAAATAGAGCGAGAAGGCTACCGGATCATGACTGGTGTAGGTGTAGTACAAGTCAAACGCGTCATCGTTCTTACACATCGAATCTACCCAAGCCGTCGGAATAGTCGGCGGGATAACGTGCAGGTGAGTATAAATGAAGTGATGACAACCCCACTCGTTGAGCGTGGTGTCTTTGTAGTCACCTGCCGTGCGGTATTGATGATCGAGTACAAAGAGAGTATCGTTGTAACAAATAGTGTCGAAGTTCTCTTCTCTGGTCGTATCCAGCACCGTGAGGTAGAGATGGAAGACAGAGTCACAACCGAATCCGGAAGTCTGCAAACTATCGTAGATAAAGTGTTCTCCGGCTGCTACGTGGTCGAGGTTAAATCCTCTCCATGTTAAGTCTTCATCCGCACACTTGGTGATTGAATCCTCGGCCAGATAAGTAGGCGTGACAAACAAGTGCAATTCATAGATTGAGTCGCAATCATCCACTGTAAGCAGCGAATCGAAGACCACATAATGTCCGGTCGTCAAACCGTCACCCGGCACATTGCCATACATACTACCCTCAAAATGGTGTGCACGCCAATCCGCCTCACCGTCATCGCAGATAGTAATCGTATCTGTATGATGATAGGTCGGATAAATAGTCACGTGCAAGCCATAGACGGAATCACATCCGTGGATGGTTTGGAAGGTATCGGTATAGAACACTTGGTACGGTTCAATGAACACATCCGTCGGATAGATAATCTTCTCACCCACATAGCGGTTGCTGTGCAACTGAATCGAATCCTTCGAGCACATGGTCGTTGTGTCCTCAAACAGATAAGCCGGATGGATGGTCAGGTAGTAGCGGTAGATGGAGTCACATCCGTTATGATCGGTGTAGATCATATCGTAATACTCCCACTCCGGATCACGAATCTCATCACCCGGTTTCCAAACAATCTCTTGTCCGTTCAAGGATGTATGATACAAGGTCTCATTATCACACATGGTAACACGACGCGTATGGAGGAAGATCGGGCGCACGTGCAAGCGTAATTGGTAGATACTATCACATCCCATGGAAGAGATTAACGAGTCCGTATAAATCGTGTCTTTGTATGCGAAGTAACGGTCGCGGTACTTTATTCGCTCATTCGCACAGATTGTTGTGTCAGTTACAAAGAAATACGTCGGTTTGACAGTTACCCATATACGAGACAAGGAATCACAGCCGTTGGAGGTGACGAGCATACGCTCAAAATAGCGCATCGTCGTGTCGCGTGCCGGTTGCGGTAAGATAGCTTGGTACGGCAGCAGTTCGATCGTATCACAATAAGCCACACGGCAGATAGTGTCTGCGAACGGGCCTAAACCGGAGAAGTCAGTCTGGTGCCATACGAAGCCATCGCTCTCACAAATCTCAACAAGAGTGAGTGTGTCGTAGACTTCATGCACATGAATCGTGGCATAGTAGTCACTATCACAGCCGGCCACTGTTTCGTAATGACGGAACTCATGATACGTACCGGGCGTCCAGATGATGGAATCTTCCGCGGTGGTGTTATATACCGAATCACCGGTGAAAAGCGTGTGCTGCCATTCCATTCGACTGTTCTCGCACATGTTGATAATCGTGTCGAAGCGATAAATCGGATCTACGTGCCACATGACGCCATAGGTCGAGTCACAATCATGAATCGTCTTATAGAGCGAATCAATATGGAAATCGCCCGGCTTCGATATATCCATCACCCAGCCATGGCTGACACCTTCTTCGTCTATCCATTCACGCATCTTATCAATCGTATCCTGACAGAAAGTGTACTGGATATTATAATGATAAACCGAATCGACGAAGAAATTGAGTGTGATAATGGAATCGCAGCCAAGATCCGTTTGAATGGTATCATTGCGCGTGAGCGAATGCGCCAAGCGGCTGGAAGGAAGCATTCCTCCGGCACCGTTATTGAGGTGCTCATAGTAATAATACGGGTTATCTTCCTGGCACACACGGCGTTCGATGGTCTTACGACCGATGGTATTCACCGTCAAGTGCAAGTGGTGCACGGAGTCGCAGTCATAAGCAGCCGTTCCACGACGGATAGCATAGTCATATTGGTTCGGCACTAAGCCCACTTTGACAGAATCGAAATTGCTTGCCGTGTAGGTTCGGCCGTAGTTAGTATACTCGTAACCGGTGAACAGCATTCCCTGCCAGTGGAGCGAATCGTTTCCGCACAGCGACAAGGTATCATAGATATGATAGATAGGCGCTACATAGACCGATGTTCCGTAGGTAGAATCGCAGTTATGGATGGTTTTATATACACGTCCCAGCACATAGGTCGTATCTCCCTTATCCAGCGAAATAGTGTCTTGCGGAATGCCGTTTTCATACCAAACCCACTCTGTTCCGTATTCCTGACAAACCACTTGCGGACGCGTGAAGTGATAAACCGAATCGACGAAGAACTTAAGCGTGATGATGGAGTCGCAACCAAGATCCGTTTGGATGGTATCATTGCGCATGAGCGAATGGCCCAGACGGCTGGCAGGAAGTAATCCTCCGGCACCGTTATTAAGGTGCTCGTAGTAATACGTACCCTCGTCTTGACACGCACGGCGTTCGATGGTCTTACGGCCGATGGTGTTGACCGTCAAGTGCAAGTGATGAACCGAGTCGCAGTCATATGCAGCTGTACCACGACGGATAGCGTAGTCATATTGGTTAGGCACTAAGCCCACTTTGACGGAATCGAAATTGGTTGCCGTGTAGGTTCTACCGTAGTTCGCATACTCGTAACCGGTGAACAGCATTCCCTGCCAA
The DNA here is from genome assembly GCA_017401985.1 of Paludibacteraceae bacterium. Lineage (GTDB taxonomy): Bacteria > Bacteroidota > Bacteroidia > Bacteroidales > Paludibacteraceae > Colicola. The sequence goes on along the minus strand of JAFPNK010000010.1, from coordinate 1,079 downwards.
TGGAGCGAATCGTTTCCGCACAGCGACAAGGTATCATAGATATGATAAATCGGAGCCACATAAACGGACTTGCCGTACATACTATCACAATTGTGAATCGTCTTATACACACGTCCCAAAACATAGGTTGTATCTCCCTTATCCAGCGAAATAGTGTCTTGCGGAATATTATTCTCATACCAAACCCACTCCGCTCCGTATTCCTGACAAACGACCTGCTGGCTGGTGTAGTTATAAACGGAATCGACGAAGAAATTGAGTGTGATGATGGAGTCGCAGCCAAGATCCGTTTGGATGGTATCATTGCGGGTCAACGAATGAGCCAAGCGGCTGGCAAGCAGTTCGCCTCCTACTCCATTGTTCAGGTGCTCGTAGTAATACGTACCTTCGTCTTGACATGCACGGCGTTCGATGGCCTTACGACCGATGGTGTTCACCGTCAAGTGCAAGTGATGAACCGAGTCGCAGTCATAAGCAGCCGTTCCACGACGGATAGCGTAGTCATATTGGTTCGGTACCAAGCCCACTTTGACGGAATCAAAATTGCTTGCCGTGTAAGTTCTACCGTAGTTCGCATACTCGTAACCGGTGAACAGCATTCCCTGCCAGTGGAGCGAATCGTTTCCGCACAGCGACAAGGTATCATAGATATGATAGATCGGGGCCACATAAACGGACTTGCCGTACATACTATCGCAACCATGAATGGTTTGATATACACGTCCTAAGACATACGTCGTGTCACCCTTATCCAGCGAAATAGTGTCTTGCGGAATATTATTCTCATACCAAACCCACTCTTCGCCATACGCTTGACATACAACTTGTTGGCTGGTGTAGTTGTAAACCGAATCCACACGCAGCGTCAAGGTAACGATGGAGTCGCAACCCGTTACTACGGAATGGATGGTATCTACGGAGGTGTACGTACCTACGCGGTTGGTAGCCATATACATACCCTGTCCCCAGTTCCAGTTCGGGTTGAAGAACGTACCGCCTTGACATACACTATCCAGCGAATCGGTATGCGCTACCTCGTGAATGTACAGCGTCAAGTGGAAGATCGAATCACAACCCTT
>JAFPNK010000009.1 GCA_017401985.1 Paludibacteraceae bacterium | reverse complement strand
TTCCGCAAGACATGAAACAATTTTCTATGCTGGCCAAGACCTTTAAGGGTCTGGAAGAAGTATTAGCGCAAGAACTGATTGAGTTAGGCGCCAACGACGTGCTCATCGAAAGACGAGCCGTTTCTTTTATGGGCGATAAGGCATTGCTGTACCGCGCTAACTTATGTCTGCGTACAGCATTGCGAATTCTGGTACCTGTAGTGGTCGTTTCCCGAAAACCGAAAGACAAGAACAAACCCGAGGACTGGCTCTATGAACAGGCCAAACGAATTGACTGGAGCCGGTACATGACGGTCGATAGCACGTTTGCCATTGACGCTACGGTGTATAGCGAGACCTTCCGCAACAGCCGGTTCGTCACTTATCGCGTGAAAGATGCCATCGTCGATTATTGGTCGGAGAAAGCAGGTAAACGACCTAACGTAGCTGTGGAGAATCCCGATCTGCGAATCAATGTGCATATAGCAGCCGAACAACTGACGATCAGTCTGGATAGCAGCGGAGAGAGTCTGCATAAACGCGGTTACCGCGTGGCTACGACCGAAGCTCCTATCAGCGAAGTGCTGGCAGCAGGCATGTTGTTGATGGCCGGATGGAAAGGACAAAGCGATTTCTACGACCCGATGTGCGGTTCCGGAACGCTGCCTATTGAAGCGGCGCTCATTGCACGTAACATTGCCCCGGGTATCTTCAGACAATCGTTCGCCTTCGAGAAATGGCCGGATTTTGATGCGGACTTATGGAATGATATCTACAATGACGATTCGCAGGAGCGGGAATTCGAACATAAGATTTACGGTTCAGACGCTTCGTTCTATGCCATTCAACAGGCTGCTAAGAATGTCAAATCAGCCGGCGTGCAGAAAGATGTGGAATTAAAGCAGATCCGAATGGAGGAACTGAAAGGCGGAGAGGGGCTTGTGATGATCAATCCCCCTTACGGCGAACGACTGGCGTCCAACAAGGATATGGAAGAATTATACGCCAAGATCGGTACCGCACTCAAACATCAGTTCACCGGAGCTACGGCGTGGATTATCTCGTCTAATGCAGCAGCGATGAAATGCATCGGACTCAAACCATCCAAGAAAATGCATTTGCTGAACGGCGAATTGGATTGTCAATTTAATAAGTATGAACTTTTCAATGGAAAAAGAGCCGATTTATATAGCGGATTATAACTACCCGTTACCGGACGAGCGCATTGCTAAGTACCCGCTTGCGGAGCGCGATCACAGCAAGTTGCTCGTCTATCGGAACGGACAGGTGAGTGAAGACCGTTTTTTCAATGTGGGCGATTATATTGCACCGCATTCACTCCTTATATATAATAACACGCGTGTGATACAAGCCCGTCTGGAGTTCTTTAAAACCACCGGAGCGCGCATTGAAGTGTTCTGTCTCGAACCGATTGCGCCGCATGACTACCAGTTATCTTTGGGTTCCACCTCCGGTTGCACGTGGAAATGTATGGTGGGCAATGCGAAAAAATGGCACCAGGAGTGTTTGGAATATAGAGTGGAGGGCTTAGACCTGTCCTTCCGTGCTTACAAAGAGAATGTGATCGGTAATGCGTACGCTGTGCGTTTTGAGTGGGATAACCCGCAAATATCGTTTGCGGAGATATTAGACGCAATGGGTGAACTGCCTATTCCGCCGTACTTGAATCGCAAAACAGAGGAGAGCGACAAGACCACTTATCAAACGGTTTATTCGCGCATCAAAGGTTCGGTGGCAGCGCCTACGGCCGGTTTGCATTTCACCGAACGCGTGTTGGAAGGTCTGCGAGCACGCGGAATAGAAACGGACGAGGTGACGCTGCATGTGGGAGCCGGAACATTCCTGCCTGTCAAAACGGCCGATGCCAATGAGCACACGATGCACACGGAGATCATTGCTGTTCCGCGCGAGACAATCGAGCATATTAAAAAACAATTGGGACATATAGTGGCTGTCGGAACAACCTCTATGCGTACGCTGGAGAGCCTTTATTTCATGGGCTGCAACAAAACAGCATCCGTGTCGCAGTTCGAACCGTACGAGCAGGAATACACTATGAGTGCCCATGACGCGCTGCAATCGCTTCTCGATTGGATGGACGCCACGGGGCAAAGTGTATTACACGCCGAGACGCAGATCATGATCAAACCCGGATATCAGTTTCATATAGTGGACCAGTTGATTACTAATTTTCATCAACCGCAATCCACATTGCTGCTACTGGTCAGCGCGTTTGTCGGAGGTGACTGGCATACCATCTACGACTATGCCCTCTCGCACGACTTCCGTTTCTTGAGTTACGGTGACAGTTCGATATTAAATCGTAAATCATAAATGATCGATACCCATTGCCATATAGATGAAGAGGCCTTTACTCCGGATCGCGAAGAGGTGATTGCACGTCAGCAGGAAAACGGAGTGCAGGCGATGGTTGTGCCGGGAGTCAATGTGGCTTCCATCGACTCGGTGATGGCGGTCTGTCATGCGCATCCCGGTTATTGTTATCCCGCCTTGGGCTTGCACCCCGAAGATGTCAAAGACAACTGGCAGGAACAACTGGCTATTGTCGAATCCGCTATTCGTGCGCATCGGGACGAACTGGTGGCAGTCGGAGAAATAGGACTAGATTATTATTGGGATAAAACCTATAAGGAAGCGCAGAAAGAGGTGTTGCGCCGGCAGTTGCTCTTGGCGCGCGAACTGAATCTGCCTGTTATTCTTCATAACCGTGAAGCCACCGAAGATATACTGACCATCGTCAGAGAATGCCAAATGGTAAATGAAAAATGTCCAAATGGTAAATTGTCTGGTGTTTTTCATTGTTACTCGGGCAGCAAAGAGACCGCGCAGCAGATTCTTAACATGGGCTTTTATCTCGGCATCGGCGGTGTGCTCACGTTCAAGAATAGCAAACTAGGTGACACGTTAAAAGAGTTGGACGAGATGCGAAGAACCTCTCATCTCTCACCTCTCACCTCTCACCTTTTATTAGAGACCGATGCCCCTTATATGGCACCGGTTCCGCATCGCGGAGAACGAAATGAAAGTCGCTTCATCGATCATGTGGCGGAACGCTTGGCGCAGGTCTTTGATTGCTCGAAAGAAGAGATAATTGACCAAACAAACCGTAATGCAAGGCTGCTTTTTGGCATAAAATGATTAAAATTTGCAAAAAAATGCCCAAACTCTTGCGTATGTCATAAAAAAGCAGTAATTTTGTAGCCGATTTATAACCCTCGTAATGGGGGCCACGCAAATTTTAATTTGTGGGGAGAGCGAGAACACGGCGAAAATTCATATGAGCGACGAGGTCGCGAATCGTATTGAGCCGTCGGTCTCGCGAAGGAGAGATGCTCGAGTGGTTGAAGAGGCACGCCTGGAAAGCGTGTAAACTCCAAAAGGGTTTCCGGGGTTCGAATCCCCGTCTCTCCGCAAAGAATTTTGCTACAAGCCGGAGAAGGAAGCTTGCTTACGGACACGGCTAAAGCAAAAGACTTGCACAGGATGCCTCCGGCAGGCTGTGGATTGTTAGGAACGAAGTGACGTAAGAATCCCCGTCTCTCCGCTGGGATTACGAAGCAATCCCTCGTCGAACGACGCAAAGGAAAACACATAACACATATAACTTAAATTAATTTTTTTATTCTCATGAAAAAAGTATTTGCAACCCTTACGGTGCTCGCTATGCTGGCATTTGGTAGCACAGCAGTAATGGCACAAGATGCAGCAGCCGCTCCTGCTGAAGAGGCAGCTGTAGAACAAGTTGACGAAAACGCTGCTCCTGCAGCTGAGGCTGAAGCTGTTGAGGCTCCTGCTGAGGTGAAAGCAGACAACGCGATTGTAGCTCTTCACAAAGGTCTTAAGACGAAGTTTATTGAAGGTGGTGCCTTCTTCATGGCTCTTACCCTCATCACTTTGATTCTTGGTCTCGGTTTCTGTATCGAGCGTATTATCTATCTGTCTTTGAGCAAAACCAACACGAAATCATTGCTCTCTAATGTAGAAGCTGCATTGAAGCATGGTGGTATCGATGAGGCTCTTGAGGTATGTCGTAATACCCGTGGCCCGGTTGCTTCTATTTTCTATCAAGGTCTGAGCCGTTATCATGAGGGCGTAGACGTAGTTGAGAAAACAGTTGCTTCTTATGGTGGCGTTCAACTCGGTCTGCTCGAGAAGAACCTCTCTTGGATTACCCTGTTCATCGCTATCGCTCCGTCTCTCGGATTCTTGGGTACCATCATCGGTATGATCAAGGCATTCGATAAGATTCAGCAAGTTGGTGATATCTCGGCTACCGTTGTTGCCGGTGGTATCAAGGTCGCTCTGTTGACCACCCTCCTCGGTCTTATCATCGCTATCATTCTTCAGTTGTTCTACAACTACATTCTCTACCTCGTTGAGGACCTCGTGAATGAAATGGAGGACAGCTCGATCAGTCTGCTCGACCTTGTAGTAGAATACGACGCTGCCCAGAAGAAAAAATAAAGGTGAGAGGTGAAAGGTGAAAGGTGAAAGGACACCCATTAACCAATAACCATTAACCAATAACCATTAATTTATTCTGAGCATTATGAATGAGAACTATAAAATATTCCCGAAAATTGCTCTTTGGGGCACATCTATTGTCAGCATCATTGTTGTGATCGTTTATGCGATAATGATGTTCGTAGTTGCTCCTGAGGACCAATTGGAGGTGGCCGGTGAGTTCCTGGCAATGCCGCAATTTACCGGTGGATACCTGATTTGGGCCTATGCGCTTGTAGGGTTAGCTTTCTTGGCTTTCCTGGTATCAATCACAATTCTGTTGATTGATTTGTTCCGGAAAGATGCGAAAAAAGCTATCATGGTGCTGGTTGTTATTTTTACCTACATGTTTATTGTCCCGGCTATCTGCTTTGTGTTAGCAAATGGTGACGCTGTGAATATCATAGGATATGAAGGTACGGATAACTCCGGTATTTGGGCTCGTATCAGCGAAATGATGCTGTACTGGACCTATTTTGCAGTGGCTATTACGCTCTGTGCAATGGGTTGGGGTATCGTGCACAAATCAATTAATAAGTAAATCACATCTATCATGGCAAAGAAAGTCCCACAGATCAACGCCAGCTCAATGGCAGACATCTCGTTCTTGCTGCTGATTTTCTTCCTGGTGACCACATCTATGGATGTTAATCAGGGACTGGCTCGCCGTCTGCCTGCGCCTATTCCGCCTGACCAAAAAGCGGAGGATAAAGATATCAACAAGCGCAACCTGTTGGTGGTTAAGATTAACTCGGCTAACCAACTGATGGTACAGGGCGAGTTGACAGATGTCAAGAGACTGAGAGAAAGAGCCAAAGAGTTCATTAAGAATAAGGACAATGCGGACTACTATCCGAAAGTGTACGAAGAGGACTTCGGTGGTAAGATCGGTGTTTACAAATACACCAAGGATCACGTGATCTCCGTTCAAAACGACGTAGATACACAGTACCAGGCGTATTTGGAGGTTCAGAACGAACTCGTGGCTGCGTATAACGAACTACGTGATGAGTTGGCGCATGAAAAGTACCATAAAGGCTATAACGAACTCGATGAGGAAGACCAGAAACTGATTCAGAAGGTTTATCCGCAGAAGATTTCGGAGGCTGAGCCTAAAAACTACGGAGGAAACTGATATGGCAAAGATACGTAGAAATGAGAAACGTGAGATGCCGGCGCTCAATACGTCGTCGCTCCCTGATATTATCTTCATGCTGCTGTTCTTCTTCATGTCGGTAACGTCTATGAAGGAAGTAACCTACAAGGTGCAGTTCAAGAACCCGCAGGCTACTGAGCTCACCAAGCTGGAGAACAAATCCCTCGTGCGCTATATCTATGTCGGTACTCCGACCGCTGAGTTCCGTAAACAATACGGTGCGGAAACGCGTATCCAGTTGAATGACCAATTCGCTGAGGTAAGCGACATTAGTGAGTACATCATTAATGAGCGTTCCTCTATGAAAGAGTCAGACCAAGGTCTTATGACTGTTTCGATTAAAGCGGATAAGGACACCAAAATGGGTGTCATCGCGGACATCAAACAGGAACTAAGGCGTGCTTACGCACTTAAGATAAGTTATGCCGCTACGCAGCGCACAAGTTATTAATCACTACAAAAAAGACCGCTTCGAGGCGGTCTTTTTTGTGTCTGTATGCTGTATGCCGGATGCAGGCTAACTATTGCAGTCTTTTACCGGATACCTTCAACTCGCCGAGTTGGAGGTATTTCTTTTTTTGAGGTCTGCCATTCGAATCATACCACGGCAGCACACGGAGATGCAGTGTCTGACCCGCGGGAACAAGAATAGGCTGATCTAATGTAACCGTCAGCCATTTGTCCTTAGGAAGCGCCGTATTCTCATAAATCGTGGTTACACCGCTGAAGGACTCTCCGAAACCGTAGTTAATATGAATATTCATTCCCTCGCCGCCTTTCGCACGAACGGGTAGGGTGATGCCCTCAATAACGAGACCTTTCTTCTTGTCCGCTTCAATCGTATATTCGATGTACCGATTCGCAACCTCATCAATCTCCCCTGCCGGCCAAGCACCTCCAGTCGGCACATAACCGCCTTGGACTCTTTCTATATTCACCAATAACCATTCATCAATAACCAAATCAAACGGCGTGCCTTTTGCTTCAATAGCAGCCTGCTTACCTGCTTCTTCGATGCGTTGCGCGTACGCTTCTACTTCCTCTATGGTCGGCAGATAAGTGAACAGACGCAATGCGTCCAACGCTTCCGATTCCAAAATCAACTCGTACGCTAACGTGGCGATTGCCATTCCGCCTTCTTTCGAGGTATGTGTCTTGTCGCCGCACTTGAAGTAATGGGACATACAGAATTCTTTTCCGCGTGACTCATAAAACGCCTTGCTGCGCGCCGTCATATCCAGGAACGGCACGCCCATCTCCTCCGCCACTTCTCGCATCGCGCGCACGTAATCCTTATCCGGAGAAAGCACGTGGCATCCTTCGTCGTTAATCTTACCGTCTTTAAAATACGCCCGGCAAATCGGACTCATCAGAATAGGCGTCACGCCCAACTCACGCGCCTCATTTACATACTTCCGCAAGTACTCTTTATAGGTCGAGTTCGGCTCCGTACCTCGCATATCTGTCAAGGTATCCTTGCCTTCGGCACGCAGCCGCGCATTCTCAACATACACGTCCTCGCCTTTGCATTTCTCGTCGTTGTGCGCGAACTGAATAATCAAATAATCCCCTGCGCTCATCTGTGCCTTTACCGACGGCCACAAGTTCTCCGTCTCGTAGAACGTACGCGTGCTCGCACCGCTCTTGCCGCGGTTATTTACCTCCACACTGTCGGGATTAAAGAACGCCTGCAAATACATGCCCCAACCGCGTTTCGACGTCGCGGCCGGTTTGTACTCGCTCATCGTACTGTCCCCGATGGTGTGCACCTTTCGCTTCGCCCCGAAAACCGGAACAAAGAGCAAAAAACAAAATACAAAAAGTAATGTCCGCTTCACGAGATATTCATTATTAATTATTCATTAAACCAGCACCCGATTGAACTCCTTCGGAACCGGACTCTCGAAGCGCACTGTCTTCTCCGTCACGGGATGAATGAACGCCAGTACCTTTGCGTGCAAACATAGACGGTCTATCGGGCTGCTCTCATTGCCGTGCCCGTACTTGCGGTCGCCTACTATCGGACAACCCTTACTTGCCAAATGTACACGAATCTGATTCGTTCGTCCCGTCTCCAAGTGCAACTCCACTAACGAATACTCGCCATCCGCTGACGTCCGCAGCGTCTTGTAATTCGTAATCGCCAAATCGCCTCCGTCATCTACAGGGGACGAATAAACCATCGCATTGCGCTTGTCCTCCGTGAACCAAGTCTTGATCTGTCCCTCTTTCGGTTGAAGCACTCCCTCCGCTAACGCAATATACGTGCGCTCTGTCACCAACTCACGCCAGTACTCGCGCATATAATGCTGCAGTTCTTCCGAACGAGCGAAGACGAGTAGTCCGCTGGTCTCGCGGTCCAATCGATGCACTACATATACGCCCGCACGCGCGTTCTGTCTTTTAACGTACGCGCGCAGGATAGAGAAAGCTGTCGTCTCACTACTTCCCGGCGTAGCGGCAACCGTCAACAATCCCGGCTGCTTGTTCACCACAATGAGGTCGTCGTCCTCATAGACGATCTTCAGCTTCGGATGCGTCAACTGGCTGTTCCCACGACCGGATGAAACGGTGACTACATCGCCGGCTTTCAGCGCAAAATCATGCCGCGTCTGAATGGCATTACCCACCTTCACGCGACGTTGACCCAATAACTGCTTCACCGACGAACGAGCCATGCCGCCCATCTTTGCAATCAGAAAGTCCATCAGAGCTATCGGCTCCGTCACTTTCAATATAGTATCTGCTTTACGTTTAATCATTTTCCTTTTAACCACCCCATATTTTCGGGTTTAGTACCTTTGATCCATGCAATGCCTGCCATCGAGTTGATCACCAGGAAGAAGATAAACAGTACGATGGAGAACACATTATCAAGTAACACGAACAATCCGATGCCGGCTGCACTATAGATGAACCAATAAATCCAACTGTCTGTCTTGCGGTAAATCAACCAGAAGTTCGCCAGTACGGACGACGAAATCAACAATCCGCCCAGTAACTTCGATGCAATTGCGTCACCCAGACCATTACCGTAGTACCATGTGGCGAATAGGTAATCCACAGCGGTAATAAGAATCAATACTAATACGGACAACAACATGCCCTTCATCTTCAAAAACTCAGGGCTAAACGGCTCTGCGTCCGTCTTTTGTGGTTTGCTCCAGTTGAGAATAGACTTGATCTGGAACGGAATAAACACGCAGAAGAACAAAAACGCACTGTCCACTCCCGGCTTCGGTTTTTGCAGCATGAACTGCACACCCAGCAGAATAGACATAATAATGCCTGCATAGAAACCGGTGTAATTACTCGGATCCTTAATCGTTAATATATATGCCACGCCTATGATGCTCGCCGGAATACCTACTACCCACGCAGGATCGGACCATTTGAGCAGCGTCAACTCCGGCCAAATCATTTCAGCCAAGTATAACAAGCCTAATAAGGCGCCAAACAAAATAATCGAAACAATAGTGTTGCGGCCTAAAGCACGCCAGAGATTTGCATTTTTCATGATTAAATAGTTTGAAGTTGTTTGAGGTTGTTTGATGTTGTTTGAAGTTGTTTGAGGTTGTTTGATGCTTCGCGTTTGACGTCGTTAACTGTCTCCAACCATTTCAAACTATTTCAAACCTTCAAACAATAATAAGGGGCAAGCACACGCTCGCCCCTTATTAAACGTCGCAATTACTTGCGAGTGCGGTTGCCGTAGCGAGACATAAACTTGTCCACACGACCTGCGGTGTCCACGAGTTTGGACTTACCGGTGTAGAACGGGTGACTCGTGTTCGAGATCTCCAGCTTGATAAGCGGATACTTAACGCCGTCAATCTCAATCGTGTCCTTGGTAGC
>JAFPNK010000095.1 GCA_017401985.1 Paludibacteraceae bacterium | reverse complement strand
GAGCGAGTACCATACGTACGAGTCGTACTTGTCATTACGCAGGTTCTTACTGTCCAGGTAGTAGTTGTTCGCGCGGCCATATACCCATACAGGGATACGGAAGCGGTACACGCCGTTACCCACGTTCATCACCGTGTAGTGCTCCGAATGCTCCAGATAGTCATTAGCCTGCGCCCTGTTTGGCATCAGCAGCAAGGAGCACACCACAAGGCTCAATAGATAAAATTTGTTTTTCATATAGTTATTATTTTTGTCATTGCGCGATTTCCGCGCAAAGGTACTGCTTTTTTTTAACATGCGCAAGGAAACGTACAAAAAAAAGAGGCGAAGCACTATGAAAGTACTCCGCCTCTGGGTGAATCAGCCTATCAGCTATAATTTATTTAACCTCTGCACCGGTAGCGTTGTAGATACGTCCGTCGCGGATGATGTAGAGCGTGCCGTCCATGAGAATCTTGCGGGTCTTGTCCTTCTCGGTTGCCACTACATCCTCGATACCTTCTTCGCTACCTTCAGCGTCCTTGACGAGACGAACGGACATACCGAGGCAACGTTCCGCAGACTCGATAGAAACGCCTGTCTTATCAATCTTAATACTCTTCGCGTTGAGTTCGCCGTCAGGCGTGGAAGTCCAGTAATGGCCTACTGTCGGGAAGGAGGATGTATTTCCGTCATAATCGTACACAACGGTATCTTTCCGGTAGCCATCCAGCGGGAGGAATACAGCACCTGCTTGTTGCAGTTGATAGAACTCACCGAACGAATAGGTATTCTTATAGAAAGAGGTAGCATTGACATCCATCTTAAGGCTATCCGGCAGCACGAAATCATCGGGTAACAGGAACGCACCGGGTTGCGCAGATGCCGCTTGTTGCGCCCAACGGACACCGCCTATTGCGCGTTTTTGGGCTGCGTTCTCACGTCCGTTGAGCAGATACTCCCACTCGTCTGCACTCATCGTGCGCCATGTAACGGCTCCGTCAGAGAGGTTGCGGTAATCGAGATTACCCCAGTCGGTGAACGTGGCATACGGAGCGAGGGTGTCATACTTGATCAGCTCTTCATTCGTACCCGTGCCCCAACCAAAGAGGTCCAGCCAGTTGATATAGTCGGCTTTCTTGATCCATTGATTGTAACCGTCGAGCTCTTCCCATTGTCTATCCGAGATGATCGGGAATTCGTGGCTCTTCATGTACTTCATGTTTCCTTGCGAGAACTGCACTTGTTTGCCCTCGGCATTGACGGAGAACTTACCCGGCAGTTCAGCGGTAACAAGTTGGGTGTTGGTGTCGTCCGTCAGATCGACGCATGCCATCCACAGACCGTCTGAGCCATATTCACCTTTGGTGAGCAAGAAATAGCCCATATTGTCCTCATTCACAAACTCGATATCGCTCATATACTGATCCCCACCGAAGATGGGTTTGCTGAATTGGATCTTACCGTCCGGATCGTAGGTGGTGACATCGTTAAAGAACGTGGCGAAATGTCTGTCAATGGTATAGGTGATCAATCGGAACAGTCCGTTTGCCTTGACCAGACCGATAAATGTCGGGGACGCGTTGACATGCATATCCCAGATTTTGCCGATGGGTTCTTCAATCAGTTTGGAGCCGTCGCTGAGACGTACGCGAGTATAATATAGATAAAACTCACTCCTTTTACTGGTTATTTCGCGTACACGGCTCTCGAAGACATGGAGGTTCTCTCCTTCAATCAGATAGATATGGTCATGATGTCTGGCGATGGAATCGGTGAGACGAACATGCTCCGGGAAGGTAGAACCGTCCGTACTGATGCGATTGTAATACAAAAGCGAAGTACCCATATTAGGCGGATAAGCAAAGTAAAGAAATGCCATGCCGCCATCACTCATCGGGATCATGTCTTTGGGTGCAACGGAACGCTCCGAACCCAGACCGGAACGGGAAACGACCGAATAAGGTTCAATAACAGACGGTTTGCTCCAGATGTTCTGACAGGTCGCATCCAAGCACTCTACGCTATAGCCTTCTTCTATATTCGTATAGACCAGATACAACTTACCCTCCGGCGCCGGACTGACGTCATAGGAAATGTAATGAGCTACCGAATCAATGCGTGAAGAAAGGATATTGCCTTCATAATCCAGACAAGATACCTGCAAATACTCGATGTATTTAGCTACGATGGAGTCTCCTTGGGGCACCAATAGTTCCTCTTCTGCTATAGCGGTAAAATAGATATTCTCTCCGCTCACGGTCACTTTCTCCTGCACATGTCTGCGCATCACAGCCTCATCCAGTTGCGGGAAGACGGGCAGTCTGACACCGTCCGTAGACCAAACCGGCTGACCATCCTGGGTGTAGCAGTACGCATAAGCGCGCAGGTCTTCTGAGGAAATATAGGTCGTATCTCCCATTCGAAAGTCGGCAAAGGACAATACCACATTGCCGTTGGAAAGTGTATCCATGGAGAGCTTGCTGTATGCAGCCGACCCTGTACGCTTATAGGAGATAAGAACGCCTTCATCGCCGAAAACCTTGTTACCGTCCTTGTCTAATTTCTGGAAATGCAGATAGAAGTACCGTTTAGCCTGCCTTGTTCCTGTTTCCGGATTGATATGATATCCATACGTTCTGTAGGCGAGCAGCGTGGAACCGTCTGCTTTACGGATCACCACCGGGCGGTTATACTCCAGCGTGGTGTCATTAGCGATAGGAACCAGGTTGTTGTCCCCCGGCGTCCATTGTGCTGCCGCAGGCAACATCATTGCGGCACATGCCAGTGCCATAAAGAATCGTTTTCTCATAATTTTAATGAATTAAGATTTGTGTTAATAAATTTAAGTTGATTATATGAATGGTGTTATTCATTATGCAATATT